>JBDTTJ010000145.1:0-8055 GCA_039930645.1 Acidobacteriota bacterium
GGGGCCGCCTACTCGTCCGCGAACGGGTCGCGGCCCATGTCCGCGAGCAGCTTGTCGAGCCGGTACTGGCTCGGCCCGAAGACGAATCGCATCTCGCCGTTCTCGCAGACGACGTCCTTGACCTGCACGGAGAGCTCCGGCGGAAGAACGCCGCTCAGGTCCACGACGACGATGCGGTCCTCGGGGTAGAAGAACGCGCGGCCGGGCGGCTGCATGTCCACGATCTTCCTGACGACCCAGTTCGGGATCGGGACGCGCTTGAAGACGCGCAGCTCGGCGATTGCAAACCCGAGATATCCGTCCTTGACGCGCATGTCCCGGATCTCTCCGCGGAACGCCACCGGGATTCCCTTCTTGACGCGAACGGTGATCCGAAGCCGGCCGTCCTCGGGGTCTATCAGGACCTCGCGGACCTCGGGCACGTTGCGGATCAGCTGGCGCGCGAACGTGTTCAGCGTCGTCGCGTCGATGGCGACGACGAGCCCTTCCCAGCGGATCGTCAGGGCCGGCAGGTCGGGCGTCGGGGGCAGCGCGGCGGGCTCGAACACACCCCCATCGTACGCCAATTTCTAGAGCACGTACGCGAGCGCGAACCCCACCTGCGCGCACATGAGCATGAGGTACATGTGCGTCCAGGACGGGTGGTTCTCGGTCGTGGCGAGCTCGTCGGGATTGCGGCTGAGGAGGCTGACCGTGTACGCCCCCCACGTCGCGAGGAGCAGGCCGAGCCCCGTCAGGAGCCACGGGTTTCCGGACAGCAGCCGGTGGCCGGGCGCGAAGGGGTCGTTCACCCATGCGAGGCCGACGAGGAGCAGCCACGGCAGGACGAAGAACGGCGAGATCATCGCGACGGCCCTGCGATTCCCGTATTTCACCGGCAGCGTCTCGCAGCCGCCCGCGCGGTCGCCCTCGGCGTCGGAGAAGTCCTTCGTCGATGAGGCGCCGAGGAGAAACAGGCCGAAGAGGCCGCCGATGACCCACGGCTCGGCCGAGAAGGCCGACGCGACGAGCGTCCAGCCCGCGACCTTCAGGAGCGTCCCGCGCGGGACCGCGATCGTCACGTTCGCCCAGACGCCGAGCCGCTTCGTGCGCCCGAACGCGGGCACGGAGTAGACGAGGGTCGCGAGGAGGCCGCCCAGGAACAGGAAGAAGCACTGGTGCATCGGCACGGGCGCCAGCGCGCGGGCTGCGAAACCGGGAAGCGCCGGCACGACGATCCACCACGTGGGGACCATCGCGAGGACGTAGAGAATCCACGTGAGGCTCCAGGCCGAGCGGATCGACGCCTCGCCCGTCACGAGCGGGCGGTCGGGCTTGTTGATCCGGTCGACCTCGAGGTCCGTGATCTGGTTCAGAACGTTCGAGGCCGCGTTCAGGAGCGAGGCGCAGAGCGCGCCGAGGGCGACGATCCCGAGAAGGGCCGGCGTCACGCGGTGCGCGGCGTCCGGGTTGTGGACGCTCCCGAACGCGCAGACGGCTCCCGAGAGGATGCCGAGGAGCGGCGGGAGCAGCGTGAACGGCCGCGTCAGGCGGACCGCGGTCTTCGGCGTCACGAGAGGCCTCCGAGAAGCGCGGCGAGTGGCGGCGCGGCCGCCGCGCCCGCGAGCGTGTTGACGAAGTTCAGGACGTGGCCGTTCGACACGCGCCACGGGGCGCCCGCGCGGCCGAGGAGGCTCTCGAGAACGGTCCCGAGGAGGGCGGCGAGGACGACCGCGGCCGCGCCGGTGGTCGTGAGGACGAAGGCCGCGACCCCGACCGCGGCGAGAAGGGCGGCCGCAGCAAGACCCGCGAAAGTACCCGCAACCGACACGGCGCCGTCCGTGCCCGGCGGCACGCGGCGGAAGTCCGGAAGGAGGACGGTCGGCGACGCGAACGCCTGCCCGACTTCGGTCCCGACCGTGTCCATGAGCGCCGTCGCGAGCGCCGCGGCCGCCGCGAGTCTGAGAGCGCCGCCGTGCGGGCCGAGGCCGGCGGCGAGCGCGCAGAACGCGGGCACGGACACGTTCGCGAGGACGTTCGCGACGCCGCGCCGCCCGCCCGAATCCTCGGCCTTACCCATCGCCTCCTTGCGCGCCTTGCGGAAGCGCGTCGCGAGCGTGCCGCCGAGGAAGAACACCCAGAGAAGGACGTACAGCCCCGCGCCGCCGAACCCGAGGACGACCGTCCCGAGGAGCGCGCCCGCGAGGGCGCCGGAGGACCGCACGACGCGCAGCGCCGCCGCGAGGCCCGCGACGGCGGCGTTGATGCCGAGGGCGACCGCGAAGGCGCGGAGGCCCGCGGGCTCGAGCGCGTCGAGAAAACCCGCGCGGCACGGGAGGAGAAGAGCGAGGGCTCCGGCCGCGACGAGCGGCGGCAGGACGTTGTCGTCCAGCTCCGACGGCAGGCTCTCCACGGCCGCCCCGGCGAGCGCGGCTGTCAGGAGGCACGCGAATTCCCACCCGGACGGCGAGCGCCCCGCGACGAAGCCGTAGAGGAACGCGGCGCCGAGAAAGCCGAAAACGAGATAGCCGAGGAAGCCGGAGAGGGATTTCTTCGAGTTCCAGGGGAGGCGTGGACCGCCAAGACTCATTCCGAGGATGGAGGCAAAGCCGTCGCCGAATGCGAGGTATCCCCATCCTGCGGCGGCGATTTGAAGATTGCCTCGAAAGGTGAAGATCAGGAGGAGCACGGTGGCCGCATAGAGCGTGATCCCGACGGAGAAGCGCGTTTCCCTCTCTTCCTTTCTAAGAACATGCGGCGAGACCCGCGGAAAGATCGTCGCATTGAAGAGGAGTGCGACGCCCGCCGCGACGGCGGCCTGCTGCCACGTCAGAGTCCTGAGGAGCAGCGCGAAACCCGCCATCCCGACGTGGACCGCCTTGCGGAGCGCTTCCTCGCGCGGCAGCGGCGTCATGCGAACGGGGCCGGCGACACGACGGCCCGGCGCTCCTCGAGGTACGCGGCGAGCGCCTGGGGCCAGGGCCGCGGCGTGACCTTCGTGAGGCGCTCGTAGAGCGACGTCTCGAGGACTGAATGCCGGGGACGGCGTGCGGGGCGCGGGAACTCCTCGGTCTTGACGGCCTTCAACACGACGTCCTCGCGCCCCGAGAGACGGAGCGCCTCGCGGGCGAGGTCGTGCCACGTCGCGTCGCCGCCGTTCGCGAAATGGACGATTCCCGTCACGCGCCGGTCGACCAGCGAGCGGATCGCGGCGGCGAGGTCCCCGGCATACGTGGGCCGTCCGACCTGGTCGTCGACGACCGAAAGTTCGCGGGAACCCGCCTCGACCCTCTTCAGGATCGTGTCCACGAAGTTCGAGCCGCCGGCCCCGAAGATCCACGACGTGCGCACGACGAGGACCTCGTCGCCCTCCTCGAAGGCCCGGCGCTCCCCGGCGAGCTTGCCGCGTCCGTAGGCGTTCACCGGGTCCACGGGGTCGTCTTCGCGGTACGGCCGGATCGACCGGCCGTTGAAGACGTAGTCCGTCGATACGTGGACGAGCGTCGCGCCGATCTCGCTGCAGCGGGCCGCGAGCAGGCCGACGGCGACGTGGTTCACGCGGTTGTGATGCGGGTCCGTCTCGGCCGCGTCCACGCGCGTGTCGGCCGCGGCGTTCAGGACGAGTCTCACGCCCGGCTGCACGGCGGCATGCACCGCCGGGACATCGGTGATGTCGAGGGCGGCGCGCGTGAAGCGTTCGGCCGCCGGGAACTCGCGCCCGAGGGCGCGGCCCAGCATTCCGCCGGCTCCGAGGATCACCGTCTGCACGGAAGGCGCAGTGTACCGGATGAGGCCCGCGCCGCGGGGCTACTTGCGGAGGGGGACGGCGTAGGAATCGTTCGTCCCGGCAGTGGCGTTCCCGTCGACGACGTACGCGACGCCGACGACCGAGCAGCCCGCCGTCGTGTTGCGGACGACGACCGAGGCGTTCCTCACGTCGGAACCGAGCGCGAACGTTTCCTTCAGGGGGCTCTTCTGCATCGCCGTGAACGGCGGCACCGTGAACGAACGGGAGGCCCCGAGCAAGATCCCCGCGCCGTCGCGCACTTCCGCGTGGAGGACGCACGGCACGGTCGCGGTGTTCGCGAAGACGAGGTTCGTGCGGGCCGCCGCGTCCTCGCGTACGCCCGTGAACCGGCCGGTCTCGCCGGTGGCGAGCGCTTCGGGCGAGGCCAGGCCCGGCGAGACGTCCACGCCGGCCGTGTACGGGCCGACCGTGCCGCCGCCCGGCGCGGGCGCCCAGGTGCGCGAGCCGACGAGGAGCCGGCGCGTCGACTGGATGAGCAGCGCTCCCCAGTCTTCCGCGTAGCCGTAGAGCCCGACGACGTCCAGGTAGAGCCGGCTGCCCCCCGCCGCGACGAGCTGGGGCGGCGCCACCGGCTGCCGCGCGGGCAGAGTCTGTTCGCCGTCGCTGCCGTGCGTGAGGTACTGCACGAGGAACTGCGCGTCGGCGTTCTCGAGGTTCGTCACGAAGAGGTCGGTCGTGAAACCGCTCGAGCGCACGAAGGAGGGCACGAGGTACGTGTATGCGTACGCGACCGCGACGCGGGCGACGTTGAGCTTCAGCGTCCCGCCCGAGGAGGCGGCGACCTGCCCTGTGTAGGAGTCCGGCGCTCCGATGGCGCCCACGACGATCGTGTACGTCGTTGCCGCCGACAGGTTGAGCGTGACCGAGGACTGGAGCGTCCCGGGGCCGTCGTCCGGGAAGAAGCCGTTTCGGCCGCAGACGCCCGAGACGGGCGCGAGCGTCCCGCAGCCGCCCGTGTAGACGCCGAGGATCGTGTCGTAGTCGGCGGGGGACGAGCCGAACGTGTCGATCCGGTACGTGTCCGTCGTGTGAGGGGTGAAGGAGAACCAGACCACCTTCGAGGGCTGCACCTGTCCGCCCGCCGGAAGGAAGAGCTTCCCGTAACAGGGGAACGCGGGGACCGCGGGATCGAGCGGAGCCGAGCGCGTGTCGATCCCCCCGGCGGCATACGGCAGGGAGGCGGGGTCGATCACGATCGGGGCCGAACAGGACGCCGCGGCGGACGGCGTTGGCTCCACAGCCCGGACAGCCAGCGGAAGGACTCCCACGGCCGCGAGCGCCACTCCAGCGAGGGTCCGGAAGAGGTGCGGGTGAAGGAGTCGAAGGCTCATGTACGGTTTTTTGGATGCCCGGGTGGCACGTCCAGTGGGGAGTGTCCCCCGCGCCGCCGATCCCTCGTCACGGCAGGCTGCCGGTGAAGTCCAGGAAGCTGCCCACGTTCCTGAGGGTGAGGGCGACCCGGTAATCCCGCGAGGGCGTCTCCCCGGTGCGCAGATCGCGGTATTCGACGAGGACCCTGAAACACGACGCCGAGAACGTCAAGAGCGAACGGGACTCGAGCATCTTGCCCTTCGTGAGGTCGTAGTTCGCCTCGATGTCGAACCGCAGCTTCTTCGGCAGGAGGGGCAGGCCGGCGGCGATCCGGAGCTGCGCGGAGGCGCCGGGGTCGCCCTCGGCGGGAATGATGACCGGGTGGCTGTCGAAGAGCGAGAGCGCGAGCGACCGCTCGCCGCCCGTCAGGATCGCCGTCACGCTCGCGGACGTCACCTGCCCGAAGTGCGTGTCCCACGTCAGGCGGCTGTCGAAGTTGAGCCCCTGTGCTGCGTTCACCCGCAGGACGAAGTCCGTCGGCGACGAGCGCTGCGCCGTGGGGCTCGGGCCGTACGTCGTGCCCTCGCCGGGCAGCTTGAAGTAGTAGTACCGCGCGATCTCGAAGGACGCGATCTCGCGCGAACCGCCCGTGTCCCCCTTGGCGAGGAGGTGCTGGAAGAGGGAGTAGCGGAGCGCGTTCGTCGGTGTGAGCGAGTCGATCTCGTCGAAGAGCGGCGTCGCGCTGAAGTCGTCGCGGCCCGAGAGCGTGACCCACTCGGCGCGCGGCTCGATCACGTGCTTCCACTTCGTGAAACCGCCGGCCTTCCAGTCGAAAAGGCGCGAGAAAGACGGCCCCGTGAGCTGGAGGTCCGTGGCGAGCGCCTCGCGCGTGTAGCGCTCCGCGAGGAGCGTCGTCCCGTCCGCCGAGAGCGATCCGCCGTACGTCGTGAGGCGCGGCGCGACGGAGGCCTCGAGCGAGAGCCATGGCGCGACGGAGAGCGGCACGTTGATCCGCGGGAAGATGTCGAAGCGGTCGTACGTGCCTGCCGGCTGGTTCGCGCCGCGGTCGACGTGGAGCATCCCGCCCTGGGCGAGGACCTCGAGGAACACGGACTGGCCGAAGAACGCCGTCGGCCTCAGGCGCGCCTCGAGGGTGGGCAAGCGCTCGCTGACGACGGAATTGCCGTCGCCGAACCCGATGGCCTCCTCGCGCGAGAGGCGCAGGTTGAGCGCCCACGGGTCGGGACCCCACGTCAGGAAACCCTCGCTCTTGAGCGAGCGCGTCGAGCCAAGCGCGAAGTTCCGGTTGAAGTCCTGGAAGAACCCAGGGTCCGAGAAGTTCAGCCACGTGACGACGCCGCGCACCTTCGGTGCGATGTCGTCCGAAACGAGCTGGCCCGCCGTCTGCCAGCGCCACTGGTTCACGGTCGGGTCCTGGATCGTGTAATACGTCCCTTCGAACCGCGTGCCGGCGGACGGCTGGCCGCGCAGCTCGGCGCCGAAGCCGTAGTACTTCTCCGTGTAGAAGTCGCCGGAGAACGTCGCGTCCCACGAGCGGCCGATCGCCCAGTAGTAGGAGAGGCCGAAGTAGCCGCCGCGGTTCGTGTTGTAACCGAGACCGGGCACGAGGAATCCCGAGGCGCGGTCGCGCAGCGCCGGCCAGAGAATGTAGGGAGTCCAGAGAAGCGGAATCCCGCCGAGCGTGAACGTCGCGTTCTTGAGCCGCGCGTAGTCCTCGATCGTGACGCGACCGCTCTTGACCGTGAACTTCCATGCCGGGTCGTCGCCGTCGCACGCCGTCACGGTCCCCTCCGTGAGCGTGAAGCTCTTCGGCCCGACCTTCGCGATCGTCGCCCCCTTGAGGTGAAATCCGCCCTCGAGGTCCACGCGCCCGTCCAGCAGGACGCCGACCTTGTCGTTCAGGTCGAGGTCGAGTCGTACGCCGTACATGCGCGACAGGCCCTGCGCGAGCGTCACGTCGCCCTCGGCCACGACCGTGCGCCGCTTCAGGCTCCCGGTGACGCGGCGCGCCGTGAGGCGGATGTCCTGGTATTCGACCGTGACGAATTTCCCGGGCGGCGCCTCGGCCGTGAAGAGGTCCTCGTCCACGACCGTCTGCTTGCCCTGCGCGCCGCCTTCCTCACCCGCGTCGATCGCGATGCGGATCGAGCCGCCCTTCTCCGGCAGCTTGAACTTCACCTCGAACCCGCCCTTCTCGCGGAATCGCGCGGCAAAGGGGTCGGTGTCGAAGGAGGACTGGGAGAAGGCGCGTCCGGCGGCCAGGAGCCCGACGAGGACGAGGCCGATTCGACGCATCACGTGACGCGCCGCAAGACGGAGGCCAGTCAGACCTTCATCTCGGGCACGTCGCCCGAAACGTCCAGAGGCGGCTCGGTCGCGGCGCGGATCTCCTCGACGGAGATCCCCGGGGCGCGTTCGACGAGCACGAGGCCCCCGCCCGGCTTCACGTCGAGGACGGCGAGGTCCGTGACGATGCGGTGCACGCACGCGCGCCCGGTGAGCGGCAGCGTGCAGCGGTTCAGGATCTTTTTCTCGCCGTTCTTCGCGACATGCTCCATCGTCACGACGATCCGGCGCGCCGCGGCGACGAGGTCCATCGCGCCGCCCATGCCCTTCACGAGCTTGCCCGGGATCATCCAGTTCGCGATCGAGCCCTCCGCGTCCACCTGCATCGCGCCGAGGATGCAGAGGTCGATGTGGCCGCCGCGGATCATCGCGAAGGAATCGGCCGACGAGAAGAACGAGGCGCCGGGGACGACCGTGACCGTCTCCTTGCCCGCGTTGATGAGGTCCGGGTCGATCTCGCTCTCGGTCGGGTACGGACCCATCCCGAGAATCCCGTTCTCGGACTGGAGGATCACGTCCATGCCCGCGGGGATGCAGTTCGAGACGAGCGTCGGCATGCCGATCCCGAGGTTCACGTACATCCCGTCGCG
>JBDTTJ010000146.1:0-8012 GCA_039930645.1 Acidobacteriota bacterium
CCCAAGAAGAAAGCCGCGAAGAAGGCGGCGAAGAGGAAGGCGGCGCCGAAAAAGAAGACCGCGAAGAGGGCGGTCCGCAAGCCGGCCCGCAAGGCGGCGAAGAAGGCGAAGAGGGCCGCTCCGAAGCGCAAGGCCAAGAAGACCGCCAAGCGGAAGAAGCGATAAGGAGCCCGGGCCTGTCGTGTGGCTCGACCCCTGTTCCTACTCGCGCCTCGACGGCGCGGCGATCGACTACGACCCGGAAAAGGAGACCGAGGGCTTCCGGTGCGACCACCCGGATGCGGCATTCGCCGCGTTCTGCTGACGCGCGGCCCCGAACCCGCCATGGCCAGACTGACCAAAGACCAGCTCCGTACCGACCAGCTCCAGCACGCGCTGACCGACGCGCGCGACTACGTCTCGAGCCACCGTTCCCAGACCACCCGCTGGATTGCGCTCGGGGCGGCGGCCGTCGTCGCCATCGTCGCGCTCTGGGGCGGTCTCGTGTGGAAGAGCAGCCGCGCCGCCTCGCGCCTGTCGCAGGCCCTCGCGATCTTCGACGCGCCGCTCGCGTCCGATCCGAGTCCCGCCCCGGGCGCGAAGCTCTACAAGGATGCCGCCGAACGCGCGGCCGCCGCGCGGAGCGCGATTCAGGAGCTCGCCAAGGACAGCCCGTCCTCCGCGTCCGGCCGCGCGGCCGCCGTGCTGCTGCTCGGGATCGACGGCGGGTCCGCCGCGACGGGCACGAACCTTGACGCGGCCCGCGCGTTCGCGAGGAGCGAGAAGGGCACCGTCGCCGCCGGAGTCGCCGCGGTCGCCGCGCTGGACGCCGAGTCGGCCGCGGGCCGCTCGAAGGAAGCGCTGGAAGCCGCGAAGAAGTATCTCGACTCGGCGGACGCGCCGCTGCCCAAGGACGTCCTCGTCTACACGATCGCGAAGCTCTACGAGAAGACGGGCCAGAACCTCGAGGCCAAGGGCTTCTACCAGCGCCTCGTGACGGACTTCCCGGATTCGCCGCTGCGCACCGAGGCGCAGCAGAAGCTGGCCGGACTCTAGGTGCAGCGGCGGGCCATCGTCCTCGTCTGCGACGGGCTCGGGGTCGGTGAGGCCCCGGACGCCGCCGCGTTCGGCGACGCGGGCGCGCGGACCCTCCAGCACATCGTGCGCGACGGCAAGCCCGTCATCCCGCACCTCGCGCTGCTCGGCCTTCTCCACACGATGTACGGCGAGGCGCCGGCCGGGCTGCCCGCGCCTTCGGGCGCCTTCGGCCGCCTCGCGGAGGCCTCGGCGGGGAAGGACTCGACGACCGGCCACTGGGAGCTCATGGGGCTGACGGTGCCGGTCGCGTTCCCGCTCTACCCGGAAGGATTTCCGCCCGAGGTCGTAGAGCCGTTCGAGAAAGCAGTCGGGAAGAGGGTGCTCCTCAACCGGCCCGCCTCGGGAACCGAGGTCATCGAGCAGTACGGCGAAGAGCACATGAAGACGGGCCGGCCGATCCTCTACACGTCGGGCGACTCCGTCTTCCAGATCGCGGCGCACGAGGACGTCGTCCCGATCGAAACGCTTTACCGATGGTGCGAGATCGCCCGCGAGATGCTCGACGGCAAGCACCGCGTGGGCCGCGTCATCGCGCGGCCCTTCGTCGGCAAGCCGGGCTCGTTCACGCGCACCCACCGGCGGCACGACTACACGGTTCCGCCGGACGGTCCGACGCTGCTCGACGAGCTTGAGGCCCAGGGCAAGCGCGTCTACGGAATCGGGAAGATCGAGGACCTCTTCTCGGGCAGGGGTGTCGCCGAGGCTGTCCACACGGAGTCCAACCGCGATGGGCTCGAAAAGACGGTGGCGGCCCTCTTGGGGCGCGACGACGACTTCGTCTTCGCGAACTTGAACGACTTCGACACGAAGTTCGGGCACCGTAACGATCCGGCGGGCTACGCGCGCGCGCTCGAGGAGCTCGACGCGTTCGTCCCGGCCCTGATCGCGGGCCTTGGTGAGGGCGACGTCCTGATGATCACGGCGGACCACGGCGGCGACCCGTCCGACGTCTCGACGGACCACACGCGCGAATTCGTGCCGATGGTGGCCGCGGGCCCGCGCGTCCGCGCCGGCGTCGACATCGGGACGCGCGCGACGTTCGCGGACCTCGGGGCGACCGTCGCCGAGCATCTCGGCGTCGCGCCCCTCTCCGGCGCGAGCTTCCTCTCCGCGATCCTGCGCGGCTGACGGTCCGAGCGCGCGTCCGTATACTGAGACCGGACTTCAACATGACGATTTCCTCGGGCACGCGCCTCGGGCCGTACGAGGTCCTGTCGCCCCTCGGGGCGGGCGGGATGGGAGAGGTCTACCGGGCCAAGGACACGCGCCTCGCGAGAGAGGTCGCCGTAAAGGTGCTGCCTGAAGAGTTCTTTGAAGGTGAAGAGAGGAGACAGAGGTTCGAGAGGGAGGCGCGCCTGCTCGCAGCGCTCAACCATCCCGGAATCGCTGCCATCTACTCATTCGAAGAAATCCCCTCTTCCTCCTCTTCTTCTTCGCGCCACCTCCTGGTCATGGAGCTCGTCGAGGGCGACGACCTTGCCGTGCGCGTGGCCCGTGGTCCTCTTTCACTCGAAGAATCTCTTTCCTTCGCCAAACAGATCGCCGAAGCGCTCGAGGCCGCGCACGAGAAGGGGATCGTCCACCGCGACCTCAAGCCCGCCAACGTCAAGATCACGCCCGACGGGCGCGTGAAGCTGCTCGACTTCGGCCTCGCGAAGATCTTCGAGAGCGAGGCGACGGTCTCGAACCCGTCGATCTCGTACTCGCCGACGCTGACGGCGCGTGGCACGGCAGCCGGCGTGATCCTCGGGACGGCGGCCTACATGTCGCCGGAGCAGGCGCGTGGCAAGCCCGTCGACAAGCGGACGGACGTCTGGGCGTTCGGCTGCGTGCTCTTCGAGATGCTCACGGGAAAGAAAGCCTTCGAGGGCGAGACGGTCTCCGACACGCTCGCCGCGATCCTGCGCGGCGAGCCGGACTGGGCGGCCCTGCCGGAGCAGACGCCGGGGAAGATAAGAGATCTGCTTAGAAAATGTCTGCGGCGCGAGGCGAAGCAACGCCTTCACGACATCGCGGATGCGAGGCTTGATCTCGAGGAGCTGGGTGCGCCCGGCGCTTCGGGCACATTCACCTTCGAAGAAAGACAGACCGTTCCGAGCCCCACCGTAGCAAGCGCAGAGCGAAAAAGATCACTCTCTCCCTATCTCCCCTGGGCGCTCGCGGCCGCGTGCGCGGCCGGCGCGGGGGCGCTCGCGCTGCGGGCGCGCGCGCCGCGCGCGCCCGCGCCCGTCGTCCAGTTCGAGATCCGCGTCCCCGAGGGGGCGGCGTTCGGCAACTCGATGGCGCTTTCGCCCGACGGGCGCCGGCTCGCGTTCATCGCAACGGACGAGAAGGACGTCGATCGCCTCTATGTCCGCTCGTTCGACGCCGTGGGCGCGCAGGCTCTTTCCGGGACCGAGGGCGCCCGGTTTCCCTTCTGGTCTCCCGACGGAGCGTCGCTCGCCTTTTTCACGGGCGACCGTCTCGCCCGCGTGGGCGTGTCCGGAGGGGCGCCGCAGACGATCTGCCCGGCAACGGACGGCCGGGGCGGAGCGTGGTCCCCGCGCGGAGTCATCGTCTTTGCGCCCGGGACGCGGATGCCGCTCCACCGCGTGAGCGCGATGGGCGGGGTCCCCGCGCCGGTGACGGCGTTCGGCTCGAAGGACTTCTCCCACCGCTGGCCGAAGATCCTGCCGGACGGGAGTCACTTCCTCTATCTCTGCCTGAGCGACGACCCGGCCCGCACCGGCGTGCGCACGGCGTCGCTCGATGACGCGGGTGACTCGTTCATCGTGGCGACGCGCGGGCGGGCCGACTACGATGCGGGACGCCTGCTCTACGTGCGCGAGAGCTCCCTGTACTCGCAGCCTTTCGACGCGGGCCGCCGCACGCTCTCCGGAGAGCCCGGACTCGTTGCCGACGGGATCGTCGTCGAGGGCGACAGCGGGTGGACCGGCCTTGCGGCCTTCGCGGCGGCCGGCGACGGCACACTCGTCTACCGGCGTCGCGCACAGCCCCGCCAGAAGCTCACCTGGTTCGACCGCGCGGGCAAGGTTCTGGGGACGGTGGGCGATCCGGCCGTCATGTCCGAGCCGTTCTGGTTCGCGGGGGCGCAACGCCTCGGGATCTCGGTGACCGACCGCCGCACCGAACTTCTCGACCTCTGGCAAGTGGACCTCGCGCGCGGGACCTGGTCGCGCCTCACGTTCGGGCCGAAGTCCAACAACACGGGGCTCGTGACTCCGGACGGAAAGTGGCTCTACTTCTCGTCGAACCGCGAGGGGCGAACGGGGCTTTTCCGCCGTCCGCTCGACGGGTCGGGTGGCGACGAGCGGGTGCTGGCCTCGGATGCCGACGTGTACGGCGACTTCATCAGCCCGGACGGCGCATGGCTCGTCTACGAATCTCCGGCCGACGCGGGCCGTTACCAGCTCCGGAGGCTCGCGCTCGGGGTCGACGGCAAAACCCAGCCTCTTCTCGCCATGCCCCAGGCTTCCGTCACGCACTCCTCCGCGACTCCGGACGGGAAGTTCTTCGCGTACGCCTCCGACGAGACGGGCCGCGCTGAGGTGTATGTGCAGAGATTCCCGCCGTCGGGCGGGAAGTGGCAGATCTCGACGGACGGCGGGGACCAGCCGCTCTGGCGCGCGGACGGCCGCGAGCTCTACTTCCTATCGACCGACCGCAAGTTGATGTCCGTCGAGCTCTCCCTCGGCGCCGATGCGCAGGTGGGGGTCCCGAAAGCGCTCTTCCCGGTTCGCGTGTCGGCCAACGGGATCTCGGACAACCGTTCGCAGTACATCCCGGCCCCGGAAGGGAATCGTTTCCTCGTCCTCGCCAACGCGGACGACCGGCTCGATCAGCCCGCCGTCGTCGTCCTGAACTGGCCCGCGATGGGGAAGTGAGCGCCGTGCGGCGTCGTTTCGCCGTCGCGTGGCTCGCGGCGGGCCTCGCGGCTCCTGCGTTCGCGCAGGGTCTTCCGGCAGCGCCGCCCGCCGCAGCGGGCGTCGCGCCGGACCGTCTCGGCCGCCTCGACGCGGCTTTTGCAGGCGCCGTCGCCGACGGGAAGATCGCGGGCGCCGTCGTCTTCGTTGCGCGCGGCGGGCGGACGGTGGACTTCCGCGCCGTTGGGTTTCTCGACGCGGAAAAGAAGATCCCGATGCCGAAGGACGCGATCTTCCGCATCGCGTCCATGTCGAAGGCGGTCACGACGGTCGCGGCACTCATCCTCCTCGAAGAAGGCCGCCTGACTCTCGACGCGCCGGTCTCGCGCTTCATCCCGTCGTTCGCGAAGACGACGGTCTTCGTCCCGGCGCCAAAGGACGCTCCGGCCGGCACGCCGCCGACGGCCGTGCCCGCGAAGCGGGCGATCACGATCCGCGACCTCCTGACGCACACGTCCGGGATCTCGTACGGATCGGGCGCGCTCGAGGAGCGCTACAGGGCCGCGAACGCTTACTGGTGGTACCTCGCGGACAAGGACGAGACGCTCGCCTCGTTTGTCGAGAGGCTCGCGACGCTGCCCTTCGAGGCGCAGCCGGGCGAGAAGTTCGTGTACGGCTTCTCGACGGACGTCCTCGGCCGCGTCGTCGAGGTCGTCTCGGGCCGGAGCCTCGACGCGTTCTTCGAGGAGCGGATTTTCCGGCCGCTCAAGATGCCGGACACGTCCTTCTTCCTGCCTCCGAAAAAGCGGGCGCGCCTCGCGACCGTTTACGGCCTGACCGAGGCCGGCGCCCTCGTGCGCGGGCCGGAGAGCGGCCACATGGGCCAGGGTGCGTACGTCGAAGGGCCGCGAAAATGCTTCGGCGGCGGGGCCGGCCTCCTCTCGACGGCCGCGGACTTCGGCCGGTTCCTCCAGATGCTCCTGAACGGCGGCGTACTGGACGGCGTGCGTCTCCTGTCGCCGAAGACCGTCGAGCTCGCGACGTCGGACGTCGTCGGAGCCCGCTACGGCGAGGAAGGGCTCGGCTTCGGCTTCAGCTTCGAGGTGACCCTGCGCGTCGGCCCGGCCGGGCGGCTCGACTCGCCGGGTACGTTCGGGTGGGGCAGCGCCTACTACCCGCGCTTCTTCGTCGATCCGAAGGAGAAGATCGTCGCGTTTTTCCTCACGCAGCTGATCCCGGCCCGCGACACCGATCTCCATCGCCGATTCCGGACGCTCGTCTACCAGTCCATCGTGGAGGGACCGCCGTGAAACAGATCCTTCGAGCCATTCTCGTCGCCTCGTTCATCGTCTCCCCGCCTCTCCTCTCCCAGACAGACCCGCACGCCGAGCACGCGAAGGAAGCGGCGGCCGCGAAGGCGTCTCCCGCAGCCGCGCCCGCGCCGCGCAACGAGGCGATCCCGCCCGACGCCGACCAGGTGAAGGACGCGCTCGCGAAGTCGCCGCGCCACGGGGAGTGGGTGGACGTCGCGCTGCCCGGCGGCGGCAAGCTCGTGACGTGGGTCGTGTACCCCGAGAAGAAGGAGAAGGCCGGGATCGTGATCGTCATCCACGAGATCTTCGGCCTCACGGACTGGGTGCGTGGCGTGGCGGACCAGCTCGCGAAGGATGGCTTCATCGCGCTCGCGCCGGACCTCCTGTCGGGCATGGGCCCGAACGGCGGCGGCACGGACTCGCTCGGCGCCGACGCGACGAAGGTCATCCGGAACCTGACGCCGGCCGATGCGGCGGCGCGCCTCGACGCCGTGCGCGCCTACGCGCTCAAGCTCCCGGCGGCCAGCGGCAGGGTCGGGAGCGTCGGTTTCTGCTGGGGCGGGTCGACGAGCTTCGGTTACGCCGTCGCCCAGCCGAAGCTGGACGCGGCGGCGGTCTACTACGGCTCGTCTCCGGAGGACGCCGGCGCTTACGCGAAGGTCGGCGCGCCCGTCGTGGGCTTCTACGGCGGCGACGACGCGCGCGTGAACGCGACGATCCCGCGGGCCGAAGAGGCGATGAAGAAGCTCGGCAAGCGCTACACGGCGAACGTGTACGAGGGCGCCGGCCACGGCTTCCTCAGACAGCAGACCGGCCGCGAGGGCGCGAACGCCCGGGCGTCCGCGAAGGCCTGGGCGGCGACGCTCTCGTTTCTGCGCGAGAGTCTGAAGTAGTGACGTCACGCCCGCGACACCGTCGCAGTTAGAATCTGTCCATCGCATGACGCTTGCCGCCGGGACGAAGCTCGGGCCCTACGAGATCCTTGCGCCGCTCGGGGCGGGAGGCATGGGGGAGGTCTACCGGGCGAAAGACCCCCGCCTCGGACGCGACGTCGCCGTGAAGGTACTGCCGGAAGAATTCTTTGAAGGTGAAGAGAGGAGGCAGCGGTTCGAGCGGGAGGCGCGGCTGCTCGCAGCGCTCAATCATCCCGGAATCGCCGCCATCTACTCATTCGAAGAAATCCCCTCTTCGCCTTCGTCCTCGTCTTCGCGGCACCTTCTCGTCATGGAGCTGGTCGAGGGCGAAGACCTCTCCCAACGGATCGCCTCCGCCCCTCTTACACTCGAAGAATCTCTTTCTCTGGCGAGACAGATCGCCGAGGCGCTCGAGGCCGCGCACGAGAAGGGGATCATCCATCGCGACCTCAAGCCCGCGAACGTGAAGGTCACGCCCGACGGGCGCGTGAAACTTCTCGACTTCGGCCTGGCGAAGATCTTCGAAGGCGACGGGACGGCCGGGTCCTCGGCGGGCGTCACGCACTCGCCGACGCTGACGGCGCGCGCGACGGCGGCGGGCGTGATCCTCGGGACGGCGGCGTACATGAGCCCGGAGCAGGCGCGCGGGAAGCCGGTCGACAAGAGGACGGACGTCTGGGCCTTCGGTTGCGTGCTCTTCGAGATGCTGGCGGGAAAGAGGGCGTTCGAGGGCGAGACCGTGACGGACGTCCTCGCGGCGGTCCTCATGAAGGAGCCGGACTGGGCGGCGCTGCCGGAACGGACCCCGACGAAGATAAGAGAATTGCTTAGAAGGTGTCTGAGGC
>JBDTTJ010000147.1:0-7998 GCA_039930645.1 Acidobacteriota bacterium
GCACGGCGTCGCGGCGCGCGAGGAGACGCGCGCACTGCCGGAGGACCGGCGGCTGCGAGTGGATTTCCTTGAGGTTCTCTTCGGAGACGCCCGGGGGCGCGGCGAGGACGAGGCGGACGGGGATCGCGATCTCCTCGCGGACCTCGAGGGCCACGCCGCCGCTTTCGAGGACGCGGGCGAGCGCCTCGAGCGGTTCGACGACGGGGCCCGCGCCGTGCGTGGCCGCGGGGAGCATCGCGACGTCGACCTCCCCTGCGAGCAGCGCCTTGAGAACGCGGTCGAACGTCGCGTGCGCGACGGGCCTGCCCGCTCGCGCGGCCGCGCGAGCCGAGAAAGAGCCAGGTTCGCCCTGATAGCCGGCGCGCGGCGTCGGAACGTCCGGGGTGCTTTCGGGCTTCGATCCGTCCATGCGCGCCTCCTTGCGAAGTCAAAACGAAAAAGCCCCCCTCCGTCGCTTCGGAGGGGGGCCTCGGGTCTCACCCGGGTCTGCGATCGCCTACTGCGAGGCGCCCCTCATGTCCGGCGTATAGAAATATCCGGACGCAAAAAGGGCGGCGGCGAAAGGCGCGTTCATCGAGGAGAAAAGAGTACTCCTTTCGTCAAGGCGGGTCATTTCGGGGTCGTGTCCCACCACTTCCCGCCCGGGCCGTAGTACTTCTGGAGCTCGGTCGCGAGCGCCTTGTCATAGTCGCTGTTCCAAACGGTCGGCGTCGGATCCATCCCGAGCTTGAAAACGTTCACCTTCGACTGGTGGCAGGTGACGCCGCAGGCGCTCGGCATCCCGCCGGCGGACAGGTACTTGAGCGTCAGCTCGGGCGCCGTCGCCTGGAAGGTGTGCGACCGCACCGTGTACTCGCCCGTCGCGTTGCCGGGGGCGAGGCCCGCGGTCGGCATGTGGCACTCGATGCAGCGGCCGAGGCCCATGATCCGCTCGGGCGCGTACGGGTGGTTTGAGTGCGACGCGACGACCTTGCCGATCGCCTCCTCGTTCTTCGCGTAGTCGGCGACCATCGCCACCGTGACCGAGGCGAACGGCCCGTGCGTCGCGTGGCAGGACAGGCAGAGCGTGTTGTCCTCGGCCGACGTCTTGATCTTCGTGTTCCCGTTCAAGCGCGACGCCACGAGCTGGCCGGCCCCCGTTGCCTTGTGGGGGTCGTGGCACTCGCTGCAAGTCAGCTGCTCGTAGGGGTTCGTGTGATGGAGGGAGGTCTTGACCGCGATGAACTCCATGTGCGTGGACTTCGGCGTCTTGCCGTCCGGCCAGTAGGACGTGGCCGGGTTCGCGTAGAACGGCGCCATGTCCGTGCCCGGCGTCCACTGCGTCATCGTCTGGTCGTTGTAGGGGAACGAGAACGTCTTGTTCGGGAGGGACTTCAGCCTCGAGTGGCACTGCCCGCAGACGTCGAGTTGCTGCGCGGCCGTCAGCCGCGACGGGTTCACGATCCTCGTCCGGTCGGCCGTATTGAGGACGTGGTTCGCGCCGGGGCCGTGGCAGGCCTCGCAGCCGATGTTCATCGTCTCCATGTTGCCGTCGCCGTTGTAATCGAAGTAGGTCGGGTCGTCCGCGTTGTAGAGCGTCGCGACATAGGGCGACATGACCCACTCGCCCTGCACCTTCTGGTAATTGCGGATGCCCGTCGTATGGCAACCCGCACACGTCTCGAAGCTGCCTCCCGCGGGGGCCGAAACGATCTGCGCGATCGTCGGGAGCGCCGGGAGCTTCGGCTGGTTGCTCGCGTCGTACAGGGCCTCGATGCCGTCCGATTCCCACTGCCACGTGGAGCCGCGGAACAGGATGCCGCTCACGTAGTTCCCGCGGCTGTAGCCGTTCACGCCGTCCGAGGCCGGGATCTTCACGAGGAAGCGCTGGAGCCACGTGCGGTCGGCTTCCAGCCACTGGCGGACCGCGACGACCTTCATCTTCGTCGGGCCGATCTGGATGAAGTACGTCCCGTTTTCGACGGAGAGCTTCGGCGCGTTCGGTTTGTACTTGTCGAAATTGGACGAGACCGCGTTGAAGTCCATCGCGTCCACGAAGTCGTCCTTGCCGTTCCTGTTCACGTCGGCGACGACGCCCTTCTTGGCGATCATCGAGTACTGCGTGCGCGGCTGGACGAGGGCGAACGCGTGCTGCGTATCCCGGAACGTGCCCTTGTCCTGGTGGCAGGCGAGGCAGAACTCGGAGCCGAGGTAGACGTTCTGGGCCAGCTCCTGGGCCGAGTAATAGCTGGCGAGCACCTGAGCGAGCGAGGACGGGCGCGCGGCGGCGGCCGGAGTGAGCGGATGCGCCGCGACTGGCTTGACCTCTGCCGCCGCGAGGGGCAGCGCCAGCAGGGCCGGCAGGATCAGTAACCTGCGGAGAAGTTTCATCGGGTGGGGTCTCCTTCTGGGGCGGCTTGACGAAGCAGGTGAGAGGTGGCGCGCACCAGCCCCGGGCGTCGCTTCCGCCCCTGGGCGCCTAACGGCCGGCTCGCGCTGTTCGTTGGATCAGCCTTGAGCCGGGTTCCTCCCGCAGAGCGCGCGGAAAGGACACCTTGTCCCTTTATTCACAAGCTAAACCATAGGTCCGCAACCCGTGTCGCGCCTGAGTCAGATGCTCTAAGAGCCATGGATGCAATAGTTGCGTCGGAGTCTCAACCGCCAGGCAGCGTTCTAACGCATCGCATTGATGCGGCTCTGTTTCTTTGATCGATCGTCAAAGAAATCGGGGGCCCGGATGGGCCCCCGCAAGACGAGGAAGCGGCCGCCGCTGTGCCTCGGGCTTACTTGAGCTTCGCGTTTTCGACGATGACGGGGTAGGCGTACCCGGCGCCGAAATCCTTGTCGACGGAAACCGAGCCCGTCACCGTCACGACGTCGCCCACCTTGGCAACCACGTCGGTCGTGACCGTGAGGTCGTTGTCCTTGGTGGTCTTCGAGCCGGAGCCGTCGCGCACGTGCAGCCAGTTCTTCCCCATCACGCTGTTCGTGACCTTGACGACCTTGGCCTTCACGGCGACTTCCTTGCCCTTGAGCGAGGCGCGCTGCGCCCAGAGCTCCGCGACCGTCTTCGCGTTCGCCCCTTCGGCCTTCGGGACCTTCACGTCCGGCGCGTCCGCGGGACCGCCCGCGGCCTGCCCGTGCTGGGCGGCCATCTGCTCCTGCGTCGGGGGCGCCGCGGCGCCCGCGGCGGGCTGATGACCCGACGCCATCGGCGCGAGGGGAGCTGCGGCTGCCGCGGGAACGCCGGCTGCAGGGGCGCCGGGCTTCGCGAGCACGCCGAAGAGGATGTGGTCGAACGTGCGATTGAGGGTCTTGCTCTGGAACGCCTCCATCACCATCGCGTTCGTGACCGTGACGGAATCGCCCTTGGCGATCTTCGTCTTGTTGATCGCGGCCCACGTCTCGCCAGTCGACGTCTTCAGGCGCATGTAGGTGTACTCGGCTGCGTCCATCGTCTCGAGGACGGTGCCGGTGACGGTGATGAGCGCCGCTTCGGGCGCGGCGGGAACCACGCCGGATGCGGAGGCGGACGCGAACGCGGACGCGGACGCCGCAGGAGCGGCCGCGGGAGCCGCGGTCTTGACGTCGAGGGCGGGCTGCTGCTTGCCGCAGCCGGCGAGGAACACGAGGGCCAGGAGAGAGACCGGAACGCGCATGGGGGAAGAACTCCTTTTCGGGGGTTGGTTCACGCGGCCTTGTCCGGGATGAACCAGGACAGGACCGTCGAGACGATGGAGACGATGAGCGCGCCGAGGAACGCAGCCCAGAACGTGTCGACCGTGAAGTCGATCCCGAGCTGCCTGCCCACCCACGCCGTGAGCATGAGCATGAGCGCGTTGAGGACGAGCGTGAAGAGGCCGAGCGTCAGGAAGATGATCGGGCAGCTCAGGAGCTTGAGCAGCGGGCGCACGAGCGCGTTCACGACGCCGAACACGACCGCGACGGCGAGAATGGAGCCCGCCCCGCCCGCGTGGATGCCGTCCACGACAGACGCCGCGACCCACAGGGCCGCCGCGTTGATGAGGATGCGAAGGAGGAGTCTCATGAAGTGCCCCGGCGGAGGATTCTACGGCCCGCGCCCCGAACCGTAGAATGATGCGAATGGGTGATCGCAAGTACCGCTCGAAGGGCTATCAGGACGGCGCGCGCACGGGCGGCTCCGGCGGCAGCTCCGGCGGCGGCGGCGGGTTCTCCTCCGACCGCCCCGCGCGGATGGAAGGAGCGCCCAGGGGCCGCGGCGCCGACCGCCACCGCGACGAGGTCTTCCGCTGCAAGGCGTGCGGCGAGAAGAACGATGCCGAGGTGACGAAGGCGTCGGTCTGTAGGAAGTGCGGCGCCGCGCTCCACGCGTGCAGCCAGTGCCGGCACTTCGACGGCGCGGCCCCCGCGCAGTGCCGCCAGCCGGTCCCTGTGGCCATCCCGGCGAAGTCGCGGGCGAACGACTGCACGTTCTACGCGCCCGTCGTGAGCATGGACCTCACAGGCACGAAGGCCGGCGACACGCCCGACGGCGCGCGGTCGGCCTTCGACAACCTCTTCGGCAAGCGCTGAGCGTCAGCCCTTCAGGAACTCCGAGACGAGGCGCTGCCACTTCTCTTCCGAGAGCAGCGCGGGCGCCTCGACCACGAGCTCGCCGCCGTCGGCGGCGAGGAGGCCCAGCTCGGTCTCGAGCGCGTTCGAAAAGCGCGCCGTCTCGTCCTGAAACCAGGCGCGGGCGGCGCCACCCGTCGGGAGCGTCAGGAAGGCGGCCGTCGCGGGCTTCATCGCGAAGAGCCAGCCGTTCCGGTAGCGCGACTCCTCGAGGAGCGAGGGGTCGCGGACGACGGCCGGGTTGATCGCGACGACGGTGCCCGAGATGGGCGCCGAGATCGCGGCGACGCGGCCGCGGCAGTTCACGGTGGCGGCCGGCAGGCCGGCGGCGAGGACGGTGCCCGGCCTCGGCAGCGTGACGCCGGTCGGCCCGTGCAGGAGCCGGCCCGCGATTTCGTCGAGTCCGACGCGGACCGTGCCGCGCGTCTTGCGCTGGAGCCACGTGTGGCCGGGCGCGTAGTGGTGCGCCTCGGCGAGCTCGAGGCCGCCGACGTCCACGAGACCGATGCTCCGGTCCCGCAGTTTCTGCCACGAGCGCCAGAGCGCCCAGGCCGCGAGAATCGGAAGCGCGCAGACCGCGAGGACGAGCGTGAACGCGAGGGCGCGGACGACGAGTCCGGCGAGGAAGATGCCGGCGAGCTGGAGGAACTCAAGAGGCGTCATAGGTCACCTCACTTGGCCTGGTGGCACGTTCCGCAGTCGTCGAGGCCGTGGGCGCTCTTGCCGTCGTGGCAGGAGCCGCAGCTCTTGCCCTTTTCCATGTCGGCGTGGCGGATCGCGGCGGGGGCGGCCGAAGAGGCGGTGCGTTTGACGATGGGGAAGAGCGTCGGGTGACACGTCGTGCAGTCGGGGCGCGAGGCGTCGACGTGGGAGTCGTGGCGGAAGGTGACGACGCCCGGGCTGCCGTCGCCTTGCGGGAGAGCCTTGTCCTTCGGAAGGTTCGGAAGCGTGCCCGCGAGAAGAGTCGAAGAAAGAAGGGCGAGAAGGAGGGTTGCCGCGAGGAAATGGATGCGGGTTTTCATCGCGTCCTCCTCACTCGCCCTTCAGGTAGTGGCGCACGACCTCGTCCCAGTGCTCGGGGTCGATCTCGCGGGCGATGCCGTGGATCGGGGCGCCGCCGTCCTGAAGGACGACGCCAAGCTCCGGGCTCATGCGGCCCGAGAGCGCCTCGGCGGCCGCGTCCAGGAAGCGGCGGGCGGAGTCGCCGGAGACGAGGTTCTTGAGGTTCGCGGTCAGCCAGCGCGGCTCGACCTTCAGCACCCAGCCCGTTCCGTACGGGTCGCGAACCGCGTCGGCCGGGTGCGCGTGGACGACCTCGTTCACGGCGACGACGTTGCCATCGACGGGCGAGACGACGTCGAAGGGTTCGCCGTCGGCCACGACCGTGAAGGCCTTCTGGCCCTGCCGGAGCGCCGTGCCGACCGCGGGGAACCGGATCTCGTCCAGCGGGCCGATCAGCTTGTGGGCGAAGTCGTCCAGACCGACCGCGACCGCGCCGCCGAACGTCTTGGCCCAGGAGTGCCCATGGTGCAGGTGGACGTTCTCGGGGACCTGGAACCAGGAGGGCGCGAAGGACTGCGCGACCGTCGCGCCGTTCACGAAGCGCCAGAAGGGGATGAAGAGCAGGAGGTACGAGACCGCGAGAAGGTACTCGATGGCCTTGGTGGCGTGCGGGCTGAGGAGGTTGCTTTCGTTCATGTTTCTTCTCTGCTCTTTCAGTGGGCGCCGCGCCATTCCGGATGCTCGTGGAGCACCGGCATGCGGTTGACGATCCAGCGGAACACGAGGACGCCGAGCGTGACGATCGTGATCGAGATGATGATTTCGCCCAGCGCGGGGACGTACCGGTCGGGCACGTTCCAGTTGAACGCGATCAGCGAGACGTTGAAGCGGTTCAGGACGACGCCGAGCACGGTCATGACGCCGGCGGCGCGCGCGAGCTTCGCGCTTTGCGTCCTCACCGCGAAGGCGAAGAGGAGCGACGGCAGGAGGACGAAGCCGAGCATCTCGAGGGCGTACCAGGCGCCCCAGCCGGTCAGGAGGAGATCCCACCGGCCGGACGCCGCGAGGCCCTGGAGGCGGACGAAGAAGTAGGCGAACAGGACGACCGCGCCGCCCTTGGCGAGCCCGAGCTGGATCGCGTCCATGTCGACGTGCGCCTCGGGGTCGAGCTGGTCCTGGAAGGCCCGGTGCGAGACCGAGCTCTCGAAGATCACCATGCCGATGCCGGCCGCGATCGAGGACACGAAGAAGAAGATCGGGAGGAACGGCGAGTACCACAGGGGGTGGAGCTTGCCGGGCGACATGAGGAAGAACGCGCCGAGGGAGGACTGGTGAAGCGTCGAGAGCGTGACGCCGAGGACGATGATTCCGATCGAGATCGCGCTCATGAAGCGGCGGACCTTCGTCATCCCGAGCCACTCGAGCGCCGCCGGGAGGAACTCGAGGGCGAGGACCATCAGGTACAGGAACACGCACCAGCCGACCTCGTACATGACGGCGGTCGTCCCCGGCGTGAGAAAGAACTGGTAGGGCAGCCGCCACGGCTGGCCGAGGTCGACCATGAGGCCGACGACGACGAACAGGTAGCCGAGGAAGCCGGTCAGGATCGCGGGCCGGAGGACCGGCCGGAACTGCTTCTGGCCGAACAGGTAGACGGCCGCGGCCACCGTGTAGCCGCCGGCGGCCAGCGCGACGCCGCAGACGATGTCGAACGCGACCCAGATGCCCCACGGGTTCGTCTGGGACAGGTTGGAGACCGCGCCCATGCCCTTCCAGAACCGGTACGCCAGGGTCGGGAGGCCGATCGCGAGGATGGCGGCGAAGATCGCGTTCGTCCTCGTGAGGAGGCTCTTCGCGTACGCCTTCGGCGCCATGCCAAGGAAGACCTTCTCGCGGACGAACGTGGACGCTGCGACGCGGTCGAAGGTCTCACTCATGGCCGGCTCCCTTCGGGCTGTTCTCGTGGCCGGCGACGTCGTCGCGCCGCTTGCTGAAGGTGTAGAGGCCCATGAGAAGCGGAGGCCACAGGGTCACGATGAACGGGACGGCCGAGAGCGCGCCGTCCGCCATCTCGGGGTACGACTTCTTCACGACGTCCTGCGGGAGCGTGAGGCTCGCGGACGGGACGTCCGAGATGTAGAGCCAGCTCGTTCCGCCGGCTTCGTCCTCTCCGTAGATCTCGTGGACGTATTTCGCCGGGTTCTGGTAGATGCGGGTCCTGGCCTCCTCGAGGAGGTCGGCCCGCTTGCCGAACGTGAGCGCGCCCGAAGGGCAGGCGTCCGTGCAGGCGGGCGGAAGGCCCTTTTCCTGGCGCGCCGCGCAGAACGTGCACTTGCGGACGAGGGGGGCCGCCTTCGTGTACTCGTACTTCGGCACGCCGAAGGGGCACGCGATCATGCAGTAGCGGCAGCCGAGGCAGCGGTC
>JBDTTJ010000148.1:0-7929 GCA_039930645.1 Acidobacteriota bacterium
CAGTTCATCAAGGCGGCCGTCGACACCGTGAAGGAGCACCTTCTCCTCGGCGGCTTCCTCGCGGCCCTCGTCGTCCTCCTTTTTCTCGGCAACATCCGGTCCACACTCATCGCGGCGATCGCGATCCCGGCGTCCATCATCTCGACGTACGCCCTCATGTACGCGATGGGCTTCACGCTGAACGTCCTGACGCTCCTCGCGCTCACGCTCGCGGTCGGCATCGTCATCGACGACGCCATCGTCGTCCTCGAGAACATCTTCCGGTTCATCGAGGAGAAGAAGGTCATGCCGTTCCAGGCGGCGATCGACGCGACGAAGGAGATCGGCCTCGCGGTCCTCGCGACGACGCTCTCGCTCGTCGCCGTCTTCCTGCCCGTCGCGTTCATGGGCGGCATCGTCGGCCGGTTCATGAATTCCTTCGGCCTCACGATGGCGTTCGCGATCCTCGTCTCGCTCCTCGTCTCCTTCTCCCTCACGCCGATGCTCGCGGCGCGGTTCCTGAAAAGGAAAGAGCGGCCGGGAAGCGACGGCGCGCATTCCGCGGCCGGCACGACCAAATCCAGAGGCTTCTATGCCGTCATCGACCGGACGTACACGGCGATGCTCGACTGGTCGATCCACCACCGTGCGGCCGTCGTCCTCGCCTGCGTCCTCGCCCTCGCGACGGTCCCGTTCCTCTTCAAGGCCGTCCCGAAGAACTTCCTCCCCTACGACGACGAGTCGCAGTTCGAGGTGAACTTCCGGGCGCCGGAGGGGACGTCGCTCGAGGCGACCGCCCTCATCGGAAACCGGATCAGCAGGGACGTCAAGACGCTCCCCGGAGTCGAGTACGCGCTCCTGACCGTCGGCGCGGACGACGCGAAGACCCCGAACGTCGCGAGCGTCTACGTGAAGCTCGTCGACGCCCGTAAGCGAAAAGACTCGCAGACGGGCGTCATGGGCCGGGTCCGCAAGGAGATCCTGCCCCGCTACGCGGACGCGAAGCTCCGGACGGACGTCTCCTACGTCAACGCGTTCTCCAGCGGCCAGAAGAACGCCGAGATCATGTACGTCATCAACGGACCGGACCTCGACCATCTCGCGAAAATTTCCGACACGCTCATGGCGAAACTCCGGACCGTACCCGGCATCGTCGACGTCGATTCGTCGCTGATCTTCGGCAAGCCGGAGCTCGGCGTCATGGTCGCGCGCTCGAAGGCGTCGGATCTCGGCGTCTCCGTCGCGGACGTCGCCGAGACGCTGCGCGTCCTCGTCGGAGGCGAGAAGGTCTCGGCGTTCGACGACGGCGGCGAGCAGTACGACGTCTATCTCCGCGCGCGCCCCGAGGACCGCGCCGACGAGGCGAGCCTCAAGCGCTTCAACGTCCCGTCCTACCGGCTCGGCGCCGTCCCGCTCGAGGACGTCACGTCCTTCCGCCGAGGCGTCGGCCCGTCGGAGATCCGCCGCCTGAACCGGCGCCGGCAGGTCACGATCCTCGCGAACATGACGCCGGGATCCTCCTCCCAGACCGCCCTCGACCTCCTCACGAAGGAAACGAAGGCGCTCAACCTCGACGCGACCTACACGTACCGGTTCGTCGGGCGCTCGAAGGAACAGGGCCGGTCCGCGCAGAACTTCCTGCTCGCGTTCGCGCTCTCGGGGGTCTTCATGTACCTCATCCTCGCCGCGCAGTTCGAGAGCTGGCTCCACCCCGTGACGATCCTCCTTGCCCTCCCGCTGACGGTGCCGTTCGCGCTGCTCTCGATCCTCATCTTCGGGCAGAGCGTCAACATCTTCACGTCGCTCGGCATCCTCGTCCTCTTCGGCGTCGTCAAGAAGAACGGGATCCTCCAGGTCGAGTTCGCGAACCAGCTGCGCGAGCGCGGGATGGAGCGCGACGCCGCCGTCGTCCTCGCATGCCGCGAGCGCCTCCGCCCGATTCTGATGACGACGATGGCGTTCGTCGCGGGCATGCTGCCGCTCCTCGTCTCGTCGGGCCCGGGCGCCGGCACGAACCGCGCGATCGGCTCCGTCATCGCGGGCGGCCAGACGCTCGCCCTCCTCCTCACGCTTCTCGCGACGCCCGTCGCCTACTCGCTCTTCGACGACGCCCAGCAGGCTGCCGGGCGGCTCGTCCGCAGAATGCGTAAGCAACATGTCCCCGCCGCCGCGCCCGCGGCCGAGAGCCGGCCCGCGCCGGCCGTTTCCTAGGAGAGCCCATGCGCCGAGCGCCCCGTTCCGCCGTCCTCCTCCTCGTCGCACTCGCGTCCGCCTGCCGGAACGGCGGCGATCCGAACGTCGTCGCCCTGAGCGGACGCCTCGAAGCGCCCATGGTCGACCTCGCGCCGAAGGTCGCGGGCCGCGTCGTCGAAGTGAAGGTGAAGGAGGGCGACCGCGTGAAGGCGGGCGACCTCATCGCGAGACTCGACCTCGGAGAGACGGCGCTCGCGCCCGAGCGCGACGCGAAGGGGCTGGAATCCGCGGAGGCGCGCTTCAACGACCTGAAGGTCGGGAGTCGTGCGGCTGAGATCAAGGGAGCCGAGCAAGAGGTTGCGGATCGCCGCGCCGTGGTCGAACTTGCGAAGCCGGAGCTCGAGCGCCAGCAGACATTACTTTCCAAGAGAGTCGGAACTCCTCGCGACGTGGACGTTGCGCGAACGAATCTCGAACGCGCGCAGGCCAGCCTCAAGATGAGCGAAGAGAAGCTTCTTCTTGCCCGCGAAGGCTTCCGTCGCTATCAGACCGAACAGGCGCGCGCCGAAATGGGGCGCGCGCAGACCGTGCTCAAGCAATCCGAGACCGTAGCCCGCGAGGCGGAGATCCGCGCGCCCGCCGACGGCGTGATCCTCCACCGCATGGCCGAGCCCGGCCTCCTCCTCGGAGCGGGCCAGCCCGCCGTGACGATGGCGTTCCTCGACCGCCTCTACGTGCGCACGTACATCCCCGAGACGCAGCTCGGCCGCGTGCGCGTCGGGAGCCCCGCCGAGGTGTCCGTGGACGCCTGGAAGGGCCGGACGTTCCCCGCGAAGGTCACGGAGATCTCGCCGGACGCCGAGTTCACGCCGAAGCCTGTCGACACCCCGCGCGAGCGCGTGAACACGGTCTACGCCGCCAAGGTGGACCTCGACGCCGGATGGGACGCGCCGCTCGTCCCGGGCCAGCCCGCCGACGTGCGCGTGCGAGCCTCCGCGGGCGCCGTGAAGTGATCACGGCCGTCGAGCTCGTCCGGAGCTTCGGGGGCCGCCCGGCCCTTCGCGGGATCGACCTCTCGATCGCGCGCGGCGAGATGTTCGCGCTCATCGGACCGGACGGCGCGGGCAAGACGACGTTTTTCCGGATCGTCGCGGGCCTCCTCGAGCCGACCTCGGGCCGCGCCGTCCGCGACGACGTCCCGTTCGGCTTTGTCCCGCAGCGCTTCTCTCTCTACGAGGACCTCACCGTCGACGAGAACCTGGACCTGCGCGCCCGGCTCTACTCCGTGCCGCCCGGCGAGGCCCGCGCGCGCGCACGGGACCTCCTCGCCCGCGTCGGGCTCGACCGCTTCGGCTCGCGCCTCGCGGGCGCGCTCTCGGGCGGCATGAAGCAGAAGCTCGCGCTGGTCGCGGCGCTGCTGACGCGCCCGGCGCTCCTTCTCCTCGACGAGCCGACGACCGGCGTCGACCCCGTCTCGCGCCGCGAGTTCTGGCACGTCCTGAACGCGCTGCACCACGAGGGGCTGACGATCGTCGTCTCGACGCCCTACATGGACGAGGCCGAGTACGCCACGCGCCTCGCCTTCCTGGACGAGGGGCGCATCGTGGCCACCGGGACGCGCGAAGAGATCCTCGCGGCGTGCCCGACCGACGGCAGCCGCCCCGGAGGGCCGACGCTGGACGACGCCTTCGTCTTCTTCAGCGAAGAGAAAGAGGAGGAGAAAGTCAAAGATTTCTTAGAAGGTGAGAAGGCCAGGGCAGGAGGCCGAGCGACGGGCGCGCGCCGCGCGGCGTCTCCCCTATTACTTTCTAAGAAAATCCTCTCTTCCTCTTCTTCTTCCGACGTCCTCCTCCGCTGCGACAACCTTACCCGGAAGTTCGGGACGTTCACCGCCGTCGACCGCGTGTCGCTCGCGGTCCCGCGCGGGAAGGTCTTCGGCTTCCTCGGCCCGAACGGGTCCGGCAAGTCCACGACGATCCGCATGCTCACGGGGCTCCTCCACCCGACGTCCGGCACGGCGACGGCCTTCGGCGGCCTCGACGTCACGAAGGACACGGAGGAGTGGAAGAAGCGCCTCGGCTACATGAGTCAGAAATTCTCGCTCTACCTCGACCTCACGGTGAAGGAGAACCTCGCGTTCTTCGGATCCATTTACGGCCTCTCCCGCGACCGCCTCGCGGACCGCATCCGAACGCTCGCGGCGCGCCTCCGTTTCGAGTCGATCCTCGGCGAGCTGACGGAGAACCTCTCGACCGGAAGGCGACAGCGCGTCGCGCTCGCCGCGGCCCTCCTCCACGAGCCCGAGCTCCTGTTTCTCGACGAGCCGACCGGCGGCGTCGACCCGAAGGGCCGGCGCGTGTTCTGGGACCTGATCTACGAGCTGGCGGCCACGCGCGGCATGACGGTGCTCGTCACGACGCACTACATGGACGAGGCCGAGCAGTGCGACGGGCTCGCCTTCATCCTCGACGGCAGGATCATCGCGTCGGGCAGCCCGGCCGAGCTGAAGGCGTCCCTCGGCGGCCGCCTCCTCGAGGTACCGCTCCAGTCCGAGCCGTTCGCGGCGCTCGCGTCCGTGCGGGGCGACCCGAGCCTCGAGGACGCGTACCTCTTCGGCCTGCGCCTGAGAGCCGTCGCGCACGAGGGCGCCGCCGACGCCGCCGGACGGCTCCTCTCGCGGTACGGCACGCCGGCGGCCGCCGAGCCGTCCCTCGAAGACGTGTTCGTGTCGCTCGCCCGGAGCGCCGCCCGGCCGGGCGCCGCTGTGGCGGCCTGACGGAGGAACGATGCAGCGCCTTCTCGCCCTCGTCCGCAAGGAGTTCCTCCAGCTGCGCCGGGACACGATCACGTTGCGCATGATCGTGATGGTGCCGATCCTCCAGACGATGATCTTCGGCTACGCGATCAACTACGACGTCAAGCACCTCAAGACGGTCGTCCTCGACGAGGACCGGTCCTACGACAGCCGCGAGCTCGTCGCCAAGATGACGGCGAGCGAGTACTTCGACGTCGTCAAGTACGTCGGCTCCGAGGCCGCGCTGCGCCAGGAGATCGACACGGGCCACGCCTCCGTCGGCCTCGTGATCGACGCCGACTTCGGGAAGGACCGGCGCCGCGGCGCGTCCGCGAAGGCCCTCCTCGTCGTGAACGCCTCGGACACGACGACCGCGAGCCAGGCCATGGCGATCGCGGGCGGGATCTCGAACCAGATGTCCCTCCGGACGCTCGCCGCGAGGGCCGGCTGGAAGGAGTCCGGGCCGCCCGTCGACCTGCGCGTGAGGCCCTGGTACAACCCGGACCTTCGCACGGCGACGTTCATCATCCCGGGTCTCATCGCGATCCTCCTCACCTTCACGCTCATCCAGTTCACGGCGATGGCGATCGTCCGCGAGAGGGAGCGCGGGACGCTCGAGCAGCTGCAGGTGACACCCGTGACGCGCATCGAGCTGATCCTCGGGAAGATCGCGCCGTTCGTCGTGATCGGCGTCTTCCAGCTCACCCTCATCATCGTCCTGATGCGCTTTCTCTTCCAGGTGCCGATCGCGGGCAGCGTCTTCGAGCTCTACCTCGTCGGGCTCATGTTCATCGCGGCCGTCCTCGGGCTCGGGATGCTTCTCTCGACGATCGCGAAGACGCAGATGCAGGCGATGCAGATGTCGTTCTTCTTCCTGCTGCCCTTCGTCTTCCTGTCGGGCTACGTCTTCCCGATCGACGGGATGCCGAAGTTCTTCCAATACGTCACGTACCTGATCCCCGCGAAGTACTTCATCCAGGTCGTCCGCGGGATCGTCCTGCGCGGCGCTGGTCTGACGGAGCTGTGGGAACCCGTCGCCTGGCTGACCTTCTACACGCTCGCGATCATCGGCCTCGCCGTCTCGCGCTTCCAGAAGACGACCGCGTAGGATCGAAACGTGAGCGTACCGGTTCCCGAGACGTCGTCTCGCCCCAAGCCTCTTCTCCGAGGCGTCCTCCACGAAGTCGCCGCGTTCGTCGCGGCCGTCGCGGGGGCGATCCTCTTCTTCCGGGCCTCCGGGGCGCGCGCCCGCGCCGGCGCGCTCGTCTACGTGTTTTCCCTCGTCACCCTGCTGTCCGTCAGCGCGGCATACCATCGCCGGAACTGGCCGGAGAAGGCCCGCGCGATCTGGCGGCGGCTCGACCACTCCGCGATCTTCTTCCTGATCGCCGGGACCTACACGCCCCTCAGCTTTCTCCTCGGCAGCCGCCTCGGCTGGATCTTCCTCGGCATCGTCTGGGGAGGGGCGCTCCTCGGGATCGTGATGTCCATCGCGTGGGTGAAGGCGCCGAAGGCGCTCGTCGCCGTCGTCTGCGTCCTTCTCGGCTGGGCCGCCGTGCCGCTCCTGCCTGCGCTGAAGGCCGCGCTCGGAACGGGCGCCGTCGCCCTCCTCGCCGCGGGCGGCGTCGTCTACAGCCTCGGCGCGGTCGTCTACGCGGTCAAGCGGCCCGACCCCTTCCCGCGGGTCTTCGGCTACCACGAGATCTTCCACGCCCTCGTCATCGCGGCCGCCGCCTGCCACTTCGCCGTCGTCGCCCGGGCGGTCGCGGCGTTGTCGGCCTGATCCGGCGAGCTCGGGCGGCCGGACCCGCCGTCGCGCGCATCGACGGAAGCGCAGATGGGTTATGCCCCGGATTGCGATGCGCCCGGTCCGCGCTTGCGCGAGCCGAGGAGCAGGATCGCGACCGCGAGGACCAGCGGGACGACCCCGATCGCGAGGAACAAACCGTCGGCCGCGACTCGCGCCCACTCGAGCGCATGGAACGGCCCGCTCATCAGGTACGTGAGCCGCCGCGCGTGCCAGTAGCCGTTCTCGAGGACGTCCCACAGCTGAAGGACTCCGGCCGGAAACAGATCGATCGCCATCATGAGAGCGAGCCCCGCGTTCAGCCCCCAGAAGCCCACCTTGATCCAGCGCTCGGCGCGGGCCCAGGCCGCGTCCTCGGCCAGCGAGCGCAGGCAGAAAACGAGAACGGCGAGCGCCAGCATTCCGAAGACACCGAAGAGCGATCCGTGGGCGTGGTTGTTCGTCAGCGACGTGCCGACCTCGAAGTAAGACACGATCGGCAAGTTGATCAGGAATCCGAAGATTCCCGCGCCCACGAAGTTCCAGAAGCCAACGGCCATCAGGAAGTAGATCGCCCAGCGGTGACGCTCCGCGAACGTCACCTGGCAGTCGTCGCATCGCCGCTCCCGGAGGCGGATGAAGTCCCAGGCGTCGAGGGTGAGAAGAGTGAGCGGGACGACCTCCAGCGCCGAGAAGCACGCGGCCAGTCCCATGTTGAGCGTTCCCTGGCCGGTGAAGTACCAGTGATGCCCGGTCCCCACGATCCCGCCGGCCAGGTAGAGGATGGCGTCCAGGTAGATGACGCGCGTGGCGGTGCGGGACGTGACCAGACCCAGGACCACGAACATGACGGCGACGAGGACGGTGGCGAACAGCTCGAAGAAGCCCTCTACCCAGAGGTGGATGATCCAGAAACGCCAGTTGTCGATCACCGCGAAGTTGGTGCGGGGCCCGAAGAAAAGAGCGGGCAGATAGAAGAGCGGGATCGCCGCGGCGGCGTAAAGGAAGAGCGCCGCCAGCTCGGAACGCTTGGGGTCGCGGATCGCCGGCCGGAGCGCCCTGTACATCAATACGAGCCAGCCCACGAGCCCGGCGGCGAGCAGGAGCTGCCAGAAGCGGCCAAGGTCGAGGTACTCGGACCCCTGGTGGCCTAGCCAGAACCAGAGCGCTCCCAGGC
>JBDTTJ010000149.1:0-7909 GCA_039930645.1 Acidobacteriota bacterium
GACTGGCGTTCGCTCTGCGCGAACTCCAGCATGTTGATCATTCCCTCGACGTTGACCTGGTGCGCCGTCACGGGCGTGAACTCGCTGCGCGTCGAGAGCAGCGCCGCGAGGTGGAAGATCATGTCGATCTCGTACTCCGAGAGGATGCGCTCGAGGACGCTCCGGTCGAGGACGGAGCCCGTGAACTCGCGCGCGACGAGGCGGCCGAGCGACGGGTCGAGGGTTTTGAGGTCCAGCGTGAGGATCGGGCGGGTGCCTTCGGCCGCGAGGCGCGTGATGAGCCCGTGGCCCATCTCGCCGCTCGCGCCGGTGATCAATACGACAGGTCTTCTCATCACGCCACCGTGACCGCTTTCTCGAGGTAGACGTCCTGGATCGCGTTCAGGAGGACGACGCCCTCCCTCATCGGCTTCTGGAACGCCTTGCGCCCGGAGATGAGTCCCATGCCGCCCGCCCGCTTGTTGATGACGGCTGTCGCGACGGCCTGGCCGAGGTCGTCCTTGCCGCCGGCCGCGCCGCCGGAGTTGATGAGGCCCGCGCGGCCCATGTAGGAGTTCACGACCTGCCAGCGCGTCCACTCGATCGGGTGCGGCGGGACGAGCTTCGCGTAGCCTTCGGCGTTCGGCTTGTTCGCGAACGGGAGCGCGGCGAAGCCGCCGTCGTTCTCGGGTTGCTTCTGCTTGATGATGTCCGCCTCGATCGTGACGCCGAGGTGGTTCGCCTGCGAGGAGAGATCCGCCGAGACGTGGAAGTCCTTCTCCTTGGTCTTGAATTCGGGGTTCCGGAGGTAGCACCACAGGACGGTGAACATCCCGTAGTCGTGCGCCTGCTGGAACGCGCGCGAGATCTCCGTGATCTGCCGGCGGGAGTTTTCCGAGCCGAAGTAGATCGTCGCGCCGATCCCCGCCGCGCCCAGGTCGAACGCCTGCTTCACGTTCCCGAAGATCGTCTGGTCGTAGGACGTCGGGAGCGTCAGGAGCTCATTGTGATTGATCTTCATGATGAACGGGATCCGGTGCGCCCACGTGCGCGCGACCGAGCCGAGGACGCCGAGCGTCGAGGCGACGGCGTTGCAGCCGCCCTCGTAGGCCAGACGCACGATGTTCTCGGGGTCGAAGTACTCCGGCGCGGGCGCGAACGACGAGGCGCCCGAGTGCTCGATCCCCTGGTCGACGGGCAGGATCGAGAGATAGCCGGTGCCGGCGAGGCGGCCCTTGTCGAACATCCAGGAGAGGCTCCTGAGGACGCCGACGGGGCGGTCGGAGGGAACGAAGACCCGGTCCACGTAGTCGGGCCCGGGGAGGTGCAGCATCGAAGCGGGCACGCCCTGCGCCGTGTAGTCGAGGAGCGAGGCGCGTTCGCCGAGCTGTTTGCGGATCGTCTCGAGCATCGGGGCCTCCAGCCGAGGATGGTGGGACCCCCATCCTAGCCGAACGGCGAGGTCGAGACGGCGTATCGGCGCCGCGGCGAACGGGCCTCCGTGGCATCCTCGCGACGTGCCCGAGCCCGCCTCCGCCTCAACCCCGACGATCGTCTCGAGCCTCGTCCACACGACCTTCGGGCTCTGGTTCCCGTTCTTCCGGTGGATGGCGCGGACGCTGCCGACCGTCGGCGTCGCCCGGCTCGCCGAGGCGACGGCCGAGCGCGCGATCTGGGAGCGCGACAGCGTGCGCGAGGCGATCCTCGACAACACCTCCGCCGTCCTCGGTCTCCCGCGAAACTCCCGCGAGGTCGAGCGTGCGGGGCGCGAGATGGTGTCGCGGCACTCGAGGCTGTGGATCGACCTCCTGCGCTATTCGGGCCGGAGCGACGTCGACCCGCGTTCCCTGCTGGCGGCGCGCGTCGGCGACGAGCGCCTCGTCGAGGCTCAGCGGGCCGGAAAAGGCTCGATTCTCCTGACCGCGCACGTCGGCAACTTCGAGCTCGGCGGCCTCTTCCTCGCACAGCTGGGCCTCGAGGTCGCCGCCGTCTACGTGCCAGACCCGTCCCCCGTCATCGAAAAGCACCGCAGCGACGCGCGGAAGATGCTCGGCGTCACGGGCATCCCCGTGGACCAAACGCCCTTCGGCTTCCTGCCCGTCTTTCGCGCCCTAGAACGGAACATGTGCGTCGCCATGCAGGGAGACCGTGACGTCTCGGGCACGGGGCGGACGATGCCGTTCTTCGGGAAGACCGCCTCGTTTCCGATCGGCCCGTTCCGGATCGCGCAGGCGTCGGGAGCGCCGATCTTCCCCGTCTTCGTCCTGCAGGAAGAGGACGGCCGCTACCGAACGATCGTCGAGGAAGCCATCTGGGTTCCCCACGCGCGGGGCGCCGCGGCCGGCGAGGCGGTCGTGGCGGGCCTCGCAAAGTTCGTCGGGCGCATGGAGGCGACGATCCGCGCCCACCCGACGCAGTGGTACCGCTTCGCGCGGTTCTGGGAGAGCGAGGAGTGAAACTGGCCACGGGCACGACGCTCGCGGCGCTCGGCGCCGCCGTTCTCCTCTGCGCGTGCGCTCCCTCCCGGCCGGCGGGCGCTCCGGCCGCCGCCGCGCCGGACCCGAAGGTCGAGATTGTCGGCGAGGTCCGGCGGCTCGGCCCGTCCTGGGTCGGGCCGGTCTTGCCGCCCGACTCGGAGAACGGCATCCTCGTCGGGCGATTCGCGGGAGCGCCTTACGACCTCGGCCTCGCGCTCGGCCGCCTGACGCGCCCCTGGATCCGTTCGCAGGAGACGCACCTCGACACGCTGTTCACCGCGCTGATCCCCGGCCGCTTCAAGCGCTCCTTCATCCGGCAGCTCTCCGCGTTCCGGCTGCGCTCGCTGCCGGACGAGATCCCCCGGGACCTCCTCGTCTCGATCGCCGGCCTTGCCGACGGCTACGAGCCCGTGCCGCCCGCCTCGGGCTGGAACGCCTGGCGCAGGCTGTTGGATCTTCATGCGCTGCACGACGTCTCGCAGCGCTTCGTGGACGCGCCCGCGCTCGCGGCCGCGTGCACGGGCTTCCTCGCGAAGACGCCCGGCGGCCTGCTTCTCGCGCGAAACTTCGACTTCGAGGGCGGCGACGTCTTCGACCGACAGAAGCTCGTCTCCGTCGTCCGTCCCGACGGGAGGATCCCGTACCTCTCCGTGGGCTTCTCCGGGACGCTCGGCGTCGTCACGGGCTTCAACCGGGAGGGAATCGGCGTCGCGCTGCAGGCACTCGCTGGCGGCGAGACCGCGAGCTCGGGCGAGCCCGTCACGCTCCTCCTCGCGGACGTCCTGCGGAACGAGTCCACCTTCGCTGGGGCGGTCGAACGTCTGCGCACCGCGCGCGTCTTCGTTTCGGACCTCATCTTCCTCGCGGACGCGAAGTCGGGCCGGATCGCGGTCCTCGAAAAGAGCCCGTCCGCGTTCGCCGTGCGCGAGACGCCCGGCGCGTGGCTCGGCGCGACGAACGAGGCCGAGGACGCTGCCGTGAAGGCCCGCGCGCGCGCGCTTCCTCCGGAGTCGACGTCTCGGAAGAGGCGTGCGCGGCTGGACGTCCTCCTCGCCCGCGACGTCGCGTCTCTCGACGTCGCAGGGGCCGTCGCCATCCTCCGGGACCGGACGGGCGCCGGGGGAGCGGACCTCGGACACGGGAACCGCAACGCGATCGACGCGTCCATCGCCGCGCACTCCGTCGTCCTCGACCTCACACACCGCCGCGCGTGGGTGGCGGCCTTTCCGCACACGCTCGGGGCGTACGTGCCCGTCGACCTCGAGGCGGTCCTCGCGGCCGAGGACGGCCCGCCCGCTCCCGCCGCCGGGCCGATCCCCGCGGACCCGTGGCTCGGCTCGGGCGGTTTCGGCAGGTACCGCGAGGCGCGGGCGGCTCTCGCCGAGGTGCGCGCGCTCGAGCGGACGGCCGGCGCGCGCTGGCTCGAGGCAGCCGCCGCCGCGGCCGCGCGCGCACACGCGCTGTCACCCGACTTCGCCGAGGCGGCCGCGAAGCTCGGCGAGTTGGAGCTGCGGCGTGGAAATCGCGCGCGCGCGCAGACGTTGCTCGACGAGGCCCTCGAGCGCGACCCCGGCCCGGCTCCCGTCCGCGCAGCGGTCCTCGCATGGCGCGACGCGGCCGCACGCGGCGGCGCGCCCCCCACCGCACCGATTCCGACGATCCCGACTCCCGACGAGCTCATCGCGGAGAGAACGAAGAAATAATTCTCTGCTTAAGAGAAGAACTCGAGGGCGACCGCGCAACGAGAGCCGTGGACGTCGAGCGCGGCGTAACGGTGGATTCGGATTTTCTTAGAAGGTGAACGGGGCTCGGCGAGGTCTCGCGCGATCTCCCAGAGGCCCGTCGCACCGAGGCGTTCGATCGGAGGCGCGCCGGGGCGCGGCGGAGCCGGGTCGAAGGTGAGGGCCGCTTCCACGAAAGCCGCTCCTCTCCTTTTACTCAAAGAAATCTCTTCCTCTTCTTCTTCCGCCTCAAGGAGCACCGCGGCCGACGACTCGACGAGCTGTGAGCCCGGGTTCTCGCGCAGGAACGCCTCGCGCATCGCGTCGTCGATCCCCTCCGCCGCGACGACGAGGATGCGGTCGGCGTCGCCCTTCGCGACGCGCGACGCCGCGAGGACGAGGGCCTCGAGCCCGGCCGTGCGGCCCGAGACGAGCGTCTCGGCGGGACCCCCGAGACCCCAGCCGATCGCGAGCTCGCCCGCGACGGTGTTGTGGACGGTCGCCGCGAAGACGGACGGCGCGAGATCCTCGACGCGCGACGCCGCCGCGAGCAGGCGCTCGTGCTGCGTGATCGCGTCGCGGCAGCCGAGGGCCGTGCCGACGACGACACCGAAGCGAGGGTCCGGTGCGGCGCCGGGAGCGGCAGCCGCGATGCCCGCCGCCGACAGGGCGCGCGCGCCCGCGAGGACGCCGGAGCGCCCGAACCGGTCCATCCGCCGAAGGCGGTTCGGGTCCACGAGCGCGTCGCGCACGGCGGCGCCGCCGCCCTCGACCGTCGCCGCGAACGCGAGGACCACGCGCCTCACGCGCGCTCCAGGACGAGAGCGGCGTCCGTGCCCGAGAAGGCCGCCGACGTCGACAGGGCGACGTCCACGCGCCGCTCCGGCCGGTACGGCGCGGCCGAGACGACGAATAGGGGCGAGCCGGGGCGAGCCGCGCGGTGGCCGGCCGTCGGCGGGACGTCCTCGGCGCCGAGGACGAGGACGCACAGGACGGCCTCGAGGGCGCCCGCGGCGCCGAGCGTGTGGCCGATCGCTCCCTTGAGGCCGTGGACCGGCACCGATCCTGCTCGGGGGCCGAGGAGGTGCGCCAGAGCGGCTTCCTCCATCGCGTCGTTGAAGACGGTCCCGGTTCCGTGGGCGCTCACGAAGCCCACGTCGGCGGCCGTCCGCCCCGCGTCGGCGAGGGCCGCGGCGGCGGCGCGCGCGAGGCCGGATCCCGCCGGATCGGGCCTCGTCATGTGAAACGCGTCCGCCGCCGAGCCGTAGCCCGTGACGCGCGCGAGAACGCGCGCGCCGCGCCGCAGGGCCTCTTCCTCGTCCTCGAGAAGGAGGAACGCCGCGCCCTCGCCGAGCGAGAGGCCGTCGCGCCCCGCGTCGAAGGGCCGCGCCGCCGTCGGGCTGAGGGCGCGCAGCGCGTCGAAGCCCGAGAAGGCGAACGGCGAGAGCGCGTCGGCGCCGCCCGCGAGAACGCACCGCGCGCGGCCCTCGCGGATCCACCCGGCGCCGAGGCCGATCGCCGCCGTGCCCGAGGCGCACGCCGTCGAGACCGTGGCGACGGGCCCGCGCGCGCCGTGCCGACGGGCGAGGAGCGCCGCGAGGGCGCCGGGCGACACACGGCCCTCGCGCCCCGCGAGCGTCGTGCCGACGGCGACGCCCCCGAAAGGGCCGAGGGCCGCGAGCGGCCCCATCGCCTCGGCCGCCGCCGCGAGCCCGAGCCTCTCCGTGCGGTCGCTGATCTCGCCGGCGGGATCGGCGGGGACGAGACGGATTTCCGCTCCCGTCGTCGCGACGAAACGGGACACGCCGAAGAGCGTGACGGGCGCGATCGCGCTCTCGCCGCTCCACGCGCCTCGACGCAGCGCGGGCACGTCCGCGCCGAACGCGGTCACCGCTCCCATCCCCGTCACGGCCACGCGCCGGTCCCTCGCCGTCTCTCCGTCCATCTCCTCCTTATAATCTCCCGCCGCGCCGCTTGCGTGGCGCGCTTCTCCGGGCGAACCCGCCCGCTCCTCCCATGAAGATCCTCCTCGCGTCCGACTCCCACCAGCCCAACGAGGCGTACCGGGGTGCCCTCCTCGCGGCGGGAGCGTTGCCCGGTGAGATCGTCCTCGGGCTGCCGGGCCAGCCGATTCCCGAGGCGTTCGACGGCCTGCTCCTCGCGGGCGGCCCGGACGTCGACCCGGCGCGCTATGGCGAATCCCCCGCAACCCCGACGCTCGGGGTGCGACCGGAGCGCGACGCGCACGATTTTGCCGCGTTCGCCGCCGCCGAGGCCGAGGGCGCGCCCGTCTTCGGAATCTGCCGCGGCCTGCAGGTCGTCAACGTCGCCCTCGGCGGAACGCTCTGGCAGGACCTCCCCTCCCAGCGCGAGCGTGGCGTCGCCCACGACACCGACGCGGCCGGCCGCGAGCGGGACTTCCTCGCGCACGCCGTGCGGCCTCGCGCGGGACGGACGCCCTCGCCGTTCGCCGCCGCCGTCGCCGAGGCGACGGACGTCAACTCCCGGCACCACCAGGCCGTCAAGGACCTCGCCGCGCCGCTCACCTCGCTCGCGGCCTCGCCGGACGACCTCGTCGAGGCGGTGGAGCGTCCGGGCGGCTCGTGGCTCGCGGCCGTCCAGTGGCACCCCGAGGATCTCGTCGCCGACCCGCGCCAGAAGGCGCTGTTCCAGGTCTTTCTCGACGCCTGCCGCGCGTTCGCGCGGTCGCGCAGCCGTACGCTCGCCTCCAGACAGGAGTTCGCATGAAGCACGTCGTTTCCCGCCTCTTCGCCGCGGCGCTCGCCGTTTCGGCCTTCGCCGCCGCCGGGCAGCCGGCGCCCGCCGCGAAAGCCCCCGCCGCCGCCGCGCCGGCCGTCGCGCAGCCTTTCAAGGACGTCGGCCTCTGGTACGGCGTCTTCGGGGGCACGATCTGCTCCTGGCTCGACGCCGGCGACGGCGTGTTCCTCGTCGACACCGGCTCGAGCGCCGCCGACGCGAAGGCGCTCCGCGCCGAGATCGCGAAGACCACGAAGAACAAGCCGGTGAAGTGGATCGCGATGACCCACCTCCACACGGACTCGAACGAGGGCCTCGCGGCGTTCTTCCCGACGGACGCCACGATCTTCGTCAACGCGCGGGCGACGGGGATCCTCGGCGAGTTCCTCAGCCGCCAGAAGGGCAAGGTCCCGAACGTGATCGGCGTCGGCGACCGGCTCGTCCTCGTCGCCGGCAAGCTCCGCCTCGAGGTCGGCGTGCCGCCCGCCAACGCGCACACCGGTTCGGACCTCTACGTGTTCGACGCCGTGACCCGGACCGCCTTCGCCGGCGACCTCGTGACGCCCGACCGCTGCCCGATGCTCTCGGATCCGGATTCCGACATCAGGGGCTGGATCGTCGCGCTCGACCGGCTCGAAGCGCTGAAGCCCGTCGGCCTCGTCGGGTCGCGCGGCAACCCGACCTCGAACGCCGCGCCCGAGATCGGCCGCACGCGCCAGTACCTCACGGCCCTCCTCCAGTTTCTCATCGAGAAGAAAAAGCAGAACGCGCCGGAGGCCCGCGTGTCCGGGGAGCTCGCCGGAGAGAAGATCGGGGACTACTGCCCGCGCGACCTGAGCGCGATCAACGCGCTGAGCGTTTACCGGCGGATCGGGCCGGACGGAGCGACCCTCCCGGGCTCGGCCTTGCCGCCGAAGACCGCCCCGAAATGATCCCCGGACCGCCGGGGCTGCGCGGCGCGCGGGCCTCGACGGT
>JBDTTJ010000150.1:0-7895 GCA_039930645.1 Acidobacteriota bacterium
AGCTTCGTGAGCGCGCCGCCGCACTCGGGGCACACGACGAGCGGCGGGTCGGAGAAGCTCCGGATCACCTCGATCTTCTCGCCGCACCTGGCGCACTCGTATTCGTAAAGGGGCATCGTCGGTCGTCCTTTCGTCCGCGCCGGAGCCGGCGTTCAGCCGTGGTCGTCGCCGCCAGCGGAGGGAACCCCGCCCGGCGTCTTCCACTGGATGCGGCGGATGCCGCTCGACGGGATCTCGCGCCGCGTGATGAGGCGCAGCACCCAGAACGCATAGAGCAGCTTCGCGTTCGCCCCGAGGTCTCCGGGACCCATCGTGATGAGGTCGCGCAGCGTGCGCTGGCCGTCCACCTGCGACAGGAGCGTGACCTCGGCGGCCGTGAAGGAAACGTCGCGCGCCTCCGGCGGGGCTTCCGCTCTCTCGAAGATCGTCCACGAGGGGCCGAGCCGCGAGACGCACCGGCGCGGGTCGGGCATCCGGCGGATGCCGTCGACGATCGCCTGGGACGTCGGCACGTCGAGCCGGATGAGCTCGTCGGTCTTGTAACGGCCGACCTCGAACGTAACCGACCCTTGCTCCCACGAGAACGCTCCGTAAAGGAGGGCCTTCACCTGCTCGGTAACGATCTGGCGGAGCTGCGCGTCGGAGAGGATGCCCATTTCGACAAGGAGCTCGCCGTGGCGCCTGCCCTGCCCCTCGGCGAGGTCGAGCTTGCCGACGGAGGCTTTGAGCTCTCCCGACGAGATGAGCGCGCTCCGGCGGAGGTACTCGCCGAGCGACTCGGATCGATCGGTCGAGGTCGCGAAGATGATGTTTCCACCGAGGAGGTACACCTGCTTCGTGACGCTGCCCGACTCGACCGTGAGCACGCCCGGGACTCGATAGAAATGGATCGTGCGGAGGACCTCGGGCAGCGGTTCCTGCGCGAGGTCTCCCGTGTACTGGAACCGGTCTTCCACGGCGGACGGATTCTACTCACGACGCTGCGTCCGCGCCTTGTTAGCATGCCCGCGGTGATCTCGTTCCACGACGCCCTCGCCCGCGTGCTCGAAGCGGTGGCGCCGCTTCCCGCCTGCGAGGTCGCGCTCCAGGACGCCGTCTCGCGGGTTCTCGCCGAGGACGTCCGGGCCGATCTGCCGGTCCCGGGCTTCGACACGACGGCGATGGACGGATGGGCCGTGCGGGCCGCGGAAGCGAGCCGGGCTCCCGTTCTCCTCGCGGCGGCCGGCTCCTCCGGGGCCGGCGCCGTGCCGGGGACGCTCCCGCCCGGGTCGGCCTGGAAGGTCATGACGGGCGCGCCGATGCCGCCCGGAAGCGACTCCGTGGTTCCCGTGGAGGACGCCGCTCCCGTGGAGGGCGGCTCCGTCCGGCTCGACGCCGCGCCCAGGCCGGGTGCGCACGTGCGCCTGCGCGGGGAGGTGTACGAAGCGGGCGCGCTGGTTCTCCCCGCGGGGCGCCGCCTTACGCCCGCCGACCTCGTCCTCGCGGCGGCGGCGGGGCGCGAGACGCTCCGGGTTGCCCGCGCGCCGCGCGCCGGAGTCCTCGTGACGGGCGACGAGCTCGTGCCGCCGGGGACGCTCCCCGGGCCCGGACAGCTGCGCAACACGAACGGACCGCTCCTCCTCGCCGCCCTCCGCCGCGCGGGAGCAGAGGCGATCTCCCTCGGCGTCGCGCCGGACGACGAGGCGGTGCTCGCCCGGGCGCTGAAGAAGGCGCTTGCCGCGAAGTTCGACGTCGTCCTCACGACGGGCGGCGTCTCGGCGGGCGACTACGACTTCGTCGGCAAGGCCCTCGCGGCCGAGGGAGCGCACGTGCGATTCCACAAGGTCGCGATCCGGCCCGCCAAACCAATCCTCTTCGCCACGCTCGGCCCGACGCTCGTTTTCGGCCTGCCGGGCAACCCGGTGTCGGCGGCCGTCGCGTTCGACTTCTTCGTCCGGCCGGCGCTGCGCGCGGCGGCCGGCCTGCTGCCTCCGCTGCCCCCGACGGTGCCTGCCCGGCTCACGGCCCGCGTGAAGAACAAGGGCCCGCGCCTCGCGTTCCACCCGGCGCGCCTCGGGTGGGACGAAGGCCGGCTGGCCGCCGAGCCTCTCGCGACGCGCGGCTCGCACGACATCCTCACGCACGCGCAGGCGGACGGGTTCCTCGAGCTCGCGCCCGAGTCGTCGTGGGAGGCGGGCGACTCCGTTCCCGTCCACCGCGGAACGGCCGAGAGCACCTTCTAGCGGCGCTTCGCCTTCGCGGAGCTTTTTTTCGCAGGCTTCCTCGGTGCGGCCTTCCTCTTCGCCTTCCGGCCCGCCTTCGGGAAGAGGCCCGTGCGAATCGTCTCGACCTGCATGAGGTGAATGCGGTCGTGCCCGGCGTACATCGTCACGAGACGGCCGAGCGATTCCTCGCCGCGCTCGGCGTGAATGCCCACGCGCTCCCACGCGGCGTCGCCGACCCGCTCGAGGAGGCCGATGTTCACGGCCCGCGCCATCGCGAAGTCGTCGAGGAGGTCGCCCGTCGCCGCCTTGCCGACGCCGAGGTTCGCGACGAACGCGTCCTGGTCGAAACCGGGCAGCGGGGGGCGGTCCATGGCGGCGATGAAGCGGTAGCGACTTCCGAGAATGACCTCGTTGTCGGCGAGGTGCGCCACGATCTCCCGGATGCTCCACTTGCCGGGCGCGGGCTTCGTCGCGAGCTGCTTTTCCGAAAGGCCCCGGACGAGGCGCCTCAGGAGGTCGGGGGCCTCGGCCATCGCCGCGACGGGATCGTCGCCGCCGAGCGCCTCGAGATAGCGGTCGGGAACGACGGGTCCGGGGGATCCGGCGGCCATGAGCTCCTCCTTCGGGTCAGCGGATGGCGGAGGCCACGTCGCTCGCAGAAACCGGTTCCGGGCTGCGCAGGCGAACCTTGCCGCCGGTGCGCCACGCGATCCAGTAGGGCGCCTTCTCGATACCCGAGTCGTGGCCCCAGTCGCCGCCCGGATCGAAGACGACGGGCCGCCGGATGCTGCGGGCGCGCTTGACGGCGTCCGCGATCGGCTCTCCGCCGAGGACGATGAAACACTCGATTCCCTGCTCGGCAAGCTCGGCGGACAGCGCGATCGCTCCCTGAAGCGCTTCCTGGGACCTCTTCCCGACGCTCGGGGTCAGGTAGACCGCCGCGCAGCCCGGTGGCTGACAGTTCCTCATGACGACGCTCTCCATGTTCGCCTCGAAGCCCGAGTACTTCTGGAGGCTCTGCTCTCCCACGGTGGAGGGCGCCTTGAAGTAGAGCCACGCCCCGACGGCGGCGGCGAGGATCGTCAGAAGGATCGCCGCGCCCGACGGGCCCATCGACACGGGCTTGTCCTCTCCGAAGCGGAAGCGCGACGTCGTGTTCATCCCCGGACCGGCGAGGGGAGGCGAACCGCCCGCCGGCGTCGCGCCGGACGGAGTGCGCGAGCCCGGCTGCCGCGGATTCGAGGGGGTGGAAACCGTACCCATGAACACCCGAATTCTACGCAAATCCGGGCCGGGACGGAATCCCGGACAGAGTCGCAGGCCCGACCCGATCCCGGCCGTCAGACCGGGGGGCCTTTCTTGACGGTCACGACGCCCGACGTCGACCGGATCACGAGCTTGGCCCCGCCTCCGTTCAGGCGTCCCTCGCCCAGAAGGTGGCCGGACCGCCGCGCGACCGAGATCTCCGGAAACTGCGAAGCGATGGAGTCGGGATCCACCTCGCCCCCCGTCACATGGATCTCCACGTCGGCCCTGACGTTCGCGGGCAGCGTCACGGTCACGTCCCCGCCGCTCGTCGAAAGCTCGCCTGCGGCGCCGCCCATGCTCGTGATCTCGCACGTGATCGAGCCGCCGGACGTGCGCGCCGTGACGGGTCCGCGCACCTTTCTCAGGACGACGTCGCCGCCGCCCGTGCGCGCGGTCACGGCGCCTCCCGCGGAGCGCACGACGACGTCGCCGCCGCTCGTCTCGAGCCGCGCGTCGCCGCTCACCGAGCCCGCCCGGATGTCGCCGCCGAACGTCGTGGCCTTGAGGTCGCCCGTCACGGCTTCGACACGGATGTCGCCGCCGGCCGTCGAGACCTCGGCGCCCTTGCCCGCCTCCCGGAGACGGATCTGGCCGGAGCGGCTCGTGATCGTGACCCGGCCCGAGACCTTGCCCACCGTGACGTCGCCCGAGGCGATCGGCGGCGCGTAGTCGCCCGCGACGTCGCCCACGGTGATCGAGCGCCCCCACGGGTCGGGCGGGATCGGAGCGAGCGGAGCGACCGGCGCGACTCCCGCGACCGGCGGCAGCGGCGGCGGCTCCGGAGCCGCCATCGAGCGCTCGCGCACGACGATGCGCGGCATGCGCGGCATCGGCGGGACCGTGACCACGTGCGTCGCGCGGGGCGAGGTGAGGCGCTTCGCCTGGGCTTCGGTGGTGCCTTCCGCAAGGACGAGGATCCTTCCGTTCAGGTTCGACACACGCACCGTGGCGCCGCCGTCCCCGACCGTGCCCTCGTAAGCGCGGTTCAGGTTCACCGTGATGCTGCGCGAGATCTCGCGGCCGAGGTCGGCCATCTCGCGGTTGAGCTCGGCCATCGTCTCGTTCAGCTCCGAGAGGTCGATCACGACGTCCTCGCCTCCGTCCTTGCTCTTCCGGGACTTCTCTCCCTCCTTCTCCTTCCTGCGGATCTCGTCGCGGAGCTTCCTCTGTTCAGCGCGGATGCGCTCGCGCTCGGCCGTCGTCTCGTCGCGTTCGCGCACGGCTTCAGGCGCCGGCGTCGGGAGGGAGAAGGTCGAGAGGATCTCGCCGCTCATCGTGTGGCCCTCGAGCCGGAACCCGGCCTTCCCGGGCAGCGTGAGCGCGATTCCGCCGTTCACCGTCCGCACGTCCAGGTTCGCGCCCTTCGGAAGCTCCGTGAAGCTCGCGACGATCGTGCCGTTCACAGTGTTGAGCTTTGCGTCGCGGCGGCCGCCCGCGAGCATGATCATCCCGTTCACCGTCGTGAGCTCGACCGGCGCCGAGACGCCCGTCACGTTCACGCCGCCGTTCACCGCCGAGACCTGCACCGACATGGAGGCCGGCACGGTGACGCGGTACTTCGTCTCGCTCCTCCACTGATCGTCGCCGCGGCTCTGCACGTTCCAACCCCGGCCCGAGCGCCGGATCGTGACGCCAGGCTCCTCCGTGTAGAGCGAGAGGTTCCCATTCTCATTCTCGAAGCGGACCTTGACGTCGCCGAGATTCTTCTTCGCGTCGCCGTCCGTCGCGCCCCAGGCCGTGACCTCGACGTCGGCCCGGAAGGCGGTCCCGGCCACGATCTCGACCCGGCCGTTGACCGTCTCCACGGCGAGGGATTTCAGGTCGCCCGAGGCATTGAACGTCTCCGTGCGGCTCGCCTTTGCGTTTCCTCCCCTGGCTTCGGCCTTCAGTCCGGCCGCGAGCGAGAGGAGAACGAGGGCGACGATCGCGAGCGCCCAGACGAGGGCGCGGCCCTCGCGGCGCGGGTGTTCACGGGTGGATGCGAAGTTCGTGCTCATGTTAAAGAGACGCTCCAATACCGAAAAGGTGTCTTCAGATCTCGATCTTCGAGAGCGCGAGCGCGGCCTGGCTGCGGACGTAGCCGTTCTCGCGGTCGTCCGCGGCCTTCTGCCTCAGGCTCTCGATGGAGGACGCGTCCTTGAGGACGGCGGCGGCCCTCGCGAGCCCCTCGACGGCGAGGATGCGGACGGCGGGGTTCACGTCGTTCTTGAGCGCGGCGGCGAGAGCGTCGCGTGTCTCGGGCGTCGGCGGCATTTGCGCGAGCGCCTCGGCGGCCTTCTTGCGGACTCCCGGGTTCTTGTCGGTCTCGAGCGTGCGCCGGAGGAGCGTCACGATCTCGGGCGACACGGGCGCGCCCCCGCGCGCCCCTTCCGACATGAGATCGAGCGCCTTGCCCTTCGCGCCCTCGGAACCGGCGGCGCCGGACACGAGCGACACGAGGAGGTTTGCGACGGCCTGATCCTCGGGCTTTCCGACGACCGTGTAGCGGGTCGTCACGTCGAACGAGACCGCGACGCGTCCCGCCGCGTCGGCAGGCACGTAAGCGACGTTTGCGAGGCGCGGCTTGCCCGAGAGGTCCAGCGCCGCCCGGGACGCGTCCAGCGTCCGGTTGGCCACGAGCGAGACGTTCTCGCCGCCCCGGTACGGGACGGGCGTGGGCTGCAAGGCGGTCGAGCCCGGAAGGGCGCCGCCGCCCGAGGCGCGCGCGAGGAAGAACCCCGCGACGCCCGCCATGAGAACGGCCGCGACCTTCAGGAGCGGAGAGTCGGCGCCGCGCGGCGCGAAGGGGCGCACGTTCGTCCGCCGCCGCGTCTCGGCGGCCAGCGCCGCCGTCGTCCGCTCCTCGAAGGAGGGGCTCACGGCGAGGTCGGAGGCGTCGTCGTCCCCGAGGCGGGCCCACACGGACTCCATGTCGGCGGCGATCGCCGCGCACGCGGCGCAGCCGGCGACGTGCGCCGCAAGCGCGGCGGCGCCGTCCCCGGCGCTCTCGCCCGCCAGCCGGGCGAGGACGAACTCACGGACCTTCAATGACTCGCGGCATTCCATGGGGTCTCTCCTTCGGAGAACAGGGTCTTCAGCGTCTCCATTGCCCGGAAAATCCGGGTCTTGACGGCCCCCTCGCTGATCGAGAGCGAGCGGGCGATCTCGGCGTACGGGAGCCCGTGGTAGCGGGCCAGGACGAGGACCTCGCGCTGTTCGTCGGACAGGCGCGCGAGCGCGCGGCGCACGGCGGCGCGCCTTTGCCTCTCGACGAGGCGCAGGTCCACGGGAATCTCGGGCTGCGCCGCCTCGGCGACCGCGTCGAGCGGCACGGTCGGCCGGCGGGTGCTCCGGCGCAGGCGGTCGCGGCAGGCGTTCGCGGCGATCGCGAAGAGCCACGAGGCGACGGACGCCCGGCCGTCGTACTGGTTCGCCCGCGCGATCACCTTCAGGAAGACGTCCTGCGTGACCTCTTCGGCGTCGGCCGCGTTTCCGAGCATGCGGCCGGTGAACGTCAGGACGGGGCCGGACCAGCGCTGGAAGAGGCGGGTCGCTCCGGCCTCGTCCCCGCGCCGAACCTGCTCCAGCGCCTCGAGATCCGCTTCCTGATCGGGGCTGATCCCGTCCGGCTCCACGCACCCCTCCCGCTCTCTGGCGACTGCGTCCACGCGAGTATGACGGGGGACCGGACGAAAGGTTACGGGGCCGAAGGGCCGAAGGTCAGCCCCTGCGGAGGGCGAGGCTGCCCTTGTCCGTCTTCAGGCTCACGCGCGGCCCGCCGCCGTTCACCGTGCCGGAGGCGTAGAGCCCCCGCCGCCGCCCGCGGGAATCCGCCGGCGTCTCGAAATCCGAGCGGAATCCGCCGCGGCGGCCGGTCTCGGCCGAGAGCTCGAAGGCCGCCGCGCCCGGGAGGTGCAGCACGATGGAGCCCTTGTACGTCTCGGCGCGGACCTCGCCCACGAGGCGGACGATCCCGGCATTCACCTCGCCCTTGTACGTCTCGATCCTCAGCCCGCCGGAGAGCCCGGTCACGTCGAGGTGGCCCTTGTACGTGTTCACGTCGAGATCGCCAGTCAGGTCCTTCACGATGAGGTCGGACTTGTAGTCCTTGATCCGGAGCGCGGCGCCCTTCGGCATGTGAATCGTGTAGCGCACGAACGGGCGGGACGTGCACGAGCCGAACCAGCTCGAGACCTGCTCGAGCGCGTCGTAGTCCGATTTGATCGAGACCGCGCCGCCGCGCTTCTCGATCACGACCTTCGTCTGGTCGACCCACTTCGCGAGGTCTTTCGCCGAGCCGCAGCTGTCGTCGGCCTCGATCCGGGCCTCGACGGCGACTTCCTCCCGGTCCCACGTCGTCACCTTGACGGAGCCCTTGTACGTGTCCACCCGGACGGTCTCGCC
>JBDTTJ010000151.1:0-7877 GCA_039930645.1 Acidobacteriota bacterium
GCGGCCCGGCCCTTCGGAACGATCATGCGGATCACGGTCCTGTTACGGCCCGCGGTTCCCGCCGGGACGACGTCGAACGGCCCGACGCCGAACGCGACGAGGTAGCTCGGGAGCGGTTTCGTCGGCGCGAAGACGAACGCGCGTGCGCCGTCCCCGTCCGACCGTTCGGCGACGACGGGCGTATTCGAGACGGCGATCGCGCCCTTCGGGGCGTGGATCGTCAGCTGCCACGGCGTTTTGAACGACGGCTCGTCGAAGCACGGGAACGCGCGACGGGCGTAGATCGCCTCGAAGTGGCTGAACGCGTACCAGTGGGCGCCGTCCCTCTGCCGGAAGACGCCCTGGGTGTCCTTGCCCTCGACGCGGCCCGAATACGCGAGCGTCAGCGTCCAGTGACCGGGAGAAAGACTTCTTTGAAAGGTGAGACCGACGTAGTCGCCGCCTGCCGCCGCCGCTGCGCCGGGAATCGTCTCGCCCCCGCCGGCGCGCTGAGCGGACGCCGTTCGCACGTCCAGCTCCGTTGCGTTCAACCAGACGGCGCCCGTCTCCCCTTTCAAAGAAATCTCTATCTCGATCTTTCCCTCGAAGCTTTCTTTCGCCGGGTCGAGCCACAGCTCCGCGGCGTACCGCACCGGGGCGACGCCGGAGGGCAGGCGCAGCTTCGGAGGCTGGGCCGGCTCGGCGGCAGCCGCGAGGGCAAGAGAGGAGACGAGAAGAATTCCTTTGAAGGAAGGAGAGGGGGCCGTTCGCTTCATGACGGCGACTCTACGACGAAATCGCGCCCGGGCGGGTAGGCTAGGATTCCCGTCTGTATGACCATTCAAAGACATCTCCTCGCCTCCGGCCTCCTCTGTCTTCTGGCCGCCGCCTGCACCAAGACGCCTCCGAAGCCCGTCTCCCCCACGCCCGCGCCGGAGCCCACGAGGGTCGCATCCTCGATCCGGTTCGAGGACGTCACGAAGGCGTCCGGCGTCTCGTTCGTCCACGTCAACGGGGCCTCCGGAAAGAAGTGGATGCCCGAAACCATGGGCTCCGGCGTGGCGGCGTTCGACGCGGACGGGGACGGCCGCGTGGACCTCCTCTTCGTGAACGGTCGCTGGTGGCCCGGCGACACGAAGGCCGCGCACCAGCCGACTCTCTCATTCTGGAAGAACGTCACCGAGCCGGGCGGGACCCTCCGCTTCGAGGACCGCACGAAGGAAGCAGGGCTGGCGATCTCGATCTACGGCATGGGCGTCGCGGTCGGCGACGTGAACGACGACGGCGCACCCGACCTCGTGATCACCGGCCTCGACGACATCCGCCTGCTCGTCAACGACGGCAAGGGACGTTTCAGGGACGCCACGAAGGGCTCGGGCCTCGTCGGCTCGGGCTGGGGCACGTCGGCAGCCTTCGCGGACTTCGACGGCGACGGCGTCCTCGACCTCTTCGTCGGGCATTACGTGAACTGGACGCCGAAGACGGACATGCACTGCTCGCTCGACGGCAAGACGAAGTCCTACTGCACGCCGGAGCGCTACAACGGCGTCTCGTCGCGTCTCTACAAGGGCCTCGGCGGCGGGGCGTTCCGCGACGTCACGAATGAAGCCGGACTCGTGAACCCGCTCGGCAAGGCGCTCGGGGTCGCGGTGCGGGACTTCGACGGAGACGGGCGCCCCGACCTCGTCGTCGGCAACGACACATCCCCCAATAATCTCTGCCGGAACGTGGAAACCGTGAACGGAATCCCGAAGTTCAGGGACATGGCGATCGAGGCCGGCGTCGCAGTCGGCGAGGACGGCCGCGCGCGCGGCGCGATGGGCGTGGCGTTCGGCGACACGAAGAACGACGGCGGCGTGACGCTCGTCGTGGGCAACTTCTCGAACGAGATGTGGTCCGTGTGGAGCGCGGGCCCGAAGGGCGACTTCTTCGTGGACGAGTCCGTCCAGAGCGGCATCGGCCGCACCTCGCTCCTGCCGCTGACGTTCGGCGTCGCCTTCGCGGACTTCGACCTCGACGGCGTCCTCGACCTCGTCGGGGTGAACGGTCACGTGGAGACGTCCGTGCAGGACGTCCAGCCGACCGTCACGTACCGCCAGGCGCCGCTCGTCTTCCGCGGGCAGGGCGGCGGCCGCTTTGCCGACGTCTCGTCTCAGGCGGGCGCCGCGTTCGCCGTTCCCATGGTCGGGCGGGGCCTCGCGGTCGCGGATCTCGACGGCGACGGAAAGCCCGACGTCGTGATCACCGAGAACGGCGGCCCCGCGCACGTCTTCCGGAACGTCTCCGAAGCCGCCGGCAAGGCCGTGCGCCTCGTCCTCGCGACGAACGGCAGGAACCGTGGCGCGGTGGGCGCGCGGGTGACCTGCACGATGGGCGGAAAGAAGCGGATCGACGAGGTCTCGGGCGGTGACGGCTACCTGTCCGTCAACGAGCGGACGGTCACGATCGGCCTCGGCTCGGCGGCGAAGCTCGACGCGGCCGACGTCCGCTGGCCCGACGGCACGACCGCGAGCGCGAAGGACCTCGCGCCGGGCCTCTATCGTTGGGTCGAGGGCGGCGTGCCGGCCCTCGCGGCGCGGTAGGGTCCGGGAGAGCGGGCGAACGAGGATGCGGGCCGCCGACCTGCGGGAGGGACCGGCCCGACGCCTCCGCACACTGGCCCGCGCGGCTGCGCGGTCGACCGAAGCGGAGTTCCTCCCGGCCGAGGATCACGTCCTCTACGGCGGCTTCGCGTGGGAGTGGCTGCGCAACCGTCCGCCCGGCGCGTTCTCCGTCGGGACCGAGGCGACACACCTCGGCGCAGGAGCGCGGGACCTCCATGCGTACGGCGACGCGCTCGAGCCTCTGTGGGGCGGCGAAGCCTCCATGGCGGAGCGGGCCGACGCGCTCCTCTGGGCATGCGCAACGCTGAGGGCGGCTCTCCCCGAGGACTTCTGGCTCCCGATCGAGGCGGACATTCCGCTCGTCGTCCTGAGCCCCACGTATCGGGAGATGCGCGTGTGCGCCTACAACCGCGCAGCCGCGATCCTCGCGGACCGCACGGAGAAGCCCCGCTGGCAGCCCTACCTGGGCTCCGTGGCCCCCGCGCCGGAACAGAGCCTCCGCGCGGCACCGCGCGCGATGGCCGCCTCGTGGGCAATCCACGAGGTCTCGCACGTGGTCCTCATGACCGCGCCTCCCGTCGATCACGAAGCGCCGATCCCGCGAACGTTCGTGCGCTGGCTCCTCGGGCAGGAGGGAAAGACGATCGCCGTTTCGACCCGCGTCGGCGAGGAGGTCCGGCTCCGCATGCCCCACCCGTTCTTCACGGGGCTCTTCAACACGGCGTCGTTCCGCTACGGGCACGAGCCCGTGCGAAGGGTCCGCGGCGTGTCGCGAGCGCTCCTCGGGGCCTGGGACGACCTCTGCCGGTACGCGTTCCCGCCGCGCGTGCCCGGCCGGCGTGCTCTGAAGGCCCTCCAGACGAACGAGGACTTCGCGGTCGGCTCGCTCGTCTACGCGCTCGAGCACCGCGCCCTCTTCACGAGCGGCGCGCGCGCCGCCGTCGTGCGGCAGCTCCTCCCGAAAGCGCGGCCCGGACGGGACCGGGCGCGTGCGCTCGAGCAGGAGGTCGCCTCCGTGGTCGCCGGCCGCTCGCGGCTCGATCCTCGCGCACGGGCGCGCGCCCGCGGCGTGAACGAGGCGGCCGTGAGGGCCTTTCGCGCGGCCGAGTTGCACGACTACCTCTCCGTCCTGCCGGGAAGCTCCCGGGAGGACGCGTCACTCCTCAGTGCGCTCGGCGACGGGCTCGCGGGGCAGCGCCCCTCGGCGTCAGGACTCGTGCGCGCGGACGCCGCGCTCCGGGCGGTCGTCGCGAGGCGGCTCGCGATCCTCGCGCCCTTCGGTTTCGGCGCCCGTTATGCGGACGACCACCCGAGCCTCTTCGACGTCCGCGCGTGACGTCCACGGATCGCGCGTGCGCGCGATCGCGTCGGGCGGCGTCGGCGACGAGCTCATCGCCCTTCCCGCGCTCCGGTTTCTCGCGGACGTGCTTCCGGCCGGCGCCCTCGAAGTGCGGCTCGGCGACTTCCGGCGCCGCCATCGCGTCTTCGAGCTTCTTCTCGCGCGCCCGTCCGTCCGCGTGCAGTCCCTTGAACGGCTCGAGGAGGCGGGCCCGGCCGCGGCGCATTTCGACTGGCTCCTCGACCTCGACTCCCGCTGGGTCCCGCGCCCTCCGGCTTGGCTGGAGGGTAGGCGCGGCACGCTCTCCGTCAAGGACGCCGGCCGCGGCCCGCTCTGGCGGGTGTCGCTCGCGACAGCCGTGTCGCTCGCGCGCAGGGTCGGCTGCGTATCCGCGGCCGGATGGGTGGATCTCGCGGAGCGCTACCGCACCGTCGACCCCGGGGACCTGCCGGTTCCGGGGCCCGCGGGGATCGCGCGGCGGCTGCGGTCCGCCCGCGCGCCGATGCGGGTCGCCCTGTCCCCCGGCGGCGTCTCTCCGCGCGAAAAACTCTGGCCGCCCGCGAGCGTCGCCCGCGTCGTCCTCGGCCTTCTCGAAGTCGGCTGCGACGTCCTGATCCTGGGAGACCGCCGGGACGCGCGCCTCGGCCGCGACCTCGCGGGGATCGCCGCCGTCGGGAAACGCGGCGCGTCCGGCCGCGTCGTCGACCTCACGGGCCGCACGCGCCTCGAAGACGTGCCCGGCCTTCTCGCCTCGGCGGACCTGCACCTCGCCTGCGACAACGGCCTCCTGCACGTCGGAGGGGCGCTCGATCGGCCCCAGGTCGGCCTCTATCTCGGAGGCGCCTCCCGCCACGTGACGCCCGGGCGCCGCGACCGGCGGCTCTTCGCCGGACGCGGGCTCGGGATGGCCGATCTCCCGGTCTCCCGGGTGGCGCGGGCGTGCGGAGAGGTTCTCGCGGCCTCGATTCCGTGATACGGTTTGCGAAACCGTCTCAAGTCGAAGGAGGGTTTATGACCGAGACCCGCCGCAGCGCGTTGAAGAAGGCCCTGGCTGCCGCCATTGCCGCCGCCACCCCCGCGTCCCTGCTCCTCGCCGCCGGAAGAGTCGGGACCCTCAAGATCCCGCTCGCGGACGGCTCGGACCTTGAGTTCACCGAGCGGACGATCTTCCACGTCAAGGGACCCGGGCCGAACGAGAAGAGCCGCGCACCCATGCGTACCGCAGTCTCGAACGGCGATTTCCGCATGCGCGGCGGCGGCAACATCGTCATCGAGCAGGGCAGGATCAAGCACTCCACGGGAGGCGGGAACTCGTCGATCTTCGTCCAGGAGGGCTGCTGCATGTTCGCGCAGATGCCGGCGGACAAGGGGAAGGTCTCCAATCCGGCGGCGTCCGCGAAGTTCTGGGTCCTGAAGAACCCGGCGGGCGAGGAGCTCGAGTTCCGGTTCCGCTAGTCGTCGGCGCCGCGGGTGTACCGGATTACCTGGGTCGTCAAGGCCTCGAAGCTCTGCGATCTGCGCTGCCGCTACTGCTACGAGTGGGATGAGCTCGGCGATCCGGCGCGCATCGCGCTGCCGGACTGGCGGCGGATCCTGGATGCCGCGCGCGCGTATCACGCGTTGGCCGAGCGGCGCCTCGGAGCCCCAATCGAGACCCGGATCGTGTGGCACGGCGGTGAGCCGCTCCTCCTCCCGGAGGCCTACGTGCGGTCGGTGCTCGCGCTCGAGCGCGAGATCTTCGGCGACGCGGCTCTTGAGCGCGGCGAGGTCGTGAACGTCGTCCAGACGAACCTCTACGCCCTCTCGGACGAGAAGATCGAGATGCTCCGCGAGGGCGCGTTCGTCGTCGGCGTCTCGATGGACTACGCGGGAGGCGTCCGCCTCTCGAGGTCGGGCGGCCCGACGGAGGTGCGCGTCGCCGCGAATCTCGACCGCCTTCGCGCGGCCGGAATCGCGCCCGGGGCGATCACGGTCCTCGCGCGGCACACCGCTCCCCACCTCCTTCGGATCCACGACTTCTTCGAGGCGCTCGAGATGCCGTTCCGCGTCCTCCCCCTTTTCCCCGCGCCCCTGAACACGCAGGACGCGCCCTTCGCCCTCACGGCCCCGGAGATGGTGAAGGCCCTCAACGGGCTCTTCGTGCACTGGCTCGACCGCGGCTGCGGGATCCCGGTCGACCCGCTCCGCGAGTACCTCCGGAGCGCCCTCATGAAGATGACGTCTCTCTCGCGCGCTCCCTTTAGCCGCCGCACGCACGGGGACGCCGTTCTCCTCGTGAACACGGACGGCGCCCTCTATCAGGTCATCGACGCCTACGACCGGGACCGGTCGCTCGGGAACGTCTTCCGGCAGCATCTCGACGAGATCCTCTCCTCGCGCGCGTACGCCGACTCCCTGGATCGCAGCGACGCGCTCTTCGCGGAGCACTGCGGACCCTGCCCGTTCCGCGGGCCATGCAACGGCGCGCCCGTCTTCGAGAGCGCGCTCGCGAACCCGGCGGGAGGCCGCTGCTCGATCGCGTACGACGTCCAGTCCTTCATCGAGCGCCACCTGCGCGAGGCCGGCCTCGACGAGGCCGAACTGGTGCGGCTGCTCCCGGAGGCCGTCGCGGAGAGCCTCGTCATCTGAGGCTCGCTCCCCGCCTCGGCGGACGCGGCGGCGGCGACTCCAGAGGGTGGCGCCAGCGGAGGTTCGGGAACCGCGCGTAGTCACGGTCCGTCGTGACCCACTCGCAGCCCGACTCGATCGCGAGCGCCGCGAGGTACGCGTCGGGGACGAGATTCCCCCGGACGCGTGTCGAGCGGCAGAGCCCTTCGAAGATCTCCCAGTGCCGCGGGCCCGGCGCGACCGTCACGGCGTTCGGGCGGCCGCGCAGCGCCAAGGTGAAAGCGAGAGCCCCGGCGAGCGGGGACGGCTCGAAGAAGACCTTGGGATGCGTCACGACCCGGAGGAATCCCGACAAGACGAGATCCGATAGGCCGTACGGCTCCTCGGCCGAGATCGCGCCCTCCAGCCATCTCTTCATGGCGGCGTGGCTGTCTGAGTCGGTCCGGAACGCATAGACGAGGACGTTGACGTCGGGAAGGATCACTCCCGGCCGTCCATGACCTCGAGGAGGGCCCCCGAGTCATCGAGGTCGATGCCGGGCCGCAGTCCCCTCTTCCGCCGGGAGACTGGCAGCCGGGCGCGGGACGGGCGCTTCCCCCCGGGCGACCGGCGGGCGAGCCTCTCGCGCAGCGCGTCCTCGATGAGCGCCGTCACGGTTCGGCCGGAGGCGGCCGCCGCGGCCTTCGTCTCGCGGAAGAGCGAATCCGGAAGAAGGATCGTCGTCCTCATATGCTAAAGCATACAGCAGGCACCATATCTATGGTGACCGGAGGCTGTGACGCGCTAATGGCTCGACGCGCCCTCCGGCGCGTCGAATCGCCGGAACCACGTCGCGGCGTCCGCGTCCCGCTCCGCGGCGCGGCCGGTCAACACGTGCTTCTCGCCGTAAAAGATCATGAGCTCGAACGGCTTGCCCGCCTTCTCGAGCGCTTGATCACGGCGAGCACGTTGAAGAGATCATGGAGGTCCGCCCCGCCCATCTCGTCGTGCCCGGCCGCCCCACCGCTCCCGCGCAGCATGGGTGCGACGACGAGAAAACCCTGCCGCCCGAGCCGGTTGCCCGGCATCAGCACTTCCGGCGCGAAGTCGTCCCGGACGTAGCTGCCGCGGTTGAAGACGACGACGGGAAGTCTCCTCCCCTTTTGGGGCTCCCGCGGCCTGTAGAGGTAGGCGAAGACCTGCAGATCGTCGCTCCGATACGTCACGCGCTCCATCACGAACCGCGATCGGCGATCGCGTGGGCGTACTCCTCGCGCGTGGGCGCGTAGCGCGCTATCCCCTTGTAAGCCTCGTAAGCGGGGAACGCCACCGGTCGGGTCTCGATGATGGCCGACGCCGGGACGCCGGTC
>JBDTTJ010000152.1:0-7838 GCA_039930645.1 Acidobacteriota bacterium
GACTGGCTCGAACGCCGCGCGCGCTGAGGAATCAGGCCGTGGGGGCTGGGCGCCGACCGCGCCGGCGGCGGCGGCGCTTGCGGCGCGCGGGGCCGGCGTCCGCGGCGAGCGGCCCGGGCTCGGGCGGCGGCACGAGGGCGTCGGGGAACGGGGTCCCGTAGAGGACGCGCGTCCCGGCCCCGCGCGAGACGACCTCCTCCCACGCGGCGGCGGCCTCGCGATAGCGGTTCGTCGCCTTGGCGTAGAGGGAGAGCAGCGCCACCGCGGCGGGGAAGTACGGGCGGCCGACGATGCGGCGCGCGGCGGGTTCGGCCGGGCGCGTCGACGCGAGGCGCCCCATGGTGTAGAGCGCCTGCTTGAGCGTATACGTCGTGTGGTTGGGGAGCGACATCCGGATCGCGAGCGGGTTCACGGCGTCCTCGAGGACGAGGAGGATCTGCTCGGGCCCGGCGTTCGCGTCCGGGCGCCCGCGCCGCCGAACGGCCGCGAGGACGACGGGGAGGAAGAGCACGCCGAGGAGCGCCGCGTCGTCGAGCCGCTCGCCGCCCGCCGTGCGGGCGTCCGCCTCGCGCAGCATCGCCCAGAATGCGTCCTTCGCCGGTCCCTCGGGAGCGTGCACGCCCGCCTCGCCGTCCACCTCGGGCAGAAGCGCGCCGAAGAGGCCGGTTCCCGACCAGAGGCGGTAGGTGTCGTGCCCCCAGCCGCGGCGGAGCGGATCGAGCAGCTCCTCGGTCACGCGCGGGGCCGCGCTCTTCGTCACCTCGCGGCGAAGCTCGTCGATGGCCGCGCGCAGGGACGGCGCCATCTCGAAGGAAAGGCGCGCCGCGAATTCGCACGCCCGTAGCATGCGCACCGGGTCTTCGCGGAACCTGATGAGCGGGTCGCCGATCGTGCGCACGACGCGGGCGCCGAGGTCGTCGACGCCGCCGACGTAATCGAGGACGGCGTAGGTCGCGATGTCGTAGAAGAGCCCGTTGATCGTGAAGTCGCGGCGGACCGCGTCTTCCTCGGGCGCCCCGAAGATGTTGTCCGAGCGGATCAGGAGATCCTCGTCCCCCTCCTGCCCCGATTCACCCTGCACGGCATCGGGCGTCTTGCGAAACGTCGACACCTCGACGAACTTGCCCCCCTCGAAGAGGATGTGGACGAGGCGGAAGCGCCGCCCGATCACGCGCGAGTTCCGGAACAGGCGCCGGACCTCCTGCGGCTTCGCGTCCGTGCCGACGTCGAAGTCCTTGGGGGTGCGGCCCGTCATGAGGTCGCGCACCGAGCCGCCCACGAGATACGCCTTGAAGCCGGCGCGATGCAGCCGGTAGAGCACCCGAAGAGCGTCGGGATCGATGTATCCGCGCGAAATGGGGTGCTCGGCGCGAGGGAGGATGCGGGGAACGGTCATCCCGCGGGCTGCCGGAACGACATCCCCTGCATTGTAACGGTTTCGAAGCGGACCGAAAAATGGAACACTTCCCGGCGTGAGAGGTCGGATCGGGCGGGCCGGCGAGCGGCGTCGGCGGCCGCCGCAGGCTCTCGTGTGGCTCGTCCTTGGCGGCGTCGCCGCTTCGCGCTTCTTCGCGATCGCCGCCTCGCCGGGAGAGATCGACGAGGCCGTCTTCGCGGGCGCCGTGACGCACTTCGACCTCTTCGACCTCTCGCCGCAGGCGCCTGGCTTCCCGTTGTGGATCCTCCTCGGACGCGCGTTCCTGCCACTTTGCGTGACGCCTTTCAACGCCCTCGCGACGGCGTCGACGATCCTCGCCGCCGCCGGGTTCTTCGCGCTGTGGACCTGGGGCTGCCGCACCGTGGGCGGGTGGGCGGCGCTGTCGGGCGTCGTGTTCGCGGCCGCGCTTCCCGTCGTCTGGGTGAACGGCGGCCGCGCGTTCTCGGACACGCCGGCCACGGCCTTTTTCCTCGGCGCGCTCGCGTGCCTCGCCCTAGCCGACGAGCGCCGATCGCCGAACCAGACGCGCTGGCGCGAGATGATCGCGGCGCGCCGCGCGCGCCTCCTGTGCATCGCGGCGGGACTCCTCGCCGCGGCCGGGGCGGGCGTGAGGCCGCACCTCGTCCTCGCGTTCGGACCTGCGCTCCTCCTCTGGATGGGCCGCCTCGCCACCCGGTGGGACCGCCGCGACGCCGTGCTCTCGTTCCTCGGGGCCGGAGCCGCCGGGACGGCCGCCTGGACCGCCTGGCTCCTCGCCCAGGCGGGCGGCTGGGCCGGGCTCGTGGCCTCCGTTTCCGAGCGCGCGGGCTTTCGCGCGCACGCCTTCGCGACCGGCACGTTCGGGACGTTCGCGGACTCGTTCCTCGTGCGCGACTTCCTCTCGCCGCGGCGCGCGGCCGCGGTGTTTCTCGTCGCCGCGATCGGGCTCGTCGCGCTTTTCCTCGGGCGGCGCCGGGGCGTCGTGGACCTCGTCGTGATCCTCCTGCCGACGTTCCTGTCGCTCTGGTTCCTGCACAGCCGCGCCATGTCGCGCTACTCGGTCCCGTTCGCCGTCGTGCTCGCGCTCGCGGTGGGCGCTGGACTGGAGGGCATTCTCCGGAAGGGGCCTCTCGCGTTCGGCGTGGCGCTGCTCGGAGCGGGCCTCTACGCCCGCGAGGCGTGGCCCGACGTCGTGGCGAGCGCGCACGAGGAGACCCCGCCGATCGCCGCGATCCGGGCCCTCGAGCGCTGGGTCCACCCGGGCCGCGAGACCATCGTCGCCGACGAGGACTTCCATTCCTTCCTCCGGACCGAGCGCTGGGAGGGCCGGCTCGTCGCGTGGGGGTACACCGACGCGGAGATCGCCTCGGCGCCGCGCCAGATGAACAAGCGCCTCGTGCGTCTCGCGGACTTCACGGCCGAGCCCGAGCCGCCGGACCGCCGCGACCCGCTCTGGAAGACGTGGCTCAAGGGCGGCCGCGTGGCCGAGATGCTCGGCAACCGGCGCCTCCTTGTCGTCGCGGTCCGCGACCCCGCGCCGCCGCTCTTCGGTCCGGGCTTCGGGCCGAAGGAGAGCGCGCCCGGGAAGGCCTCGTTCCGGTGGTCCGGGCCGTCCGCGCGCCTCCTCGTCGCGCAGGACCAGGGCCCGCTCTCGGCGACGCTGTCGGGCGAGCGGACGGGTGCGGGAGGCCCGGCGACGCTCACCGTCTCGGAAGCGGGCTCGGGGAGGGTCCTCGTGTCGCGCGTCGTCGAGCCCGGGCCGTTCGACCTCACGATCCTCGACCGCCCCGTCTTCGGGCCGATGCCCGGGCCGGCCGAGTACGTGATCACCTGCGACCGGCCCGTGGACCTTCCGCCCGCTCCCGGCGGGTCGCGGCCCGCGAAGGGCTGCTTCACGTTCCTCGAGTCCACGTTCTCGCGCCCTCCCGAGTACGCGTGGATGCGGCAGGGCGGGCGCCTCGTCGCGGACCTCGGGGCTCCGGACGACGGGCGGTACGACCCGGACGGCTTCTGGCCGCGCGAGAAGATCGCGGACACGGGCCTCGACCTACGCTGGACGAAAGGCTCCGCCTCTCTCGCCTGGGCCCCGCAGGCCGGCTTCACGCCGGCGCGCGTCGTGCTGCGCGCGCGCGCCGTCGCGGCGCCGAAGGACGTCGCGATCTACGTGAACGGGGTCTTCGCGGCCGCGCTGCGCGTGGGGACGGGCCTCGCCGAGGTCTCGGCGCCGCTCGCGCCGGTCGCGGCCGGCTTCCTCTCGGGCCTCGAGTGCGCGCGGATCGAGATCCACGCGGCCACGGAGGTCCCGAAGGCGCTCGGAAAGGGCGACGACGCCCGCGCCCTCGGCGTCGCTGTCGACCGCATCGCGTTCGAGTAGAGATTTGGAGGAGGATTCTGCAGCGCTTCGCGCTGGAAGAGGAAGATCAGGATTTCTTGGAAGGTGAAGAGGTTCGGAAATCCCGGAAAACGGAGGCGAACGCGGCTGCGAAGAGCGCCACGCCGAGCAGCGCCCACACGGCCGGCGCGTCTCCCCTTCCTAACCTTTCAAAGAAATTCTCTTTCCCCGGCCCCCCTAATAATCCGAAAAACAACACGGCCCCCGACCACAGGAGCAGCAGAAACCGCACCTTGTGCGCGATGCGCCGGCGGATCTCGGGGAAGAAGACGAGGACGAGCGGCGCTCCCACCAGGAGAATCAGGAGCGCCGCGCGCTTCACGTTCAGTGGGCAGGAATCCCGCGATCGCGGTCTTTCTGCAGGACGGAATGGTGCCGTCCGTAGAGGAAGTAGATGAGGAGGCCGAGCCCGAGCCACGTGAAGAGCCGCCACCAGTTCGCCGTCGGCAGCGAGAACATCAGGAGAAGGCACGTCAGGATTCCCATGACCGGGACGAACGGCACCCAGGGGCAGCGGAAGGGCCTGTTCGCGTCCGGGTTCGTCCGGCGCATGATCAGGACGGCCCCGCAGACGATCACGAACGCGAGGAGCGTTCCGATGTTCGTCAGGTGCAGCAGGGCGTCGATCGGCAGGAAGCCGGCCATGACCGTGACGAAGACCCCGATCGCGATCGTGGACTTCCAGGGCGTCCGGAACTTCGTGTGGACGGCGCCGAAGAAGCTCTGGGGCACGAGGCCGTCGCGCGCCATGGCGAGGAAGACGCGTGGACCGCTCAGCATCATGACGAGGAGCACGGACGTGATGCCGGCGACGCCCGCCGCGGCGATGATGCCCTCGGCCCACCCGATTCCCTTCTGCTGGAAGGCTCGGCTGACGGGCGCGTTGATGTCGAGCTGGTCGTACTTGACCATGCCCGTGAGGACCGCGACGACCGCAATGTAGAGGACGGTGCAGATGAGGAGGGACGCGATGATCCCGATTGGGACGTCGCGCCGCGGATTACGGGCTTCTTCGGTGTGCGTGGAGACGGAGTCGAACCCGATGTAGGCGAAGAAAATGATGGCCGCCCCGGCCAGGACGCCGACCGGCGATCCGCCCGGGTCCGTCTGGCCGGCGACGTGATGGCCGAAGAAGCTGATGCCCGTCCATCCGTAGGGTGCGAAGGGATGCCAGTTCTCCGGATTCACGAGGAAGGCGCCGACGCCGATGACGAACAGGACCGCGGCGAGCTTGATCATCACCATCGCCGCGTTGAACGACGCGCTCTCCGCGATTCCCTTGATCAGGATGAGCGTGACGATCGCGACGATCACGATCGCCGGGAGGTTCAGGAGCGAGCCCGTCGAGAGGAAATGCCCGGTCGCCGCGTCGTAGCGCCAGGGCGATTCCCGGAAGTGCGGCGGGAGGGTGTACCCCAGTTTGCTGAGGACATTCTGGAAGTAGCCGGACCAGCCCGTCGCGACCGTCGCGCTTCCGACTGCGTACTCGAGGACGAGGTCCCAGCCGATGATCCAGGCGAGGAGCTCGCCCATCGTCGCGTAGGCGTAGGTGTAGGCCGAGCCCGCGACGGGTACCATCGCCGCAAACTCCGCGTAGCACAGCGCGGCAAAGATGCACGTGACTCCGGCGACGACGTACGACAGGATCAGCGCGGGGCCCGCGACATTGTGCGCCGCGGCGCCCGTCGCGACGAAGATGCCGGCGCCGATGATCGCGCCCACGCCGAGGCTCGTGAGCTGGACCGGGCCGAGGATCCGGCGCAGCCGGTTCTCGTCCCGCATCTCCTCCTCGAGCCTTGCCATGGATTTCGTTGCAAAATACGGGTTCAAAGACAACGGAGGCCCTCCTCTCCCCAGAGACCGTTTTCGTGTTCGGGGCAAGATACACCGCCGGCCCGTGTGCTGCCAGAGAATCGGTCGCGACGCGCCGTAGAATGACCGCGAGGAGCCTCATGCCGCCCACAAAGTCGAACGAATTGACCGCTGCCGCGATCGCTGACGAGTTCCGCACGGGCGTCAAGGCTTACGGCGCCAAGGCGCAGATCGAAGGCGTCCGGGTACATCGGCTCGCGCGTCACGTCGACGACCGGGGCTTCTTCCAGGAGATCTACCGCGCGAAGGCCGACCACCCCGGGAGCGAGGCGCTCGCCGAATTCTTCCGGGACGTCCCGGTCGCGCAGATCAACTTCACGATCGTGAACGCGGAGAACCACGTCAAGGGCCTGCACTACCACCTCAAGCAGGAGGACGTGTGGTACTGCCCGCACCCGTACAAGGCGAAGTTCGTCCTGTTCGACGTCCGGAAGGAATCACCGACGTACGGCGCGACGCAGGTCCTCGTCGCGGGCGACGGGCAGGACCTGCTCGTGCGCATTCCCGAGGGCGTCGCCCACGGCTACCGCCCCCTCACGAATCCGTGCGCGCTCTTCTACATCGTGACGCGCACGTTCGACGTCAAGGACCCCGACGAGTGGCGCATCGCGTGGGACCACCCCGCGGTGAAGGACCTCTGGGACGTCCCGAACGGCTAGCCCGTTCCGAGGAGCTTCGGCTGTTGGAAACGCGCCGGGGATTTCTTAGAAAGGGGCTCGTCGGCGGCGCGTTGCTCGCACTTGGAGGCACGGCCTTCCTGACCCTTCGAAGAACTCTTCGCGCGGCGGGGCCGCGCGATCCCCTCCTCGTTCTTTCGCTCGACGAATATGCGGTTTTCGCGGCGGTCGCTGCGCGCGTCGTCGCGGTGGACGGGGATTCGCCGGCGACCGACGCCGTGGACGTCGCGGGCCGCGCGGACGCCGCGATGGCGCAATGGCCCGACTCCGAGCAGGTCGAGTTCCGGCGGCTCCTGCGTCTCTTCGAGAACGCGCTGACGGGCGCCGTGACGCGGACGGGCTACGAGACGTTCACGGCCTCGCGCGAACGCCGCCAGGATGAGCGCCTCGCGGCGTGGGCCGGATCGCGCGTCGCGGTCTTCCGGTCCGGCTACCAGGCGATGAAGCGCCTCGCGTGCGCGTGCTACTACGCGGCGCCCGAGAGCTGGCCCGCGACCGGGTACCCCGGGCCGCCCGAACTGCCCTTCGGGGACGTCGAGTGAAGCTCCTCGCGGCGGACCGCCCGATTGCGAACCTCATGCGCGGACGCGAGATCGGCTCGAATCTCGTGCTCTCGGCCGACGTCTGCGTGGTGGGCTCCGGCCCGGGCGGCGCGATCGCCGCCGCGCGCCTCGCGGCCGCGGGCGCGCGCGTGATCCTCCTCGAGGAGGGCGGCTCGTTCACGCGCAAGGCCGACTTCCACATGCAGGAGGCCGAGGCCTATCCGAAGCTCTATCAGGACCACGGCAACCGCGCGACGGACGACCTCTCGATCACGATTCTCCAGGGGCGCGGCGTCGGGGGCGGCACCCTCGTGAACTGGACGACGTGCTTCCGCACCCCGGAGGCGACCCTCGCTCTCTGGCGCGAGCGCCACGGGCTCTCCGACTTCACCGCGGAGCGCTTCGGCCCGCACTGGGACGAGGTCGAGAAGCGCCTCAACGTCCGCGTGGTCGACGCGGCGGAAGTCAACGACAACAACGCCGTTCTTCTGGAGGGCGCGAAGAAGCTCGGGATCGAGACGGAGCTCCTGAAACGAAACGTCGTGTCGTGCCTGCAGACGGGCGCCTGCGGGATGGGCTGCCCGACGAATGCCAAGCGCGGGATGGCTCTGACGTACCTGCCCGACGCGGCCGAAAGGGGCGCGCGCGTGTATGCGGACTGCCGCGTCGTGCGCCTCGTCCTCGATGCGCGCAAGGAGCGCGTCGCGGCCGTGGAGGCCGAGGTCCTCGACCCCGCGACGGACCGGCCCACGGGCCGGCGCGTGAGAGTGTCGGCCGCGCGGTTCGTCGTCGCGGGCGGCGCGATCAACTCGCCCGCGCTTCTCCTGCGCTCGGGGTTGCCGGATCCCCATGAACGCGTCGGCAAGCGGACGTTTCTCCACCCGGTCGTCGCGACGATCGCTCTCTTCGACCGGCGCATCGACCCCTACTACGGCGCG
>JBDTTJ010000153.1:0-7838 GCA_039930645.1 Acidobacteriota bacterium
AATCCCTCCACGCCCTCGCCGTTCTTGCGGCGCACCGCGCCCGAGATGCTCGCGCCGGGTCCGAGCGCGACAAGGACGGGCTCGGCGCCCTGTTCGGTGACCTTGACGGGGTCGACGCGCTCGGTCGCGAAGCCGGGCTTCTTGAGGACGAGCGCGTACTCGCCGACCGAGATGCCCTTGATCGCGAACGCGCCGTCCGCGCCGGTCTTCGTCTTCGGGCGCGCGCTCGGCCCGCCGAGCCGCACGAAGTTCATCATGACGCCGCCGCCGCCGCTCCGGATGTTCATCGACGGATCGACCTGGACTTCCACGTCCGCGAGGGGCTGGTCGCTCGCGTCCTTCACGAGGCCGGTGATCGTCGCGCCGCGTTTGAGGACGACGGTGACGCCGCCCTTCGTCCCGCCAGCCGGGAGGGACAGGCCCGCCAGCGTCGCGCGCTCGAACTCCGCGTGGCTCACGAAGAGGCGCTGGTTGTCGCCGGGCGCGAGCCGCGAGGCGGTGAACGTCCCGTCGGGCCGCGTCCGGAACGCCACGATCTCGGCGCCCGAGCGGATCATCTGCCGCAGGCCCGCCATCGCGTTCTCGCCTCCGCGCGTGAGCGTGCCGCGCGCCGCGGCCACGGGGACGCCGTTCTCGTCGACGACCTTGCCCGCGAGGGACGCCCCGAGCGTGAGCGCGACGTCGAGCTTCCTCGCCTCGCCGGGCGCGAGGGCGAGCGCGGCCTGGACCCACGGCACGTGGCGCGCCTCGTCCACGGAGAGGCGGTACGACTCGGGCGGCACGCCCTTCAGCGCGTAGGTGCCGTCGGGCGCCGTGCGCACGAGCCGCGCGAAGGCGTTTCCCTTGAGGAAGAGCTTCGCGCGCGGGATGGGCCGGCCCGTCTTGTCCTCGACGACCTTGCCCGTGAGCGCCGACGGCGCGGCAAGCGTGACGGTCAGCGTACGGCCCTCGGGGAGCGGGAGCTTGACGTCCGGCTTCGCGGCCCACCCGGAGTCCCCGGCGTCCACGACGAGGGACCCGCGGCCGTCCGGCGCATTCACGATCGAGAAGACGCCCTCGGCGTCCGTCAGAGCCCAGCGCGTCGTCGCCTTCACGCCTTCGAAGCGCACGAGCGCGCCCGCGACGGGCCGCCTGGCGGCGTCGCGGACGACGCCCGCGATCGGGAAGCCGGTTGCGAGCGCGATCGGCTTCGCGAGGCCGCCGGCGCGCAGGCCCGACGCGCGCGCGGGTGCGAGCCCGTCCTTCGTCACCGTGATGCGGTTGCCCGTGGCGCCCGCCTCCTCGAAGCGGAAGACACCGTCCGCGCCCGTCACGACGCTCCGAGCGAGAGTCCGGAACGACGGGTCGCCGGGGCCGCCACCGCCCGGCCCGAGGACGACGTCGGCGCCCGGGAGCGGTGCGCCGGAGGCGTCCACCGCGGTGCCGGAGATCTTCTCGGCGCGCGACAGAAGGTGCTCGCCGAGGTCGTCCGTCTCGGAAGCGTCGTAGACGTCCTCGAAGAGGATCGGGACCACACCCGCGCCCTCGGCCTGGACGCGGAAGAGTCTCTCCTTTCCGGCCTCGGCAGGGACGGAGAGCGCGAAGGAGCCGTCGGCTCCCGTCGTCGCCGTCGCGAAGGCCTTCGGCGCGGCCGGCGCCGAACCCGCCTTCGCCTCGCGCCGCGCCTCGTCGCCCGGCGTTTCCCATGCGACGGCGGATACCGTGACGCCCGCCGCGGGGCGGTCGCCCCGGTCCGAGACGAGGAGGCGGCCGCGGATCTCCCCGGCAAGGGAAGGAAGCGCCAGAAGGAGGGGAAGGGCGAGGGCGAGATGGCAGGGCCGGAACGCTTTCACGGGCGATTTCACGGAGGGAACCTCCACGTCGAATTGACCCTACAGGGGCCGGACGCCCGCTGTCGAGCAACGTCGCTGCCAGCGCAGCACGTCTCTCCGGGCGACGCGCGCACGCATCCTGGTCAGACGTACGGGAGCGTCGAAAGGTTACGCACCGTGGCAAGCTGCGGACGTGAGGACGGCGACGACACGGGTTTACGCGCCCCCGGGGGACCTCGTGCGGCTCACGTCGGACGAGCCGTTCGTCTTCCAGCTCGCGGATCGGCTCTGGGAGCCCGGGGCGAAGGCGCACTCGGGTGACGCGATCGGGATTGAGATTCTCGGAGAAGACTTCTTGGAAGGTGCGTGGGAGGGCCCAGCCGGGGCGAGCGGCTCGCCGCGGGGCGACGACGGCCTTTCTTTCTCATTCGAAGAGAACCAGCGGTGGGTGCACGAGGACGCGGAATTTCGCTGCGACGTTCCGGGCGCTCTCGAGATCCGGATCGACCTGACTCGCGCCCGCGTCGCCGCACGCATCGCTCCTCCTCTTTCCGTATTACTTTCAAAGAAATCTCCCTCTTCTCTTTCTCTTCGTTCCTTCCTCGCCCGCACGCTCCTCGAGGCTCCCGCGGCCGTGCTCCTCGGGCGCCGCGGGTGGCAGGTGCTGCACGCGGGCGCCGTCGTCGGGCCGCGCGGCGCGGCCGTCGTGCGCGGGCCCTCCGGCGCCGGCAAGTCGACGCTCGTCGCCGCCGCGCATCGCGCGGGCCTCGGCGTCCTCGGCGACGAGAGCGTCTTCGCCTCGCGCCGGGAACCGGACGCGCTCGCCGCGAGCGTGAGGGATCTCGCGCTGCGCGAGGACTCGGCGCGCCTTCTCGACATTTTCGACGCCACGCACCCCGCGTTCACGGGCCGCGAGGTGAAGCGGCGCGTGGATCTCTTCAACGGGAGCGCGCCGCGCGATCGCCTCGCGCGCCGCGCCGCGGCGGTTCTCCTCGGACCGCGCGAGCCGGGGCCGGCGCGCCTCGCGCCGCTCGAGGGCGTTGCGTTTCTCGACGCCTTCCGCGCGGGCGGGATCCCGCAGGAGCGGCCGGGCGACCCCGATGCGGTCGCCCGCGCGTGGGCAGGGAACGGATGGCTCCTCTCGGGTGCGTCGGACCTCGACGGCGCCGTGCGTTTGCTGAAAAGCCTCGTCACCTGACGCTTCCGTAACCGGGGTCACGCTCCCTCGAAGAGAACGCGTCCTAGTCTCTTACAGACATGCCGACCGGACCGAAGGTCCTCCTCGCGCACGCCTACTTCCTCGCGCATGACGCGAAGCAGTGGCGGAAGATGAAGCCCTATCCGCCGCTTGCGACGCTCCTCGCGGCGGCGGTCCTCCGGGCGCGCGGATTCGAAGTCGTGTTCTTCGACGCGATGCTGGCCGGCGACGAGCGCGAGTTCGCGCGCGCGCTGGACGCCTCGGGCGCCCGGATCGTCGGCATCCTCGAGGACAATTTCAACTTCCTGACGAAGATGTGCACGACGCGCAACCGCGAGGCCGCGCTTGCGATGGTCTCGGCCGCCCGCGCCCGCGGCTGCCGTGTGGCCGTGAACGGCGCCGACGCGACGGACCACGCGTCCGCATACCTCGCGGCCGGCGCCGACGCCGTGATCCTCGGCGAGCCCGAGCACGCGATGGCCGAACTCGCCGAGCGCTGGGCGGACGATCCCGCCGCGCCCCTCGACGCCGTGCGCGGCCTCGCTCTCGACGGCGGGACCGGTCTCGACGGCGCGCCTGCCGTCCGCCGCACGCCGACGCGGCCATTCCTCGAGGACCTCGACGCCCTGCCCCTGCCGGCCTGGGACCTCGTCGACTCGGCGGCCTACCGGACGGCCTGGATGCGTGCGCACGGGCGACTCTCGTGGAACGTCGTGACGACGCGCGGCTGCCCGTTCCACTGCAACTGGTGCGCGAAGCCTCTCTGGGGCACGCGCTACGCCCAGCGCAGCCCCGGCAACGTCGCGGACGAGGTCCGCCTGCTGGCGGACACCGTCCGCCCGGACCACCTCTGGTTTGCGGACGACATCTTCGGCCTCTCGCCGCGCTGGACGGAGTCCTACGCGGAGGCGCTCGCCGAGCGACGCGTCCGGATTCCCTTCACGCTGCAATCGCGCGTCGACCTCATGACGCCCTCGGCCGTCGCGGCGCTCGCCGCCGCAGGGGCCGAGGAGGTCTGGATGGGCGTCGAGTCCGGCTCGCAGCGCATCCTCGACGCGATGGACAAGGGCACGCGCATCGGCCAGGTCCGGACGGCGACGCGCCTCCTCAGGAGCCACGGAATCCGCGTCGCGTGGTTCCTCCAGCTCGGCTACACGGGCGAGACGTGGGCGGATCTCCTCGCGACGCGCGACCTCCTGCGCAGCGAGCAGCCGGACGACGTCGGCGTCTCCGTCGCCTACCCCCTGCCCGGGACGCTCTTCCACGAGCGCGTGAAGGAACAGCTCGGCGCGCGGACGAACTGGAGCGACAGCGACGACCTCGCGATGATGTTCCGCGGCACGTACACGAGCGCGTTCTACCGCCGCGTGCGCGACGTCCTGCACGAGGAAGTCGCGGCTCTCTCCTCGGGACGCGCCGGAGCCGGCACGAACGCCGCCGCCGAGACGCGGCTCGCCTGCGACGAGTCGTGGCGCGAGCTGGACGACACCGAAAGCCTGCACCGCTCCGAGCCGCCCGAGGTCGAGGCCTCGGGGCCGCGTCTGCGCATCGCGCGCGGATGACCCGCGGGAGCGCTGTGATGTCCCTCCCCGCCGCCGTCCGGGCCTTCGAGGCCCTCGCTCCCGGCTTCGACGCCGCCTTCGAAGGCTGGACGTCCGTCGCCGCGCAGCGCCGCGCCGTGCGCCGCGAGCTCCTCGGCGCCTTTCCGCCCGGCGCGCGCCTGCTCGAACTCGGCGGCGGCACCGGCGAGGACGCGCTCTTCCTCGCGGGCGCGGGCCGCGCCGTGCACGTGACGGATGGCGCGCCCGCGATGGTCGCGAGGACGCGCGCGAAGGCGTGTTCCGCCTCCCTCGACGGACTCGTGACCGCCGAGCGCGTCGCGCTGGAGGAGCTCGAGACCTGGGCCGTCTCCCGCGCGGTTGCCGGCGCGTCCCCGTTCGACGGCGCCTTCTCGAATTTCGCGTCGCTCAACTGCGTCACGGACCACGCCTCCGTGGCGCGCGGCCTCGCACACGTCCTTCCTCCGGGCGCACGGGCCCTCCTCGTCGTCTTCGGCCCAGCCTCGCCGGCCGAGGTCGCCGTGCTGATTCTGCGGGGGCGATTCCGGGCGGCGTTCCGGCGCTTCTCGCGCGCCCCCGCTCCGGCGCGCGTGGCCGGCGAGACGTTCACCGTGACGTACCCGGCCCCGCGCGCGTTCGCCGCCGCGTTCGCCCCGTGGTTCGCGCTCCGAGAGACAACCGGAATCGGCGTTTTCGTCCCGCCCAGCTCCGCCGAGCCGTGGATCTCGCGCGTCCCTCTCGCCGTCGCCCTTGCCGAGGCGCTCGACCGGGTCGCCGCGCGGCCGCTCGCTCTCCTCGCGGACCACGTTCTCCTCGACTTCACCCGCACGGCCGCGGAGGCCCCGTGACTGAGTCCGCGCGCCGCCGCTGGGCCCGCGCCTACGCGCGCCTGCGCCGGACCGAGGGCCGCGGCGCGGGTGGAGAACGCGAGCTCTTCGCCCTCCCGTGGGTCACGGACGGCCCGCTCGCGGCGCAGTGGCGCATCCGCGCGCGCACGTTCGACGCGTTTCTCCGCCGCGTCGTGGCTCCCCTCGAGCGCGAGCGCGGGCAGGCGCTTCAAGTCCTCGACCTCGGTGCGGGAAACGGCTGGCTCTCGGCGCGGCTCTCCGAGCGCGGCCACCGCTGCGTCGCCGCGGATCTGCGCGTGGACGACGTGGACGGCCTCGCGGCCGCGGCTCCGTTCGCGCTCCGCCTCCCGCGCATGTTCGGCCGCGTCGCGGCTTCGTTCGACGCGCTCCCGCTCCGCCGGCGGCTCTTCGACCTCGTCGTCTTCGACGCCTCGCTGCACCTCGCCGAGGACCTCCCGCGCGTCCTCGCCGAGGCCGCGCGTACGGCGGCGCCCGGCGGCTGCGTCGCGGTCCTCGACTCCCCGTTCTACGCGCGCGCCTCCTCGGGCGACGCGATGCGCGCCGAAAAGCGCCGCGAGACCGCGGCTCGCTTCGCGGGCGTCGCCGAGGACCTCCTCGCGCTCTCGCCCGTCGAGTTCCTCACGAGGGAGCGGCTCGCGGCCGCCGCCGCGCCCGCGGGCCTCGCCTTCCGGCGCCGGCGGGTCCTCTACCCCGTCGCGTACGAAGCGCGGGGTGTCGTCGCGCGGCTGAAGGGCGCGCGCGCTCCGTCGCGCTTCGATCTCTGGGTCGCGCGCGCCCCCGGGGGCGCTCCGTGATCCTCTTCCTGAATACGCGCGCGACGAAGGCGAAGAACCGGCGCTTCCCTCTCTCCCTCCTCGCCCTTGCGGCGGCGCTGCCCGAGGGCGTCACGTGGGAGATCGTGGACGGGAACCTCGAGGGATCCGACCCGGCCGCCGAGGCCGCCGCGATCGTAGCGGCGCAGGCCGGGACGAACGATCCCGTGCAGCTGATCGGCATGACAGTCATGCCTGGACCGCAGCTCCTCTCCGCCGCGCCCGTCGCGCGCGCCTTGAAGGATCGCTTCCCGGATCTTCCGATCGTGTGGGGCGGCTACTTCCCGAGCCTCTATCCCGCGCCTGTCCTGCGCGCGCCGTACGTGGACTATCTCGTCCGCGGGCAGGGCGAGCGCACGCTCGTCGAGCTCCTCGGCGTCATCTCGGGTCGCGTCGACCCGGTGTCCGTCGCGGGCCTCGGGTGGAAGGGCCGCGGAAGTGGCGGGGTTCCGCGCCTCAATCCGGAACGGACATGGGAGGGCCCCGACGCTTTTCCACCCGTGCCGTGGGATCGCGTCCACGTTCCGACCTATCTCCGCCCCTCGGCGCTCGGAGCGAAGAGCGGCGTCTACCAGGCGTCGATCGGCTGCCCGTACACGTGCAACTTCTGCGGTGTCATCGGCGCGTTCGGCAGCCGGGAGAAGTTCGCGTCGCCCACGCGCACCGCGGCGGACCTCGCGCTCCTCGCGGAGAGGCACGGCATGGACGCGGTCCACTTCTACGACAACAACTTCTTCCTCCGCGAGGACCACGCCGTCGAGCTCTGCGAGCGGATCGCGCCGCTCGGGCTGAAATGGTGGGCCGAGGCGCGGATCGACGCGATGCTGCGCTTCTCCGACGCGACGTGGCGGACGATCCGGCGCGCGGGCCTCACGATGGCGTACTTCGGGGCGGAGTCCGGCTCGAACGAGCGACTCAGGAAGATGTCGAAGAACCTGACGATCGAGCAGACGCTCGCCGTCGCCGCGAAGACCAGAGAGCACGGGATCCTGCCGGAGTTCTCGTTCGTCTTCGGCGACCCGGACGACCCCGAGGACGACGTCGAGACGAACCTCGCGTTCATCGAGCGGCTCGCCGCGATCAACCCGGACCTCAAGCTCATCACGTACTTCTACACGCCGACGCCGCAGCGTCGCGGCACGTACGGCAATGTCGACCCGCTCTCGACGACGCCCGCGACGCTCGAGGAATGGACGACGCCCGAGTGGCTGGGTTGGATGACGCACGAGGACCCGCGCGTCCCGTGGCTTCCCCCGCGACTGAAGGGCCGCGTCGAGGACTTCGCCCGCCGGCTGAAGGGCGGACTCGTGCCCGCCGACTCGCAGGCCTACGGCCACCTGAGGGAGGCCTCGTGAGCGCGGTGCTGGGGACGCGCGAGGCATACCGACTCTGGTCGGACACCTACGACGAGGAGAACCCCCTGACGGTCCTCGACGAGGCGGCCGCGTGGATGCTCACGCCGGAGCTCGAGGGGCTCGACCTCCTCGACGCGGCCTGCGGCACGGGCCGCCGCCTCGTCTTCCGCGAGAACCCGCCGCGCTCGGCGGCCGGGATCGACCTCGTCTTCGAGATGCTGGCCCGGGGCCGGC
>JBDTTJ010000154.1:0-7805 GCA_039930645.1 Acidobacteriota bacterium
CCTAGACGACGTGATAGGCCCGATAGAAGCCGCCCGTGGATGCGCAGACGCCCATCGAGATGACCCACTTCGGCTCGGACATCCGGTCGTAGATCTTCTTCAGGACCGGCGCGAGCTTGTCGACCACGGTGCCGGCGACGATCAGGAGGTGAACTCGATCGCGCAGCAGGCCGTTCCGAAGGGCATCGGCCAGAGCGAATTCGACTGCGCCCACTGGACCGCGACGTCGAGCTTCGTGGTCAGAAAGTCCGCGCCCGACGTCGAAGGCATTCCGGGGCCGAGCGGCGGCTCGATTCTCCCGGGAACGGCTTTCCGGACGGGCAGTTGAGGGGGAGGAGTCTTCATCGCACACCCCTGACGCTTGTGAAAAGCGTCACGAGGCGGATTCTACGTCAAGGAAAAGCGGGGGGTCTACGACGAGCTCCAAATGGCTGCGAGGTAATAAGTTTCCGTGGGGATCTTATCCCCGCTGAAGAGAGACTCGTTCGACAGAGGCCAGAAGCCCACGTCCGGGAAAGGCAGGGCATAGGTGAGGTCGGACGCAGGAAAACCCCAGGGATATGGTGCAGCGGGCGAATTTGGGCATGTCCCCTCGATGGCCCGAAAGCCCCTTCTGACCACGATCGACCCTTGCAGAAAGAAGTAGGTCGGAGCCAATTCGACGAAACGCGCCTTGGGTTGGATGAACTCCAGATCGCCGACGGTGCCCTGCGAACCAAGCGTACAGGGTGCACAAACGCCAGCGAGTGTGTCGACATTGGATGAATCCCCCTGAGCGAAAAGCGAGCCGAGGTTCATGTCGTTGTCGAAGACGAAGTCGTGCTTACGCGTGCGAGTGTAGGCAAGGGAGAAGACAGCGCCATTGGCGCACGTTTGGTTGAATCTAAAATCGACGAGGAGGCTCCAGCGCCGCCGGATGATGTTCATGTAGTATTTGGTTTCGCGCGCCTCTCGTGTTGCGGAATCGTGGAATCGCACCCTAATCGTATCCACCACGAAGGCCTGAGAGATGGTGTGGGGTGCGTTGTAGGAGGTGGCTTGGCCGGAGCTGTTCTCGACCGTGCCGAGTCTCGGGCGAAGCCAGGTCACGGTCACCTGCTGCACGCCGAGCAAGCGAACGATTCGACCCTCCTCTCCGGCGCTCGACGGCATCAACCTGAAGAACGCCGAAAGACCGGTGGAGCCTTCGGTCGGGAGCCAATTGGCCCGGGCCCCCTGGCCGAACGGCAGCAACGGGTCCTGAGAGCGAATCTCGAATGCCGCGAGCGGGCCGAATCGAGACCCGGACGTCACCGCCTGTGGCGTTCGCGCGGCGACGAGCGACGCCGACGGGCTCGTGTTCCAGAGCCGAATCAGGAGAGCGCGGGACGATGTCTCCACCCTCCCGCCGGTCAACCCGGCCCAGCCGGCGCCTGTGAGCACGGCAACTGAAGTGCCGTCGATCCCCCTTACGGACAGGACTCCCCCTCCATATCGAAGACACAGCAGCGCAGGCTGCGCGAATTCGAGATCACCCGGCGAAACCTCGTATCCCGGACCGAGAGCCCCGGGTGCGTCGTTCGTCGTGATCGCTATCGAGATCGGCGTCGGCGTCGCGAGCGCTCCCGCCGGCACCTTCAGCGTGAAGATCCCGTCGCTCGACCGGATCGAGCCGCCCAGGGGTCCGATCGTCGCCGAGGACGGGATGTCCGCAGGCACCGGCATGATGGGCGTGACGACCGGGTCGCCGGAGGCGTTGTCTATCGATGAATCGAAAACGTCCACGCTTCCGGACGTGACCTTCACGAGCAATGTCGCGTCGTCAGGGACCGTCGTACCCGGAAAGAGGTCTTGGACGTTGGGCTGCGTCCAGCCGAAGTTACCGAGCGAGCCCGTCGCTGTCGCGACCGTCGCACCCGACGCGCTCTTCAGCGTCAGGGTGTAAGCGGCGCCGTCCCCACCCGCGGCAAAGCCGATGTTCGTCCGGAACGCCGCGTTCTGGCGAATGCCCGTGACGACCGCTCCCGCGTCGGCCGACATCAGGAAGGAGAGAAGCTGCCTGGGCTTCTGCTGCGCGCCAAACGTGCCGGGATTCACACCGGCCGGATCCACGTTGCTCGTCCGGCAGAGGATCGCCACGGACGCGTCAGACTTGAAAAGCAGAGCGCCGGCCGAACCGACGGGAAGAGCGAGCAGCGAATCGAGCACATCCACGACGTCGCGGATCTTCCCGGCGGGAACGGTGAAGGTGCCCGTCAAGGGAGACGGGTTGCTGTTCTGGCTGGCGTGGAAGGCTACCGACACCGTCGCGTCGGTCGAGCCCGGGTTGTAGAAGCGGCCGTCCGTCCGGAAGAAGGTGTTGTTTCTGCCGTTCGCCCGGGCCACGCCGTTGACGAGGACGTCCTGCCAGCCGGCGGGAAGCTCTTCGAACGTAAAGAGTGAGCTGTCGCCCGTAATGTTGTCGACGACGACCGAGTAGCTGGCGGCCCGTCCCCGGATGACCTGGACCTCCGCGCGGGCTATCGAAACTGGCCCCGCGAAGCTCCCGACGCCGAACTGCTGGAAACCGGCCGCGCCGAGCGCGTAGTCCTTCGACCCGATCCCGTTGCCGTCGGCGTCGTAGAGGGTTACCGTCGCCTCACCGCCCGCGGGATCCGGGAAGACGACGGCGACGTTGGTGCGGTAGCCGGAGGTCCCATCGGCCGACTGGCTGATCCACAGGCTGTCGGCTGTGTCGCCGGGCGAGAGCAGCCGATCGTCCGCGAAGACGGGCAGCGCGACGCCGTACGTGCCCGACACCGCCGTGTTGTACGTCCGCGCCCGGATGAGGAGCGGGAGGTCGCTCGCGACCTGCGTCGCCCCGGCACCCTGCGCGCCCCAGAGGCGGTCGAGGACGTTCCGGTAAACGACCGTCTCCCCGGAGTTCAGCGCGACCTGCTTCGGCGTCGTGCCGTTCGCCGGTATGAACGAGATCGTCGCCTGCGCCGGGCTACTCCCGGGGTTCGTCACCGCGAGGTCCGAGACGAACCGGGTGTTGTTCAGCCCCCCGGCGTTGACCGTGCCGGGGACCGTCCACGTGGAGGCCTCAACGGGCAGTCCCGTCGACAGCGCAGAAAGAAACACCGCTGTGAGGACCGTCGCATTCCGCATGGCAAGGTGCCTCCAACCGGTAATGCGAAAATGGGCGGCCGATCCCCTCATGACCGAACCACAGAAGCTCCAGGATGCTCCCCCGTCACCTCCAGGCGACGTAACCCGCCTCCTCATCGCGTGGAACGGCGGGGACGCTGCGGCGCTGGAGCGTCTCATCCCGCTGGTGTACGGGGAGCTGCGGCGTCAGGCCCGGAGATACCTCCGAAACGAGAGGTCCGGCCACACGCTCCAGCCCACGGCGCTCGTCCACGAGGTCTACCTCAGGCTCGTCGACCAGAGCCAGGTGAAGTGGCAGAACCGCGCGCACTTCTTCGGCGTGGCGGCCCGTGCGATGCGCGAGATCCTCGTCGATCACGCCCGGAGGCGGCGGGCCGCCAAGCGCGGCGGCCCGGAAAGCCTGATCTCAATCGACGACGTGAGCCAGGCGACGGCGCCCAGGAACATCGATCTCCTCGACCTCGACCGGACACTGAAGCGGCTCGCCGCCCTGGACGAACGGCAGGCCCGGCTCGTCGAGCTTCGGGTCTTCGGCGGCCTGACGATCGACGAGGCCGCCGAGGTGCTCGAGATGCGACTGCTCTATCTCGCCCTCGTCGGTGTCTTCGGCGCCGCCGTCGTCGTCGCCATGCGTCGAGCCCTCACTCCGCTGCTCCGCGTCGCCCGGGTCGCCGACGCCATCGCGTTCGGGCAGCCGACGCCACGCCTTCCCGAGGGGGATCGTCTCGACGAAGTGGGCCGGCTCTATCGCGCCATGACGGACCTCGACCGGCGCGTGCGGTGGCGCATCGCCTCGATGGAAGGAGTCCACCGGCTCGTGCGCAGCTCACGCGCCAGATCGCGGCTCTCGTCGGCGCCACGAAGGCCTGGATCTGCCTCTGGGAGCCCGAGACCCGTTCTCTCGTGCTGACACCTCCCGGGTTCGGCGTATCCGACGACGCGCTTCGCGGCCGCGTCGGCGACTACGTCGTCCTTTAGCGTCGCTCGCTTTTGTCTCCGAATCTCTGACTCAGGACACTAGATGTAGGGGCTCAGGAGGCTGTTTGCCCGGGTTGGCTGCTGGAACGGTCCGACATGCCCGGATGCCAACGCGAAGACGCGATTCAGACCGCTTGCTGGTCAACAGAGACCACGGACAGCGCCGCCACGGGAGCGGCGACGTGCGCCTTCTGCCACTTCCCGAGGAGGTCGACGACGATGTCGCCGATCCGGAGGAGGTTCTCGTTGCTCGATCCGCCGAGGTGCGGCGTCATGAGGACGTTCGGCGCCGCGAGGAGCGGGCTGTTCGGGTCGGGCGGATCGCTCAGGTAAACGTCCGTCGCGTACGCGCGGACCTTGCCGGACGCGAGGGCGGCCGCGAGATCGGCCTCGACGACGATCGAGCCGCGCGCCGTGTTCACGAGGATGACGCCGTCCTTCATCTTCGCGAGCGTGTGCTCGTTCACGAGGCCGCGGGTCTCGGCGGTGGCAGGAACGTGGAAGCTGACGACGTCGGCGCGTCCGAAGAGCTCGTCGAGGTCGTCCACGAGCTCGGCGAGGGCGTGGTTCGCGATCTGCGGGTCGTACGCGACGACCTTCATCCCGAAGGCCTGTGCGCGACGGGCGACTTCGGTCCCGATCAGGCCCGCGCCCACGAGGCCGAGCGTCTTGCCGAAGAGCTCGGTGCGCTTGAGCTCCTTCTTGAGGAAGCGGCCGCCCTTGAGCCCGACGTGCCCCTCGACGACCCGGCTGGGAACCGCGAGCATGAGCGCCATCGTGAGCTCCGCCACGGCGACCGACGACGCGCGGGGCGTGTTCTTGACGTCGATGCCTCGCTCGCGGCAGGCCTGGATGTCGACGTTGTCGAGGCCCACGCCGCCCCGGATCACGAGCTTGAGGTTCGGGGCGTTCGCAAGGTATTCGCGCGTGACCTTCGTCTTCGAGCGGACGAGGACGACGTCGGCCTCCTTGAGGCGGGCGGCGTCGGTGAGGACCTCGCCGAACGGGGCGAGGCGTTTGGGAAGCGATTCGTCGAACGAATCGGCCAGCAGGATCTTCATGTGGGCCTCCAACCTTGGGGCACGCCCCGCGTCAGGCTGGCGGACGCGTCCCCTCTACATGCTGAGGACCGGACGGGCGGGCGGCCATGATGAGCCCGTATCAGGGGCGCCGGGGAGCCGGGGTCAGTACGCCGCGGGTTCGCGTCCCGGCCCTTCGGCCCAGGCGAGAAGGCGAGCGGCGTCCGGGTCCCCCGGCGAGAGCCGAACCGCTTGCTTGAGCCACGGAAGAGCGCGTGCGGTCTCCCCGCGGCCTAGATAGCCGGCTGCGGATCGAACGAGAAGGCGAGGGACCATCGGCGAAACCGCCGGAAGACCCAGGACGCGCCGCAGCCACCAGGGAGAGACCGACGCGGCTGCGTCGGGGGACGGACCACCCTCCGTGACGCCGCCCGTCAGCCAGGGGCGGCTGAGCTCGACGCCCGCGACGTTCCGGACGGCGAGCCAGGCGTGGCCCACGACCGGAGCGAGGGCGGGAATCGTGGAAACGCGCACGGGTCCCGCCACCGCCCACACGACCCCCGCGGGCGGACGGAGCGCCTCGGCGTATCCGTCCCACGCTCCCGGCGCGATCAGGACGCCGGGGAGGTTGACCAGCGCTCCCGCGACGAACGCGGCGCGCACCGCCCCCGCCGCGACGAGCGCCGCGGGAGCGGCGAGGAGTGGAAGCACGGGAAGCAGGTGCCGCGGGCCCCACGCGGTGCCGCCCTCCCAGCTCCACCAGCGCGCGACGACGAGAAGGTGCAGGAGCGGCGCTCCCGCGCAGAGCCAGACGGCCGCGCGCGGCGCGACCCTCAGGCCGAGGACGCCCGCGATCACCACCGGAGCGTAAAGAAGGAGGCCTCGCCCCGGCGAGAGAAGGAGACCGAAGAGGCCGGTTCCGATCGGCGTCGTGAAGCGAAGCATTTCGTCGCCGTAGCCCGCCTCGAAGAACGATCCGTAGAGAAGCCGGTTCGCCGCGATGTGGAGACACAGGGCGGCCGCGAGGATCCCCAGCGCGCGCAGGGCCCGCCCGCCGGCGTGAAGGGCCCTGGTGTCGAGGACGATGACGAGGATCAGCACCGGCGTCGTCGCCCACAGGATCGGCTTGAGGAGACAGGCGCCCGCCCACGGCACGGCGGCGACGGCGGGCGAGCGGCCCGAGAGAAAGAGCGCCGCTCCCGCCGCGAGACCCGCGGCCGCGAACGGCTCGACGAACGAATCCGCCGCGTACGGCCAGAGAAAGGTCCCCGCGACGAACGCCGCCTCCCACGGCCCTGTCGCGCCGGGCTTGAGGACGCGCACGAGCCACCCGAACGCGAGTCCGGCGAGCAGGACCCCGGCCGACCACGTGAGCGCCGTGATCGCGTCGACTCCCGCCGCGCCGATCATGCGGCGGACGGGCCACGCGGCGCCCAGACCGGGAAGCGGCAGGAGGGACGGGAACAGGCCGTATTTCGAGTGGTGCGGCGGCGCGACCTCGGGAGTCGAGGCGTCGGCGGGAGGCATCCGGCCGAAGCCGAGCCCGCCCTGCACCAGAAGCCCCAGAGTCTCCGAGACGACCTCCGCCCCGTCGGCCGTCGCCACCGCTCTCCCGATGTACGGCAGGGCGACGGCCACGAGGAGAGCGAGGAGGGAGAAGCGCCTCCGGCGCGAGGCCGGGCTATCAGCCATTGGGGCGGCGCAGCGTGTCGACGGCTTCCGCGAGGGCCGGCGGGACCTCGGGAGATTCCTCCGCCGTCTCGCGCGGCTTCGGGTCGCCTTCGCCCGGAGCGAGGAAAAGGTTGCTCTCGAGGCCATGCTGCTTCGTGTACATGTCCCAGTACCGCCCGCGGGCGGCGAAGAGCGTCTCGTGCGTGCCGTGCTCCACGATCAGGCCGTTCTCGACGACGAGGATCTGGCCGGCCCTTCGGATCGTCGACAGCCGGTGGGCGATCACGAACGTCGTGCGGCCCTTCATGAGGTAGGAGAGCCCCTGCTGGATGAGGGCCTCGGACTCCGAGTCGAGGCTCGACGTCGCCTCGTCGAGGATCAGGATGCGCGGGTCCGCGAGGATCGCCCGGGCGATCGAGACCCGCTGGCGCTGGCCGCCGGAGAGCTTGACGCCCCGCTCGCCGACGATCGTGTCGTACTTCTTCTCGAAACCCTCGGCGAACTCGTCCACGCGCGCGATGCGGCAGGCCTCGAGGATCGTCTCCTCCGGCGCTTCGGGTCGCGAGAAGGCCACGTTCTCGCGGATCGTCCCGTCGAAGAGGAACGTCTCCTGCAGGACGACGCCGAGCGCGGTGCGATATGAGTCCAGACGCACCGCCGAGAGGTCGACTCCGTCCACGAGGACGCGGCCGCCCGTCGGGCCGTGGAACGCTGCGACGAGGCCGATGATCGTGGACTTGCCCGAGCCGGACGGGCCGACGAGGGCCGTCACCGTGCCGGGCGCGGCGTGGAACGAGATCCCGTGGAGGACCTCCTTGCCCTCGTCGTAGGCGAAGCGGACGTCCTCGAACAAGAGGTCGCCCGCGAGGGCCGCCAGCGAGATCGTCCGCTTCGGATCCGCGTCCTCGGGGCGCTCGGCGAGGATCTCGCGCGTTCGTTCGAGGCCCGCGAGAGCCTCCGTGAGCTGCGTGCCGATCGCGACGATCTGGAAGATCGGGGCGACGAGGA
>JBDTTJ010000155.1:0-7801 GCA_039930645.1 Acidobacteriota bacterium
GCGTCTCCGACGGGCACGGACACGATGCGCTTCGTGCGCTTGGCCGTGTCGCCTTCCTTCACGTGGCTCGTCTCGCCCATGAGGACGCAGCCGACGTGCGACTCCTCGAGGTTCAGCGCGAGACCGAACACGTCGTTCGGGAACTCGATGAGCTCGCCGGCCATCGCCTTGTCGAGCCCGTAGACGAGCGCGATGCCGTCGCCGACCGAGATGACCGTGCCGACCTCGTCGACGTCCACGCCCTGCGTGACGCCTTGGAGCTGGGCCTTGATGAGCTGGGTGATTTCCTGGGCGCTGATGTCGGCCATAAGCTTCTTTCTCCGGTCACGAAGCCGGGGCGAGGGCGTGCAGCGCGGCGCGGGCCTTCTCGAGCCGGCGCGCGAGCGACGCGTCGAGGCGGGCGCTGCCCACCGCGACGACGAAACCTCCGAGGAGCGTGGGGTCGACGGCCGGGACGATTCGGACGTTGTTGCCCGTCCGGCCTTCGACCATGCGGCGCAGGGACTCGACGACCGCGTCGTCGAGCGGGCGCGCGCTCGTGACGCGCGCTTCGAGCGTGCGACGCTCGCGGTCGAGCCGCTCGCGCACCGCGGCGAGGATCGCCGCAAGGCGGTGCACGCGGCGGTTCTGGAGGAGGATTTCGAGGAGGCGGCCGCCGAGCGTATCGACGCCGACCTTCTCGGCGAGGGCCTCGAGAAGCGCCTTGCGGCGCGTCCGCTCGACGCCGGGATTCGCCAGGACCTTCGCGAGCTCCGCGTTCGACTCGATCGCGCGCGCGACGGCGTCGAGCGCCGGAAGCTGCGCGTCGACGGCCCCGGCGGAGCCCGCGACGGCGAAGAACGCGTCGACGTAGGGCCGGGTGAAGCGTTCCGCCATCGTCAGCCTTTCGCCCGCGGCGACAGCTCGGCCAAGCCCTCGGCGACGAGGCGTTTCTCGTCTTCGGGCGTGACGCTCTTCGCGAGCATCTCGCGGGCGGCCTCGACGGCGAGATCGCCGGCGTAGGCCGTGAGCTCCGCGCGCGCGGCGCGCACCCGGTTGTCCATGTCGGTCGACGCGCGGGCGAGGACCCGGGCCGCGTCTTCTTCGGTCTGCTTCAGAAGTGCGGCGTGCTCGGCCTCGGCGTCGCGCCCGGCGCTCTCGCGGAGGTTCGTGAGCTCCGTCTCGATCTGCGCGAGGCGCCTGGCGAGCTCGGCCGCGAGGGCCTCGGCGCGCTTCGTGTCGTCCTCGGCCTTCGCGAGCGCCTTGGCGACCTCGGTCCGGCGCGTGCCGAAGAACTCGGCGACGGGCTTTCGCAGGAAATACCAGAGGAGCCCGAGAAACGCGACGAGGTTCGTGACCTGCCAGAAGAGATTCGGAATACCGAGGAACCCCTTCACGGTCTCGTGCCCGGAGGGATTCACGCGAGCCTCCGCCCGAGCGCCAGCGAGGCGATCTCGCCTGCCGTCGTGCGGATGTTCTTCGCGAGCTCCGCACGCGCGGTGGCGACCTCGGCGTCGAGTTTCCCCTGCGCCGAGGAGGCGGCGAGCCGGACTTTCTCGCGCGCCTCGTCGAGAAGCGCCTGCCGCTTCGTGTTCGCGTCGTTGCGGGAAGCCTGCCGGGCGGCGAGCGCCTCGCGCCGCGTCTCCGTCAGGCGGCGGTCGATCGAGGCGAGCGTCTCTTTCTCGTTCTCGAGCGCCTTCGCGAGGGCGTCCGTCGCCGTCGCGGCCTTCTTTTCGCGCTCCTCGAGGATCGAGCCGAGCGGTTTGAAGACCCACGCGCGCAAGACGGCGTACGTGGCCCAGAAGAGGACCATGATGATCAGCAGGGAGAGATCGGGAAGCTGCATGTCGGTCCGTCGAGCGTCGTTGCCCGCGCGGGTCTGGACCTCGAGGCGTGGCCTCGAAAGAGGCGGGGTCGACGGCCCGGGAACGCGCGCTGGCCGGCGCGTTATCTCACAGCGGGGCCCATGGGTCAAACCTCGGGCGCATCAGCCGCGCCCTTCCCGCGCTTTCCCTCGCCTGCCATGATCGGCCGGCGCAGCCATGCCTCCAACGCAGAAACTAAGCTATCGTTTGATAACGGCTCTCGAGGGGGCCGACCGGCTCTGGAAGGAGAGGACCGCCGAGCTCCGTCCCGGGGAGCTGGCCTGTCGATCGGGCTGCTTCGGCTGCTGCGTCGGCCTCTTCGCAATCGGCCTGCCGGAAGCGCTCGCGCTGCGCCACGCGGTTGCCGAGCTGCCCGCGGGCGCTCGCGCGGCCGTCCTCTCCCGCGCGACGCGCGCGGTCGAGCAGAGCGCCGCGACGTTTCCCGGAGACGCGGCGGCGGGCCTGCTCGATCCCGAGAGAAGCGATGCGGACGAGGGAGCGTGGTTCCTCGCCGCGCGCGGCACGCCCTGCCCGGCGCTCGAGCTTCCCTCCGGCCGTTGCGCGGTCTACGCGGCGCGCCCCACGACCTGCCGCACGTACGGCCTCGCGCTGCGGACGGGCGGGGAGACGCTCGTGCCGGTCTGCGAGCTGAATTTCCCCGCGGCCTCCGCCGAGCGCGTCCTCGACACGGCTATCGAGGCTCGGAACCTCACGGCCGTCGACCAGGAGCTCGTCGAGGTCGCGGCGGCGGCGGGACTCCCCGCGGGCGTCGAGACGACGATCGCGCACGCGCTCGTCGGCTCGGCGTTCCCGGTCCTCGAACGAGGGATCCGTTAGGTTTTTTCCGGGCCGGGTCCCTCGTCTCCGGCCGGTCGCGCGGCGCCGGCTTCGACGGCGCCCTGGATCACGGCGCCTTCCTCGACGACGAGAGCCGGCGCGTGGATCTCGGCGAACAGCCGCCCGCCCGCGTGGACCTCGATGCGCTCGGTGGCGTGGATGACGCCGCGCACGGTCCCCGACACGGCAAGGCGCCCGACGCGGATCTCGCCCTCGACGAGGCCCCCGTCTCCGACCACGAGCTCGGCGTCCGAGACGATCGTGCCCTTGAAGGCGCCGTCGATCCGGAACACGTCGTCGAACGTGAGCGTGCCCTCGAGCCGCGCGCCGCGGTCGAGGAATCCGTTCAGGGTGCCGCTGGACTTCTTCGCGCTCACGCGTCTCCCCCGCCCGACAGCTTCTCGAAGAGGCCGATGAGCTCCTCCTCGGAGTAGAACGCGATGCGCACCTCGCCGCCGCGTTTCTTTCTCCGGATCTCGACCTTCGTGCCGAGCGCGCGTCCCAGGCGGAGCTCCGCGTCGCGCGTGTCCGCGTCAACCGTACGGTTCTTCTTCTTTTTGCCGACGCCCTTGCCGAGCGCGGCGACGCGCGCCTCGACGGCGCGCACGTTCAGGCCGCGCCGGACGATCTCCTTCGCGAGCGCTTCCTGGTCCGCGGCGGAGGAGAGCGCGAGGAGCGCGCGCGCGTGGCCGGCCGTCAGCGCGCCCTCCTCGAGCGCCTCGCGCACGGCGGCGGGGAGTTTCAGGAGGCGCAGCGCGTTCGCGACCGTCGCGCGGTCCTTGCCGACGCGCTCGGCGACGTCCTCCTGCGTGAGACCGAAGTCCTCACGGAGGTGGCGGTAGGCCTCGGCTTCCTCGAGGGCCGTGAGGTCCCGGCGCTGAAGGTTCTCGACGAGGGCGATGAGGAGATGGTCGCGGTCCGCGACACCCTCGCGCACGACGACAGGGATCTCGGAGAGGCCCGCGAGGCGCGCCGCGCGGACGCGTCGTTCGCCCGCGAGGATCCGGTAGCGCTCCCCTTCGCGCGTGACGAGGACCGGCTGCAGGATCCCCGTCTTCGCGATCGAGCGCGAGAGCTCGGCGATCCCGTCGTCGTCGAAGCGCCGGCGAGGCTGCCGCTTGTTCGCGTCGAGGAGCGCGAGGGGCACCGTGCGGAGGCCGCCGGCCTCGCGGCCCGGCTTCGCCGTGGGGATCAGGGCCGACAGGCCTCGGCCGAGCGCGGGTTTTCGGGACATCGGCGGAATCGTAACAGCCGCCGCGCGGAGACGGGCCCGCCGCGCGTCAGCGCGCGTCGCGCTTGAGCATCTCGCGGGCGATGGCGAGGTACGCCTCGGCCCCGCGCGAGCGCGCGTCGTACAGGAGGATCGGCTTGCCGAAGGACGGCGCCTCGGCCAGCCGCACGCTGCGAGGCACCGGCGTCTTGAACACGCGGTCGCCGAAGTGCTTGCGGATCTCGTCGAGGACCTGGCGAGAAAGATTCGTCCGCTCGTCCCACATCGTCGGGACGACGCCCGCGACCTCGAGGGTTGGGTTGAGGCTCTCCTTCACCCGCTCCATCGTCGCGAGGAGCTCGGAGACGCCCTCGAGCGCGTAGTACTCGCACTGGATCGGAAGGAGGAGCCCGTCCGCCGCCGCGAGCGCGTTGAGCGTGAGGAACCCGAGGGAGGGAGGGCAGTCGACGAAGACGTATTCGAACCGGTTCTTCACCCCCGCGAGCCGCTCCTTGAGCCGGAACTCCCGCCGCTCGGCGCTCACCAGCTCGACTTCGGCGCCGACGAGGTCGCGGTTCGCGGGCAGGAGCGTCAGGCAGGGCAGTTCGGTCGACCGGGCGACTTCCTCGAACGCGGCCTCGCCCAGGAGCCAGTCGTACGTCGTGCGGAGGAGCTCCGCCTTGTCGACGCCGAGCCCGCCGGTCGCGTTGCCCTGCGGGTCGAGATCAACGAGCAGGACCGGCCGCTCCAGCGCGGCGAGGGCGGCCGCGAGGCTGACGGCGGTCGTGGTCTTCCCCACTCCGCCCTTCTGGTTCGCGACGGCGAGAACGCGATGTTTCACGTGAAACATTCCAGGACGAGGAGGCCCCGTCGCTCGCTACCGGGGTCGCGGTGGAACGCGGAAACCTTCGCGCAGCTGTCCCGGACGGCGTCCCTCACGAGCGGCTCCGTCGTCCAGAGCAGCGCCCGCGCGCCGGGAGCAAGGGCCGGCCGGGCCGCGGAGACGAGCTTCCCCGCCGAGCCGACGGCGCGGGTCGTGAGGACGTCGAAGGGCCCGCTTTTCGCCATCGGAAACGAGTCCGGGAATCTAGCGTTCACGATGCGCGCGGTCAACGCGAGGCGCTCGGCAGCCTCCGTCAGGAACGTGCCCTTCTTGCGGATCGAGTCGACGAGCGTGCCCTCGACGTCGCGCCTCACGAGAAGGAGCGGAAGCGCCGGGAACCCGCCACCCGAGCCCAGATCGAGGAGGCGGATCGGCGCCGGACGCAGTGCCGGAAGAAAGGGCAGTCCGGCGAGCGCGTCCGCAAGGTGTCCCGCGAGCGCCTCCGGCTCGACCGCGCGCGCCGAGACGAGGTTCATCTCCCCGTTCCGCTCCGCGAGGAACGCGAGGAAGGCCACGAGCCCCTCGCGTGCGGCCTCGGCCTGCGGGCGAACCCCGGCGGGCAGCGCCGCGACGACGCGCGCCACCTCGGCCCGGAGCGCAGCGTCCCTCACGCGGCCACGCTCCGGTCGCGCGCAAGAAGCCGCGCGAGGAGAAGCGCCGCGGCAGCGGGCGTCACACCGGGGATGCGCGCGGCCTGGCCGAGCGTGCCTGGCCGATGCCGCTCGAGTTTTTCGACGGCCTCGAGCGAGAGCCCCGGCGTGCCTCGGTAGACGAAGTCGCGCGGGATGCGCCGCCCGCCCGCGCGCTTGAGGCGGGCCACTGTCTGCCGTTCGCGCTGGAGAAACCCCGCGTAGCGAAGCTCGGACGCGACACGGTCCAGCGCCCCGGCGTCGAGCGCGGCGAGGTCCCCGCGCGCTCCTTCGTCGAGCGCCTCCGCCAGGAACGCGCGCAGCGTCGAAGCCGCGAGCTCCGGGCGCCGGAGGAGGCCGGCGAGCGTCGTCTCCTCGCCCACGTTCACGCCCTCCTCGGCGAGGCGCGCGCGCGTCGCGCGGTCGGGCGTCACCCGCGCCGCCTCGAACGCCGTGGCGACGCGCGCGTGGCGCGCCTCGGCCTCGAGAATCGGCTCGGCGTCTTCGGGCGTCACCAGCCCGAAGGCGACCGCCTTCTCCGTGAGTCGCGCGTACGCGCTGTCGGCGCCGAGGAGGAGGCGGTGCTCCGCGCGCGACGTCAGCAGCCGGTAGGGTTCGTCGAGGCCGAGCGTCACGAGGTCGTCGAGCATCACGCCCACGTACGCCTCGTCGCGCGAGAGAACGAGCGGCTCGCCGAGATCTCGCGCCGCGCGCGCCGCGTTCGCGCCCGCGACCAGGCCCTGCCCGGCCGCCTCCTCGTAGCCGGACGTCCCGTTGATCTGCCCCGCGAGAAACAGCCCCGGCAGCGCGCGCGTCTCGAGAGACACCTCCAGCTGCTCCGGGAATACGACATCGTACTCGACCGCGTAAGCGGGCCGAAGGATCTCTGCTCGCTCCAACCCATTAATTAATCTAACGATTTGTTCTTGCGTCGCGGGAGGGAGAGACATCGAGAGCCCGTTCAGGTAGAGCCAGTCGGTCGAGAGACCCTCGGGCTCGACGAAGATCTGGTGGCGCGCTTTGTCGGGAAAGCGCACGACCTTGTCTTCGATGGACGGACAGTAGCGCGGGCCCCGGCCGGTGATGCGCCCCGCGTAGAGCGGTGACAGCGGCAGGCTCTCGCGGATGAGGTCGTGGACGCGCGCTCCCGTGTGCGTCAACCAGCAGTCGACCTGGGGCTGCGCGGGGAACTTCCCGACGCGCGAGCGAAACGAAAACGCCTCCGGCCGCGCGTCGCCCGCCGCGCGGTCCATGCGCGAAACGTCCACGCTCCCCGCGGCGACGCGCGGCGGCGTGCCCGTCTTCATGCGCCCGAGGCGGAGGCCGAGCGCCGAGAGCGCGTGAGAGAGCGTCTTCGCCGGCGGCTCGTCCCATCGGCCCGCCTCGCGGCGGCTCTCCCCCACGTGCACGAGGCCCGAAAGAAACGTCCCGGTCGTCACGACCGCCGCGCGGCACGGGAGCGCCGTCCCGTCTTCGAGGACGATGCCGGCGAGCCGGCCCTTCTCCACCTTGAACCCCGCCGCCGTTCCCGCGGCCACCGTGACACCCGGCGCCGACTCCACGACCCGGCGGAGCTCCGCCGCGTAGAGCGCCTTGTCGGACTGGCAGCGCAATCCGCGCACGGCGGGCCCGCGCGAGGCGTTCAGCACCTTGAACTGGATCGCCGTGCGGTCCGCGACGAGACCCATCGCGCCGCCGAGCGCGTCGATCTCGCGCACGACCTGTCCCTTCGCGAGCCCGCCGACCGCGGGGTTGCAGCTCATCCGGCCGATCGTCGCGGGATCGCCGGTCACGAGAAGCGTCTCGGCGCCGAGGCGCGCGGCCGCAAGCGCGGCCTCCGCGCCCGCGTGCCCGCCCCCGACGACGACGACGTCCCATGTCCGGCTCACGGGCGACACTTTAACGGCGCCGCCTACTTGCCGACGCAGAACGTCGAGAAGATCCGGTCGAGGAGATCCTCGGTGGCGGTCTCCCCCGTGATCGCGCCGAGCGCGACGAGGCCTTCTCGCGCCCGCGACGCGACGAGCTCGGCGTCGCTCCCTTCGGCAGCGAGCGCGCCGGCCTCCGCAAGAAGGCGTGCCGCCGACTCGAGCGCCTCCTTGTGCCGCGCGAGGACGAGCAACTCTCCTTCGGCCTCGACGAGGCCGAGCCGCGCGGCGATCGCCGCGCGCAGCGCGTCGAGGCCAGCGCCCGTGACCGCGGAGACGGTGACTTCGGAAAATGGAAAAGGAGAAGGATCTTCTTTGAAAGGAATTGCGGGTGGGGCCAGCGCAACGAGGTCGGCCTTCGCCCGGATCGCGATCAGCCTCTCCCCTCTTCCCACTCTAAGAAAATCTTCATCCTCTTCGGCCACGCCGGCGTGCGCATCCACGACATAGAGGACGAGGTCCGCGTTCTC
>JBDTTJ010000156.1:0-7747 GCA_039930645.1 Acidobacteriota bacterium
ACCTAGACGAGCACCATCGTCCTTTTCAGAGCCTCCGGCCGGCCCCAAAGGTAATTGCCCCGGTTGGAAGCCGGCTCCATCGCGCCGATGTAGCCCCGGCTGACCGCATAGGCCAGCCTCGCATGGCTGATTCCGGGCGACTGCTGCTCGATGAACATGAAATAGCCCGAACCTCCCTCGAGCAGGTCGCTGACGACGGCCGCCGTGAGCTTCCCGGGGTTGAAAAACTGGGTATCCAGGTCATAGGCGTCTCCGAACGCGAGGAATTTCGAGCTGCCTGCTTCCAAGGCGCCGTTCGTACTTCCGTACTGCTGAACGAAGACATCCTGGGTCTTGTTAGGCCAGTCACCGACCATGTAAGACCACGATTCCATGCATGCGGCCCAACACCTGGCCGTCACGCCTTGCTTCACCACCGGCGGCGTCATGGACCCCATGCTTTGCTCCTCGAGTCAGATTGGAAAGACCGATTTTAGCGCACGTCCCAGTCGCTGGCGAGACGGAGTTTCAGCGCATCGATAAGATGGGGTCACATGTCGGCCCTCGGAACGGACGCCCCGGCTCGCGCCGGTGTCCCGCGCGTCGACGCTCTCGACGTCCTGCGCGGCGCGATCATCGTCGTGATGGCGCTCGACCACGTGCGGGATTACGTGTCGAGCATCCCGTTCGACCCGGTCGACATGACCCGGACCTGGCCGGACCTCTTCTTCACGCGCTGGTTCACGCACTTCTGCGCGCCCGGCTTCAGCTTCTTCGCGGGAACCGCCGCGTTCCTGTCGCTTTCGCGCGGGAGGACGCCGGAGAGCCTCGCGCGGTTCCTCGCGTCGCGCGGGCTCTTCCTGATCGCGCTCGAGTTCTTCGTCCTGCGCTTCGTGTGGCTCTTCAACCTCTGGCCCATGGGCTTCATCGCGACCCTGTGGTCGCTGGGCGTCGCGATGCTCGTTCTCGCACTGCTCGTGAAACTGCGTCTCGGCCCGTGGGCGATCGCCGCGATCGGGGCCGTCCTCGTCGCGGGGCACAACGCGTTCGATTTCGTCGACAAGCTCCCGCTCACGGCCCTCGCCGGCGCCGCGTGGAAGATCCTCCACGCGGGCGGGATGATTCCCTTCGGGACGCCGCCGCCCGGATTCCCGCTCCCGGGGCTCTTCACGCTCATCGTCGGCTATCCCGCGATCCCGTGGCCGGGCGTCATGGCGCTCGGGTACGGGTTCGGCGCGCTTCTCGCGCGGCCGCGGGCGGAGCGCCGGCGCCTCACGTTCGCCCTCGGCTTCGCCGCGACGACGGCGTTCGTGGTCCTCCGCCTCGCGAACGCCTACGGCGATCCGCGCGCCTGGGCCCCGCAGAAAACCGCCGTGATGACGTTTGCGGCGTTCCTGAACTGCGAGAAGTACCCGCCTTCCCTGTGTTTTCTTCTCATGACGCTCGGGCCGCTCCTGATCACGTTCGCGCTCGTCGACCGCCCGCCCGGCGCGGCCGGCCGGTTTCTCTCCGCGTACGGGAAGGTCCCGATGTTCTTCTACGTCGCGCACCTGCCCCTCATTCACGTCCTCGCCGTCGCCGTCGCGGCCGTGCAGGCGGGCAGCCTCTCGGGAACGTTCGTGCGCTGGGCCGCGTTCCAGTCGCCGTCGTTCGTCGTGCCGCCCCCGCCCGGCTACGGGCTCTCCCTGCCCGGCGTGTACGCGCTCTGGATCGGCGTCGTTCTCGCGCTCTACGTGCCGTGCGTGCGGTACGGAGACTTCAAGAGCCGAAGCCGCGCGGTCTGGACGACCTACCTCTAGGGCGGACGTTCAGCCGGCGTTCGAGACGGGGCGCAGCGTCCGGAAGAAGCCGCGGACGAGCGCGGACGCGACGTGCGCCCGGTAGGTCGCGGTGGAGCGCACGTCGTCGATCGGCGCGATGTCGCGGCGCACGGCGGCGTCGAGCTGGTCGTCGGGCACGGCGAGAGGGCCGGGCGAGACGGCGAGGGCGCGCACCGTGGGGAGGGCGGCCGTCACGGGCGCCACGGAGCCCATCCCGAGCCCGACGCGGACGCAGCGGCCGCGCTCGTACTCGCCGACGGCCGCGAGGGCGACCTTCGAGATCGACTGCGCCGCGCGTGTCCCGACCTTGCGCCACACCTGGTGCGCGCCCGTCCTCGGAAGGGTGAACTCGATCCTCGCGATGATCTCGTCGGCGGCGCGCGCCGTGCGCCGGTAACCCGTGAACCACTGCCCGATCGGAATTCGCCTTTCGCCGTGGACGCTCGCGACGACGACGTCCGCGTCGAGCGCCATGAGGGCCGCGCTCCCGTCGGCGGCGGGCGAGGCGGTTGCGAGGTTGCCGCCGAGCGTCCCGCGCGCCTGGATCTGCAGGGCGCCCACGTCGCGCGCCATCGCCGTGAGCATCGGAACGCGGCGCGAAAGGGCCGAATGGTGGCGGATCTCGAAGTAGGTCGCCGCGGCGCCGATCGCGGCGCGCTCGCCCGCGATCTTCACGCCGAGGAGCTCGGGGATGCGCGAGACGTCGAGGACGAGCGGCAGCTCGCCGCCGAGCGAGAGCGGCGCGAGCCGCTGGGAGACGACCCAGTCCGTGCCGCCCGCGACGAGGACGGTCTCCTCCCCCTTGCCCGCGCGGCGCGAGAGAGTCGCGCAGGCGTCGGCAAGCGACGCGGGCCGCTCGAAGCCGTGGAGGGGCAGCTCAGCCAGGCTCACGCGACGTCCTCTCCTTCGCGGCGGCTCGTACGGCCTCGACGATGCGCTGGTAGCCGGTGCAGCGGCAGAGGTTGCCCGCGAGCGCCTCGCGGATGTCCGTCTCGCCGGGCTGGGGGATGGCCGCGAGGAGCGCCTCGGCCGAGACGAGGAAGCCGGGCGTGCAGATTCCGCACTGAGCGCCGCCCTCCTTCACGAACGCTTCCTGGAGGGGCGAGAGATGCGCGCCGTCGCCGAGGCCCTCGACGGTCGTGACGGCGCGGCCCTCGACCTGCCCGAAGAGGACGAGACACGCGTTCACGGGGGCGCCGTCGAGGAGGACGGTGCACGATCCGCACTCGCCCTCGCCGCAGCCCTCCTTCGTGCCCGTCAGGCCGAGCGCTCCGCGCAGGACGTCGAGAAGCCGCGCGGCGGGCGGCGCGTCGAGGGCCGCGGGTTTCCCGTTGAGCGTGAAGCGCACGTTCACCGCCGGGTCTCCTTCGAGAGCGCGAAGAGCTTTTCGGGCAGGAGCGGGAGGTCGTCGCAGACGATTCCCGTCGCGTGCTCGACGGCCGCGGCGACCGCCGGCGCGCCGCCGTCCATCGGGATCTCGCCGAGGCCCTTGGCACCCCCGCCGGGACCTCTCGAGAACGGATCCTCGACGAGGAGCGTCGTGAAGCGGGGAGCGTCGAGAATCGTCGGGATCACGTAGTCCGTCAGGCGGGCGTTCACGACGCGGCCCTCGCGCATCACGAGGTTCTCCTGGAGGGCCCAGCCGATCGCCTGCAGGAGGCCGCCCTCGATCTGGCCCTTGCAGTTCGTCGGGTGGATCGCCTTGCCGACGTCGTGCGCGCTCCAGAGGCCGAGCACGCTCGTCTCGAACGTGTCGAGGTCCACCTCGACCTCCGCGATCGCGCAGCCCCAGCCGTACACGGGATACGCGTCGCCGCGATACGTGGCGTCGTCCCACGCGAGGCCGGGCGGCGGCTCGTACTCCCGCTCGACGGTGACCGTCCCGTGGGCCGCAAGGAGGCGGCGGGCCGCGTCCTCGAACGAGCCGCCCTTCTGCTGGCGTTCTCCCTCGATCTGGGCGAAGAGCGACCGGGCAGCCGCCTCGAGGACGCCGCCCACGACCATCACGGTGCGCGACGCGACCGTCGGGCCGGAGTCGGGCACGGCCGCCGTCGAGGGCGTCGCGAACTCGACGCGGTCCATCGAGACCCACAGGGCCTCGGCCGCGATCTGCCGGAAGACCGTCTCCGTGCCCTGTCCGATGTCCGTCGAGCCGCCGCGGACGCGGAAGCGAGCCCGGCCCGTCTTCGGGTCCGCGAGGAGGTCGACCGCGATGCGCGCGCGGTGTGCGAGCTCGCCCGAGCCGGTGAAGCCTGCGCCGTGCAGGTAGACGCTCGCGCCGATGCCGCGGGCCTTGCGCGCCGTCACGGCGCCGGGCGGCGCCAGGCGGAACATGCCGGAGGCGGCCGGCGCCGGGGACGCGCGCCTTTCCTCCCATCGGCTCGCCTTCTTCGCCTCCTCGACGCAGCGGGCGACGCCGACGGACTCCTTCAGGAACTGGCCGGTCGGCGTCGTGTCCCCCACGCGCAGCAGGTTCTTCTCGCGCAGGAGAAGCGGGTCGAGGCGCAGCGTGCGCGCGATCCGGTCCATGTGCCGCTCCATGGCCCAGATCGTCTGGGGCGCGCCGAATCCGCGGAAGGCTCCGTTCGGCGGCGTGTTCGTGGCGACGGCCTGCGCTTCGATCGCGACGTGCTCCCACCGGTACGCGCCCGCGGCGTGGAGCGCGCCGCGCGAGAGGACGACGGGGGAGAGCGTCACGTACGCGCCGCCGTCGAAGACGATCCGGATCGAGACGGCGCGCAGCGTCCCGTCGCGGTCGCAGCCCGACGTGATCGACACGGAGGACGGGTGGCGCTTCGTCGTCGCCTCGATGTCCTCCTTGCGGTCGTAGATCATCTTCACGGGCCGGCCGCTCGCCTTCGCGAGGAGAAGAGCGTGGAGCGCGAGGATCGTCGGGTACTCCTCCTTGCCGCCGAAGCCGCCGCCCGTGACGGCCTGCGTCACGTCGACGCGCTCGTCCGTGAGCCCGAACGTGCGCTTGATCCCCTTGTGGATGTAATACGGGCACTGGCACGAGGACAGCACGTGCGCGCCGCCGCCCTCGTCCCAGAACGCGAGGACGCCCTGCGGCTCGAGGTAGATGTGCTCCTGGTGGGGCGTGGTGTACGTCCCCGAGAGCTGGACGGGGCAGGCCGCGATCGCGGCGGCCGCGTCGCCCTTCGCGATGTGGACGGTCCGAAAGACGTTGTCGGAGCCGTAGATCTGCGCGGTGCGCGAGAGGGCGTCCGCCACGGTGAGGACCGGAGGAAGCGGCTCGATGTCGGCTCTGAGGTGCTGAAGCGCGCGCTGGACCCTCAGCGCGTCCTCGCCCGCGACGAGGGCCAGCGGCTCGCCCGCGTGGCGGACGTCGTCCGATGCGAGGACGGGCTGGTCCTCCTCGATGAGAGCGACGACGTTTGCCGGGACGTTCTCGGCCGTGACGACCGTGAGCCCGGTCCAGTCGAAGGAGAGGTCCCTCACGATGCCGCGCAGCCGCCCGCGCGCGACCGTCGAGCGCAGCGTGGCGCCCACGAGCGTGCCGGGGCGCGTGACGTCGTCGACGTAGCGCGCCCGCCCCGTGACCTTCGCGGGTCCGTCCGGGCGGGGGACGCTGCGGCCGACGAGCGCCATCAGTCTCCGACGACGTCCTTCAGCGCGGGGCGGACGTCCGGGAAGCGGAACGTGAACCCGAGGTCGAGAGCCTTCTTCGGCACGACGCGCTGGCCGTCGAGGACGACCGTCGCCATCTCGCCGAGCGCGAGCCGGATCGCGGCGGCAGGGGCCCTGGCGAAGCTCGGCCGGTGGAGCGCGCGGCCGAGCGCGGTCGCGAAGTCGCGCATCGTGGCGGGGTTCGGCGCCGTCGCGTTCACGGGCCCGGCGACGGCGGGATTCTCGGTGGCCCAGACGTACATCTCGACGAGATCGGCCTCGTGGATCCACGACATCCACTGCTTGCCGCTGCCGAGCGGCCCACCCGCGAACGCCTTGAACGGAGGAAGCATCTTCGCGAGGGCGCCGCCGTCCGCGCCGAGGACGACGCCCGTCCGCAGCATGGCGACCCTCGTGCCGAGCGGCTCGAGGGCGCGCGCGGCCGCCTCCCAGTCGACGCACAGCTTCGCGAGGAAGTCCTCACCGGGGGGCGCGCTCTCGTCGAGAATCTCGTCGCCGCGCGGGCCGTAGTAGCCGACCGCCGACGCGTTCACGAGGACGCCGGGCTTTTGTGCGGCCCTCTCGGCGGCCGCCTTCAGGCGGGAGGCGGCGTTCAGGCGGCTCTGCGCGATGCGCTCCTTCGCGGAGGCCGTCCAGCGTTGGGCGATGGTCTCGCCGGCGAGGTTCACGAGGGCGCCGGCGCCGTCGACGAACCCTTCCCAGGCCGCGCCCTCGGCCCACGAGACGACGCGCACCTTCGGGTGCACGTGGTCGCGCGAGCGCGACGCGTCGCGGGTCAAGGCGATCACGTCGTGCCCCCGGGCGACGAAACGCTCGCACAGCTTCGGCCCGATGAAGCCGGTTCCGCCGGTGACGATGACCCGCATTCGCTCTCCTTGTCCCCCGATCGTACCGAAATCGGCCCGTCGAGACGCCGTATCCTTCCGGGGTGAGAAGTTTCCGCCACGCCGCCGCTGCCGGATTCGCCTTCGCGCTGGCCGCGGGGCCCGCGGGCGCGTCGGACGTGGATCCGGTCGAGCTGATCCGGCGGGTCGTGAAGAGCCAGCGGCGGGTCGAGACCGTCTTCGAGGGCTCGGCGTTCGACCAGCGCGAGGTCCAGATCACGTGGGGCGCGAAGGGCCGCCCGGAGAAGGTCGAATCGCGCCTCTTCTACGTCCTCGCCGGCGAGAACGGCGCGGAAAGCTCGCGGGAGCTCGTCGAGGTCGACGGCCGTCCGGCGACGGAAGACGAAAAGAGAAAGGCGGCCGAACGGGACGAAAAGGGCAGGAGGCGCCGCGTCGAGGAGAGGGCCGAGGCGGCGGCCAAGGCCCCGCCGCGCGTCGCTGGCGACGAGGACGACCCGCTCGTCGGCTCGCGCCGCCTTTCGGAGCTCATCGACCGGTATACGATTCGGCTCGTGGGCGAAGAGGTCATTGAAGGGCGGCCCGCCTATGTCCTCGATTTCTCTCCGAGCCCCACGGCTCCGGCTCCGAAGGGGCTCGGCGACCGCGCGCTGAACGCCCTCGAGGGCCGCGCCGTGATCGACGCGTCCACGTTCCAGGTCCGGTCCGTCGAGGCGCGCCTGACCCGCCCCGTGAAAGTCGCGGGAGGACTCGCCGCGAACGTGAAGGACGCGGACATTTCGTACACGGGCCAGCCCGCCGGGGGCGGCCTCTGGTTCCCGTGCGCCGTGGACTTCCGCGTGACCGGGAAGACCGCGCTCTTCTTCCGTCTCGACACGTCGTTCCGGGCGACGTTCACGAATCTGAGGCGTTTCAACGTCGAAACCGAAACGGACGTCCGCCCGGAGGCGGACGCCGGGAGCAAGCCATGACCCCTTCCCGCCGCCGCACCGTTCTCCTCGCCGCCGGCGCGTTCGTCGCCGTCGCCATGGGTTACGCGTACTGGCTGTCGCTCACGCCGGCCACCCACCCCGATCACGACCACGGGATCCTGAACCTCGACGCCGGCGGACGCCTCGTCGTCGAGACGCGCGACGGCAAGAGCCGCAACCTCGTCGGCAAGCCCGGCCACGCGCTCGTCCTGCACTTCTTCTCGACGGCGGCGCCCGGCGCCTCCGACGAGCTCGCCGGAATCTTCCTCCAGCAGGAGGCGCTCAAGGGCGACACGAGCGTGGAGTTCGTCCTCATCGCGCACGACAAGGATTTCGCGGCCCTGGACGCGTGGCTGAAGGAGAAGAACCTCGTGCCGCCGTTCCCCGGGACGCTCGTCCTCGACCCCTCGGGCGACGCGACGATGAAGCTCAACTCGAAGCGCCCGAACGAGACGATGTTCTTCGCGGCCGACGGCAAGCTCGCGTC
>JBDTTJ010000157.1:0-7737 GCA_039930645.1 Acidobacteriota bacterium
CTACGGCCGCGCGTACTGGTCGATGATCCGCGTGATCGCGCGGCGGCAGACAGGGCAGAAACCCACGTTGTCGCGCGTGAACATGATGCAGTCGGCCGAGGAGCGGTAGAGGCCCTTCGCCTCGTACGCGGCGCCCTCGAACGCCCCGACCTTGCCGGACCACTTCATGGAGCCGAGGAGGGCGGTCTCCTCCTTCGCCTCGTCGCGGAACAGCTCGTCGAGCGCCGAGGGCGGCTTTCCGGCGGCGACGATCGCGCGGCGCGTCTTCTGGATCTCGCGGCTTCGCTTCTCGAACGTCTCCTTCTCCCACGGGGTCGGCAGCGGCGTCCCGCTCTCCACGAGGTCGGCCCACTTCAGCTTCTTTGCGTCCTTCAGCGCCGTGACGTTCGGCTCCCACGGCTCCGGCTTGTCGGCCGCACCGGTCTCGTACGCGACGTCGGACGTGTAGTACTCGTCGGCGAGCGCCGCGAAGTGGTGGCCGAACTCGTGGACGAAGAGGTACTCGGCCCACGACGAGTCGACGGCCGCCGTCGCCTGGTGATTGAAGATCCCGCCGCCTCCGTAGCGCGCGTCGTTCACGAGGATCTCGAGGAAGTCGTACGGCGCCGCCGCGGCGGCTTCGCGCAGCGCGCGGTCGTCATACGTGAGGACGTAGCGCTCCGAGCCGAAGATCCCGTACTGCACCGAGAGCGGCGTGCGCCGGAAGATCTTCGAGTCGGGCCGGAAGACTCCCGTTTCGGCCGACGGGAGGTCGAGCGCGCGGACGTTGAAGTCTCCGCGCCGGGACTTGAACGGCTCGTACCTGAAGAGGAGGTCGGCGAGCTTCTTCACGTCGGAATGGAACTTCGGCAGGTCTTTTTCGGCGTAGCCCTCGCCCAGCATGAGGAGGTCGAGCTTCTCGGTCGAGGGGCCGTTCTCGAACACGGTCCAGACCTTGCCGGCGGCCGCGCGCGGCGCGGGGTTTGCCGCGGCCGGGTCGACGGTCGTCGAGAAGAAGGGTTGGAAGACATTTTCGGAGTCCCGCCGCGAGAGGACGACCTGCACGGGCTCCTTCGGCCACGGGAAACGCAGTGATTCCGGGAACGTGCGCGAGGCCTTCTTCGCCTCGCCCGTCGACTCCCACTCGGCGTAGATCGAGGAATACCCGCGCGAGAAGAGCACGCGGTTCGTCTTCGGGTCGCGGACCTCGAAGAAGGTGGTCCCGAGGTTCGTGTCGTCGAGGAGGCGCGTCAGGCTGCCGGCCCACGGCCCGTCGTCCACCGCGCCGGCGCTGGCGGCCGCGACGACCTCGCCCTTCGGCCCGCCCGTGTGGAACAGGTCCAGGCGCATCGTCCGCCGCGTGAACGCGGCGTCGAAGGCGGCGGGGGAGGAGGGGGAAGAGGAAGAGAAAGAGATTTCTGCGAATGAGAAGAGGGCGGCGGCCGTGCCGAGGGCGAAAGCGACACTTCTGCGAAGGCTCATGGCCCAATCCTATTAGCCTTCCAGGAAATCTTCGCGCGAAGCGCGTCTTTCTCTTCCGCGCGCGCGGCGCGCGGCGGCTTCTTCAGCGTGCGTGGCGGGACTGCTCGGCCCAGAACCGGATTTCCGGCGGGCCCGAGAAGAGGGCCGGCGCCCTTTCGACGAACGCCTTGAGATGCGGCGTCTGGAAGTGCGGGCCGAGGTAGGCCTCGCGGCTCGACCATTCCTCGAAGAGGAGCACGTGCGTCGGGTCGTCGGGGTCCTGGAGGAGCCGGATCCCGAAGCAGTTCGGTTCCGAAGCCACGACCTTCGCAACGAGCGTGTCGAGCTCGGAAACGGCTTCCGCAACGTGGTCGGGTTGGGCGCGGTATTCGATCAGGACGGTTACGTGCGGCGGTGTCATGGGGTGAACTCCTTGGCGAACCCTTGGCTCAGTCGAACGTCGCGATCTTAGTTCGGGCGCGCGCCCGCGCCGCTGCTAAAGTCCTGAGACTGTGTCCGCGCAGCAGGGCGTCTCTCCGCTCGAGGAGTCCATCCCCGAATTCACGGCGAAGGCCGTGGTCGCGGGGGTCGTGCTCGGCCTCGTGTTCGGCGCCGCGAACGCGTACCTCGGCCTTCGCGTCGGCCTGACGGTCTCGGCTTCGATCCCGGCCGCCGTCATGACGGTCGCGCTCTTCCGCCTCTTCGGCGCGAAGGGCTCGATCCTCGAGGCGAACCTCTCGCAGACGATCGGCTCGGCCTCGACGTCGCTCGCGACGGGGGCGATCTTCACGATTCCCGCGCTCTTCCTCTGGGGCCTCACGCCGCCCTACCTGCAGGTCGTCGTCCTCTGCTTCCTCGGGGCGCTCCTCGGCCTGTCCGCGATGATCCCGCTGCGGCGCCTCCTCATCGTCGACGCCCACGCGGAGCTCCCGTACCCGGAAGGAACGGCCTGCGCCGAGGTCCTGCGCGCGACCGCCGCCGACTCGAGCGGGAGCGTCTGGATCTTTCGCGGCATGGCCGCCGGTGCGGCCGTCAAGCTGGTCGTCGGCCTCTTCTTCCTCGTGCCGAACGAGGTCGGGATGGCGCTGCCGTTCCTTCCGAAGGCCGAGATCGCCGTCGAGCTCGCGCCCGCGCTCCTTGCGGTGGGCTTCATCCTCGGGTACCGCTCCTCCGGCGTCCTCGTCGCCGGGTCGGTCGTCTCCGCTCTCGTCCTGACCCCGCTCATCGCGTTCTTCGGCGCGAATCTCTCGGCGCCGCTTTATCCCGAGACCACGAACCTGGTGTCCGCGATGACCGCGGGCCAGATCTGGTCGCGGTACGTGCGGTACATCGGTGCGGGCGCCGTCGCGACGGCGGGCATCCTGACCGTCCTGAAGAACCTCCCGACGATGGCGGGCGCGTTCGCCGCCGTGATCCGCGGTGTCCGCGGCGGCGGGGGGCACGCCGGCGGCCGCGAACGCACGGATCGCGACCTGCCCGGCTGGTTCGTCTTCGGCGGCATCGCGGCCGTCGTCCTCGTCGCGGGCCTCGTCCCCGGCGTCTTCGCGGGCGGGATGGGTCCCCTTCAGCGGGCCGTGTGCGCGGCGGGCGTCGGGATCTTCGGCGTTCTCTTCGTCGCGGTCGCGGCGCGCATCGTGGGCATCGTCGGCGTCTCCTCGCAGCCCACCTCCGGCATCACGCTCGTGACGCTCCTCGGCGTCGCCTCGCTCTTCGCGGCGGCGGGCTGGACGGACGGCGGCGCCCGCGCGGCGGTCCTCACGGTCGGGACGATCGTCGCGGTCGCCGCGTCGAAGGCGGGCGACATCTCGCAGGACCTCAAGACGGGCTGGCTCGTGGGAGCGACGCCGGCCCGCCAGCAGCTCGGCCAGCTCATCGGCGCCGCATTCGCGTGCTGGGGCGTCGCGGCGACGGTCCTTCTCCTCGGGAACGTCTACACGTTCGGGACGAAGGAGATTCCCGCCCCCCAGGCGACGCTCATGAAGACCATCATCGAGGGCGTGCTTTCGGGCTCGCTGCCGTGGGGACTCGTTCTTTCGGGCGCGGGCATCTCGGTGGCGGTGATCCTTTGCGGAATCTCGGGGCTCGCCTTCGCGATCGGCGTCTACCTCCCGCTGGCCTCGATGGCGGCGATCTTCGCCGGCGGGTGCGCCCGCGCGCTCGTCGAGAGGGCGCGCAGGGGCCAGCCGGCTCCGGAGACCGACACGGGCGTCCTTGCGGCGTCCGGACTCGTTGCCGGGGAAGGGCTCGTGGGCGTCGTCGTCGCCGCGCTCGTCGCTCTCGGCGCCGCGTCGAAGGGCCGGCCGCCGCTCGTCGGGGGGGTGCCGGGCGAAGCCGTCACGTTCGCTCTCCTGCTCCTCGTCTGCGCGTTCCTCGTGAGAGCCGGCCGGCGCGGCTGACGCGCAACCCTTTTCGCGCCCCGGCCGTATTCTCCAGTCGATGAAGAACCGCCTGAGCCTCTTCGCCCTCCTGCTGCCGGTGTGCCTGCTCGTCCCCTCGCCCCTCGTCGCCGCCGGCCCCGACGGCCCGCCCGAGGCGCGGCTCCTGCGCTATCCGGACGCGTGGGGCGACTTCGTCGTCTTCACGTACGCGGGCGATCTCTGGCGCGCGCCCATTGCGGGCGGCGCCGCGTACCGCCTCACCACGCACGCGGGTCAGGAGATCTTCCCGAAGATCTCGCCCGACGGAAAGTGGATCGCGTTCTCGGGCGAGGTCGCGGGGACGCGGCAGGTCTACGTGATGCCCTCCTGGGGCGGCGAGCCGAGGCAGCTCACGTTCTACGCGGACGCGGGCCCGATGCCGCCTCGCGGCGGCTTCGACGACTGGGTGCTCGGCTGGACGAAGGACGGAAAGATCCTCGTGCGGATGAACCGCGTGCCCTGGAACAACCGCATGGGGCGGTACTTCGTCGTCGACCCGAGGGGCGGGCTCGAGACGCCCCTCGAGATCCCCGAGGGCGGCACGGCCTCCTTCTCGCCGGACGGGACGAAGCTCGCGTATTGCCCGGTGGACCGCGAGTTCCGGACGTGGAAGCGCACGCTCGGCGGGCGCGCGCAGGACGTCTACGTGTACGACTTCGCCTCGAAGGCCTCCGAGCGCATCACGGACTGGAAGGGCACCGACAACTTCCCGATGTGGAGCGGGGACACGATCTGGTTCACGTCCGACCGCGACCACACGCTCAACCTCTTCGGCTACGACGTGAGGACGAAGAAGACGCGGAAGGCCACGGCGTTCACGGACTTCGACGTGCTGTGGCCGTCGCTCGCCTCGGACGGCAGCGCGATCGTCTTCATGAACGGGGGATTCGTCTGGCGCCTCGACCCGAAGACGGAGAAGGCCGCGAAGATCGCGATCACGCTCGCGTCGGACCGCGCCCCTCTCGGGACGGCGTGGAAGGACGTCAAGGAGTTCGTCCGCGGCGCGAGCCTTTCGCCGAGCGGCGCCCGCGTGATCCTCGAGGCGCGCGGCGACCTCTTCAGCGTGCCCGCGAAGGACGGCCAGACGCGGATGCTCACGGACACGCAGGGCGTCCGCGAGCGCGCGCCCGCGTGGTCGCCGGACGGCAAGCGGATCGCGTACCTCTCGGACGCGACCGGCGAATACGAGATCTATGTCCGCGCGGCCGACGGCTCCGGCGAACCGAAACAAGTCACGAAGGACGGCGCGCCGTGGAAGTTCGACCCGGCGTGGAGCCCGGACGGCAGGAAGCTCGCGTACGGCGACCGGAAACACCGGCTGCGCGTCCTCGACGTGGAGTCGGGCGCGATCGCCGACGTGGACACGGGTACGCAGGAGGACCTCGACACGTACACGTGGTCGCCCGACTCGAAGTGGCTCGCGTACGAGAAGAGCCACCCGACGCGCCTGCCGGGGATCGCCGTGTGGTCGATCGACACGAAGAAGGCGTCTCTTCTCGGCGACGGGCAGACGCGCGACCACAACCCCGCGTTCTCCGCCGACGGCAAGTACCTCTTCTTCCTCTCCGAGCGCGACTACCCGCTCGTCTTTTCGGCGTACGAGTTCAACTACGTGTACCCGCGCGCGACGCGCGTCTACGTCGCGGCGCTCGCGGCCGGCACGCCATCCCTCTTCCCGCCGAAGAACGACGAGGAGAAGGGGGCCGAAGCCAAGGACGCCAAGGACGCCAAGGAAGGGAAAGACAAGGCCGAGAAGGACAAGGCCGACAAGAAGGACGTTCCCGCCACCTCGATCGACGTCACGGGCTTCCTCTCGCGCACGCAGGCGCTGCCCGGCGTCCCGGCGGGCAACTACCCCGAGATGGGCGCGACGACGGACGCCGTCTGGTACGTCCGCGGCGGGGACGGCGACGGCGGACCCGGCGGACGCGCCCTCTACCGCTACGACCTCAAGGAGCGGAAGGAAGAGAAGGCCCTCGACGGCGTCGCCGGATGGGAGATCTCGCGCGACGGCAAGAAGATCCTCTATCGCGTCGGCTCCGACTGGTTCGTGACGGACGCGAAGGCTGCGCTGAAGGGCGGCGACGGCAAACTCGACCTCGCCGGGCTGAAGGTGAAGCTCGACGCCCTCGCCGAGACGAAGCAGATGTGGGACGACGCGTGGCGCATCGTCCGCGACTGGTTCTACGACGAGAAGATGCACGGCGTGGACTGGGACGCGATGAAGCGTCGTTACGGCGCGCTCGTCCCGTACGTCGCGCACCGCGCCGACCTCGATTTCCTCTTCGGCGAGATCATGGGTGAGCTCGAGGCGGGGCATACGTACGTGGCGTCCGGCGACGAGCCCAAGGTCTCGCGCGTCGCGGGCGGGATGCTCGGCTGCGAGCTCGCCGCCGACGCGTCCGGCCGCACTCGCATTACGAAGATTTATCCGGGCGAGAACTGGGACGACGGCTGGCGCTCGCCGCTCACGGAGCCGGGCGTGGGCGTAAAGGAAGGGAGCTTCCTCCTCGCGATCGACGGCCGCGACCTGACGGCGGCCGACAATCCCTACCGGCTCCTCGAGGGCAAGGGGGGAAAGCTCGTTTCCCTTCTCGTGTCCGACACGCCCGCGCGGGAAGGGGCGCGCACCGTCCAGGTCCGGACGATCACGTCCGAGCAGAATCTGCGCTATCTCGACTGGGTCAAGAGCCGCATGGCGATGGTCGACAGGCTCTCCGGAGGCAAGGTTGGTTATCTCCACCTCCCCGACACCGCCCAGCCGGGCAACCGGATGCTCCAGAAGCTCTTCTACTCGCAGGCTTCGAAGCCCGCGCTCCTCATCGACGACCGCTACAACGGCGGCGGCTTCATCCCGGACCGGATGATCGAGGTCTTCTCGCGCAAGACGCTCGCGTTCTGGGCGCGCCGCGGCCTCGAGAGCAACCGCGCGCCGGGCTTCGCGCACGACGGCCCGAAGGCCATGCTCATCAACTCCTATTCGTCGTCGGGCGGCGACGCGCTGCCGTACTTCTTCCGGGTGAACGGCCTCGGACCCGTCATCGGGATGCGCACGTGGGGCGGTCTCATCGGGCTCTCCGGCGGGCCGTCGCTCGTGGACGGCGGGGCCGTGCAGGTTCCGTCGTTCCGGATCTACGACCGCGAGGGCAAGTGGGTCGTCGAGAACGAGGGCGTCGCGCCCGACATCGAGGTCTTCGACGACGCGGGCTCGCGCGTGAAGGGCGGCGACCCCACGCTCGAGAAGGGCGTCGCGGTCCTCCTCAAGGAGCTCGACAAGCCTGGCGTTTGGAAGGATCCGAAGATCCCCGCTGCGCCCGACATGGCGGGGCAGAAGCCCTAGGAATCGGCGTCAGGGTTCCTCGTCGTAGGCGGGGAACCACTGCCGAGCCACGACGCGAGACCGCAGATCCCCGGCGGCGGCGGCCGGCGCGAGGCCTTCGCGCACGGCCGCTTCCGCGACCGCGCACGCGACCTCCACGGCCACGCTGCGCAGTTCGCCCAGCGGGGGCAGGAGCGACGCGACGGGGTCCTTGAGCGCGGGCGAAAGGTCCGCGAGGCGCCGGGCCGCGGTGAGGAACATCCCGTCCGAGACGCGCCGGGCTCCCGCCGCGGCCACGCCCAGACCGACCGCCGGGAAGATGAAGATGTTGTTGCTCTGCGAAATGATCCACGCGCGCCCGCCGAGGACCGCCGGGGGGAACGGTGAGCCGGTCGCGACCAGCGCGCGTCCGTTCGTCCATCGAATGAGGTCCTCCGGGCGCGCCTCGGCTCGGGCCGTGGGGTTGGAAAGCGGGAAGATGACGGGCCGCGGCGTCTTCGCGGCCATCTCGCGGATGATCGCCTCGGTGAACGCGCCGGCCGCCGTCGAGAGGCCGATCAG
>JBDTTJ010000158.1:0-7645 GCA_039930645.1 Acidobacteriota bacterium
CGCCGACGAAGCTCATGAAGGACGCGGGCTATGGCAAGGGCTACCGTTACGCGCACGACCTGCCGGAGAAGACGGCGGGCCTCTCGTGCCTGCCCGACGCGCTCCAGGGGCGGAACTACTACCGGCCGGACGGCGAAGGCCGTGAGAAAGCGCTCAAGGAGCGCGCCGACGCCCTCCGCGCGCTGCGGGAAAAGGTGAAGAAGAAATGACCGCGCATCTTCTCGCTCTCCTCCTGTCGACGGCGCCCGTGGGCCTCTGGCACGCGGCGCTGGTTCCGACCTCCGAGTACCCGGTGTACTTCGACGTGCGCATCGCGGAGGGGAAGGGCGGGAAGCTCTCGGGCGCTCTCGTGAACTCCGGCGTCGAGTCGCCTCTGTCGTCCGTGACGTGGGACGGGACGACGCTCGTCCTCGCGATCGCGAGCTACGACATGACGATCACGGCGGCCAAGGCGGGCGCCGCGCTGGAAGGGTCTTATCGGCGCACGGTGATCTCGGGCGTCGCCGAGGTGCCGTTCACGGCGTCGCGCGCGGCGCCGCCCCTGCCGCCCGCTCCGAAGGAGGGGAAGTCTCTCGCGGGCTCGTGGGCCGTCGAAGTAGGCGGAGCGCCCGGCAAGGTCGAGAAGCTGACGGGCGTCTTCGCGCAGAAGGGCGCGGTCCTGACGGGAACGCTACTCTCGATCACGGGCGACTACGGTGCGCTCCACGGCTGGTTCGACGGCGAGCGGATGCTCCTGACCGTTTTCGACGGAGTCCACGTGTACCGCTACGACGGCGAGCTCCTCGCGGACGGGACCCTCGCGGGCGAGTACCGCTCGCGCACGTCGCCCCCGGTTTCGTGGAAGGCCTCGCGCCTCGACCCAAAGGCCGCCGCGTCCAACCTCCCGGGCGGATTCGAAGTCGTCCGCGCGAGGGACCCGAAGGCGCCTTACGCCTTTTCGTATCCCGACGCCGAGGGAAAGCTCGTCTCCTCGTCCGATTCGCGCTTTGCGGGAAAGCCGATGGTCGTGAGCTTCATGGGGACGTGGTGTCCGAATTGCGCCGATGAGGCTCCCGTGCTCGGAGACCTCGCGGCGCGTTACGGGCCGAGGGGCGTCGGCTTCGTGTCCCTCGCGTTCGAATACACGGACGACGTGGAGCGGAACCGCCGGCAGGTCAGGCGATTCACGGAGCGCTTCGGCGTGACGTACCCGGTCCTGATCGCGGGTACGACGCGCACGGCGAAGGAGACGGCGGCCGTGAAGCCGCTGGAGGGTTTCGAGGGCTACCCGACGACTCTCTTCCTCGACCGGTCGCACCGGATCGTGAAGATCCACTCCGGTTTCGACGGCCCCGCGACGGGCGAACGCCACGGGAGGGTGAAGAAGGAGTTCGAGGAGGCGGTCCGGACGCTCCTGCGCTGAGCGGTCAGCCGATCCGCCCGGCGCGGACGATGAGCGGCCAGGTGATGGTCTTTTCCTTGGCGGGATCGCCCCAGGCGCCAGCAAATCGTTCCGCGAATTCGGCGATCGGGTCCCGGCCCGTCTCCTTCGCGCAGCGCTTCACCGCGGACCAGGTGGAAAGGTAGCCGAGGACCCTCTCGAGATCCCACGCCGCCGTCATCGTCACGGGCGGAACAGGGATTTCTTCGAATGGGAAGAAGAGGTCGGCGTAGCCGCGGGCGACGAGGGCGCGCTCGGGCGGCCAGAATCGTTCGATGGATGCGTGAAACCCGGAAAAGACGGCCCCAAAGGGTCCTTCGACCGTGAACAGGTCGTAGGCCCAGACCGCGATCGCCGCGCCCGGGCTTCCCACTCTCTTCACTTCTAAGAAGAATCTCTCTTGCTCGAACCAGTGAACCGCCTGGCCCGCCGTGACGAGATCGACGCTCGCGTCGTCGAGCCCGGGGTCCTCGGCGGGAGCCACGCGATACGTCACGCCGGGGCACGGCGTCGCGTGCGCGATCTGCTCGGCGCTCGCGTCCGTCGCGACGACCTCGGCGAAATGGTCCGCCAGTCCGCACGCCGCCTGCCCGCTGCCGGTGCCGGCGTCCCAGGCGAGCGTGTGTCTCCCCGCAAGCGCGGCGACGGCTTCGAAAAGCTCTGGCGGGTAGATGGGCCGGTAGCGCGCGTAGTCGCCGGCGTGCCCGGAGAAGTGGTCGTTGAAGACCGGTCCGCTCAGATCTCTTCCCGGCGGTAATTCGGCGCTTCCTTCGTGATGATGACGTCGTGGGCATGGCTCTCCTTGAGCCCGGCCGCCGTGATCCGCACGAACTTCGCCTTCTTGACGAGGTCCGGCAGCGTGGCCGCCCCCGACAGACCCATGCCCGACCGCACGCCGCCCGTCAGCTGCCCGAGGAGCGTGGAGACGGGGCCCTTGTACGGGACCATGCCCTCGATGCCCTCGGGGACCATCTTCCGCGGCTCCTCCTCGTCCTGGAAGTAGCGGTCCGCCGAGCCCTGCTTCATCGCGCCGAGCGAGCCCATGCCGCGGTACGCTTTGAACGTGCGGCCCTGGTAGAGGATCGTCTCGCCGGGCGCTTCGTCCGTCCCCGCGAAGAGGCTCCCGATCATCACGGAGTGCGCACCGGCCGCGAGCGCCTTGGTGACGTCGCCTGAGAACTTGATCCCGCCGTCCGCGACGAGCGTCACGCGCGACTTGCCGATCCCCTTGATGGCCTCGAGGATCGCGTGGATCTGCGGGACGCCGGCGCCCGTGACGACGCGCGTCGTGCAGATCGAGCCGGGGCCGATTCCGATCTTCACGGCGTCGGCGCCGCGCTTGACGAGGTCGCGCGTACCTTCGGCCGTCGCCACGTTGCCCGCGAGAACGGGCGTCGAAGGGAAGGCCTTCTTGAGCGCGGCGAGGCCCTTGAGGACGCCCTCGCTGTGGCCGTGCGACGAGTCGAGGACGAGGAGGTCGACTTTCGCCGCGATGAGCTCGCGGGCGCGGTCCTTGAGGTCGGCCGAGGCCCCGACGGCCGCGGCGACGCGCAGGCGGCCGAGCGAGTCCTTGCAGGCGTTCGGGTACTTGATCTGCTTCTGGATGTCCTTGACGGTGATGAGGCCTTTGAGGTTGCCGCCCCGGTCGACGACGAGGAGCTTCTCGATCCGGTGGCGGTGGAGGAGCTCTTTGGCCTGCTCGAGAGTCGTTCCGGGCGGGCACGTGACGAGGTTCTCCTTCGTCATCCGCTCGGAGATCGGGAGGTCCATGCGGGTCTCGAAGCGGAGGTCCCGGTTCGTGAGGATCCCGACGAGCTTTCCGCGTTCGTCCACGACGGGGACGCCGGAGATCCGGAAATTCGCCATGACCTCGAGGGCTTCCGAGATCTTCTGCGTCGGGCGGCAGGTGACAGGGTCGACGATCATTCCGCTCTCGGAGCGCTTCACCTTGTCGACCTCGGCGGCCTGCGCCTCGATCGTGAAGTTCTTGTGGATGACCCCGAGGCCGCCGTTCTGCGCCATCGCGATCGCGAGGCGCGACTCCGTGACCGTGTCCATCGCGGCCGATAACACGGGGATGTTCAGCAGGATCCCGTCCGTCAGGCGGGTTCTGAGGTCGGTGTCGGCGGGGTGGACGCGGGAGTGGGCGGGGAGGAGGAGGACGTCGTCGAACGTCAGGGCGAGAGGGATGTCCCGATCATTCACCATGGGGATTCATACCACACCGGTTGACCGACCCCGTTGAGAAGTGATCTCATGCGGCAACTCAATAGCGTCCCGCGATCCGATCACGCCACCGTGAGAGGCCGGAAGGCCGAAGGAGCGCTCCATGACGAAGAAGGTTGTTCCCACCGGAATCACCCGCCGCAGGTTCGCAAGGCTCGCCGGAGGCGGCGCCCTCGCCGCCGGGGTCGGGGGCCCCGCCTTTCTCTTTCCCCAAAGAGCGGAGGCGCAGCAGAAGACGCTGAAGATCATCCAGTGGAGCCATTTCGTGCCTGCCTGGGACACGTGGTTCAACGGCACCTACGTCAAGGAGTGGGGCCAGAAGAACAACACGAACGTGATCGTGGACAACATCAACCTCGTTGACCTGGCCGCGCGGGCGGCCTCCGAGGTGTCGGCGAAGAAGGGCCACGATCTCTTCATGTTCCTCTCGCCGCCCGCGGCGTACGAGTCGCAGGTCATCGACATGTCGAACGTGTACAAGGAGGTCGAGAAGAAGCACGGGAAGAAGATCGACCTCGCGCACAAGTCCACGTACAACCCGAAGACGAAGAAATACTTCGCCTTTTCTGACGCGTATACGCCCGACCCCGGTAACTGGCACAAGGACTGGTGGACGGAGGCGGGATTTCCGAACGGGCCCGACACGTACGACGATCTGCTCAAGGGCGCGAAGAAGATCCGCGACAAGAACGGCCACCCGTGCGGCATCGGCCTCTCCCAGGAGCTCGACACGAGCATGGCGATGCGAGCCCTGCTCTGGTCCTTCGGCGGTGCCGAGCAGGACGAGGCCGGCAACGTCACGATCAACTCGAAGCAGACGATCGAGGCCCTGAAGTACATGAAAGAGCTCTTCACGCAGACGGAGACCGCGGAAGTCTTCACCTGGACGCCCCCGTCGAACAATCAGGCGATGCTCGCGGGCCGGGTCTCCTACGTCGCGAACGCGATCTCGGTCACACGCCAGTCCGAAAGGGAGAAGCTGCCGATCGACAGCAAGATCATGATCAGCCAGGCCCTCAAGGGTCCCGTCCGGCGGATCGCGGCCGAGCACGTCATGAACTGCCACGTCATCTGGGAGTTCGCCGAGAACAAGGACGGCGCCCAGAAGTTCCTGATCGACTTCATGGACCACTTCCACGAGGGCTTCGTTGCCGGGCAGTTCTACAACTTCCCGTGCTTCCCCTCGACCGTGCCGGACCTCCAGAAGGAGATCTCGAACGATCCGCGGGCAAATCCTCCGGACAAGTACAAGGTCCTCGGCAACGTCCTCGACTGGGCCACGAACGTCGGCTACCCGGGCTACGCGACGGCGGGCATCGCGGAAGCGTTCTCGACCTGGGTCATTCCCACGATGTTCGCGAAGGTGGCGCGGGGAGACGAGTCCGCCGAGGACGCCGCGAAGGCGGCGGAAACCGAGTACAAGCGCATTTTCGCGCGCTGGAAGTGACGCGAGCGGCTCGATGGCGGTTGTCGAGACACGGAACCTGACCAAGGTCTTCAAGCAGGGTGAACTCGGAGCCGTCAACGACGTCAGCCTGGCGACGGAAGAGGGGGAGTTCCTGGTCTTCCTGGGGCCTTCGGGCTCCGGGAAGACCACGCTCCTCCGGATGATCGCGGGCCTCGAGACCCCCACCTCCGGCGAGATCCTGATCGGCGGGCAGGTCGTCAACCACCTGTCCCCGCGCGAGCGCCGCATCGCCATGGTCTTCCAGAGCTACGCGCTCTATCCCCATCTCACGGTCTACAAGAACATCGCGTTCCCGCTCAAGGCGCAAAACGTCCCGAAGGATCAGCACGACAAGAAGGTGCAGTGGGCCGCGGGACTTCTCGGGATCGGCAGGCTCCTCGACCGCAAGCCGCGCGAGCTCTCGGGCGGCGAGCGGCAGCGCGTCGCGCTGGCCCGCGCCATCGTCCGCGAGCCGGCGGTCTTTCTCCTGGACGAGCCGCTCTCGAACCTCGACGCGAAGCTCCGCGCGTCGGCGCGGGAGGAACTCGAGCAGTTCCAGACGCGCGTCGGGACGACGACGATCTACGTCACGCACGACCAGGTCGAGGCGATGGCGATGGGCGACCGCGTCGTCGTGATGGACCGCGGAAGGGTCCGCCAGATCGGAACCCCGGCCGACGTCTACGACGAGCCGGCCGACACGTTCGTCGCGACGTTCCTGGGCTCGCCGCCGATGAACCTCGTCTCCGCCGGGGGCACGATCACGGGCTTCCGGCCCGAGCATTTCCTCCCCGCCCGCGCCGTGGCGATCCCGGACTCGGTCCCGATGCGCCTCGCGTTCAGCCACGAGGAGTATCTCGGCGCCGAGCGCATCCTCTACGGGAGGCTCGCGGACGGGCCCTGCGCGGGAGCGAAGGTCGTCTCGCGAATCGCCTCCACGCACGCCGGCGTCTTCGCGAAGGACACGACGTACGACTTCGCCGTCGAGAAGCGCCACCTGAAGCTCTTCGACGAGGCCACGGGGATCCGGAATCGATGAGCGCGGGCGCGAAGCGGGAGGAGCGCTGGCTCGCGCCGGCCATGTTCCTGCCGGCCGTGTTCTACATCCTCGCGCTCGTCGGAATCCCGCTCGTCCTCGCGGTCCTCTACGCCTTCAGCGACGCCCGGATCGGCACCACCGGACTTCACTTCGTCGGCCTCGAGAATTTCCGGAGCATTCTCCAGAGCCCCGGCTTCCACAAGGCGATCCGGAACTCCATCGTGTTCACGCTGAGCGCCCAGGTCATCGTGATCGTCTGCTCGAACATCCTCGCGACGGCCCTGGAAGAGCCCTTCCGCGGACGCGGGCTCGTGAGGTTCCTCATCCTCCTGCCGTGGGTGGCGCCGGTCTCGCTGGGCACGATCGGCTGGAAGTGGATTCTCGACTCCATCTACAGTGTCATCACGTGGGTGCTCGTCGCGCTGCACGTCTACAAGCCCTACAGCACTCCGATGTGGCTCGGGGAGCCGCATCTCGCCATGGCCTCGGTCGTCCTCGTGCATTGCTGGCGGCTGATCCCGTTCTCGACCGTGATCATGCTCGCGGGACGCTCGGCCATTCCGAAGGAGATCCCTGAGGCCGCGGCCATCGACGGCGCGGGGTTCTGGAGGACGCTCTTCCAGATCAAGATTCCGATGATGACGCCCATCCTGAGCGTGGCCGTCCTCTTCGGGATCATCTTCACGTTCACGGACATGACGGTCGTCTACATCCTGACCGCCGGCGGCCCCTTCGACTCGACGCAGACCCTGCCGTCGCTCGCCTTCGCGACCGGGATCGCGGGCAGCGACCTCGCTGCGGGGGCCGCGATCTCGCTGTTCCTGGTGCCCGTTCTCATCGCGGTTGCGTACTTCATGCTGCGCGTCGCGAACCGCAGCGAAGTGGCCTGATGGAGCGAGGCCGGCTCAAGAAGTTCGCAGGCCGGGCGCTACACGTCTCCGTCCTGAGCGTTTTCGTCGTCGCGCTGGGCTTTCCCTTCTTCTGGATGCTCATCGCGGCCTTCAAGCAGAACATCGACCTCTACACGGTCGAGAACAACCCGTTCCTGTTCAACCTTCCGCCCACGTTCCAGCACATCCGGTTCCTCTTCGCGGAGACGCGGTTCCTGCGCTGGCTCGGCAACACGACGCTCGTGGGCGTGCTCGTCGTCGCGATCACTCTCGTCCTGGCCGTGCCGGCGGCCTACGCGCTCGCGCGCCTCGCCGGCCGGTGGGGCGAGCGGCTCGGCATCGCCATCTTCCTGACGTACCTGATCCCGCCAACGCTGCTCTTCATTCCGCTGTCGCGAGTCGTCGCGGTGCTCGGCCTTCAGGACAGCATCTTCTCCGTGGTCCTCGTGTACCCGAGCATGACGATCCCCTTTTCCATCTGGCTGCTCATGGGCTTCTTCAAGTCCATCCCGCGGGAGCTGGAGGACGCGGCGATGGTGGACGGCCTGACGCGATTCGGCGCCTTCTTCCGGATGGTCGTCCCGATCTCCGTGTCCGGGATCCTGACGGTCGTCATCTTCAGC
>JBDTTJ010000159.1:0-7645 GCA_039930645.1 Acidobacteriota bacterium
AGTCGCGCTTGACCGTCTTCTCGGAGACGCCAAGGGCCTCGGCGGTCTCCTCGACGGTGAGGCCCGCGAAGAACCGCATCGTGACCATTTTCGCCTGCCGCTCGTCGAGCGCCGCGAGGCGCTCGAGCGCCTCATCGAGCCGGACGAGGTCGATCTCGTTCCCGCCGCCGCTCGCGGCGGCGCCGTCCGTCAGCGTCACGCGGAGCTCTCCGCCGCCGCGTTTCTGAGCCTGCCGCCGGCGCGCGTGGTCCACGAGGATGCGGCGCATCGCCCCCGCTGCGACGCCGAGAAAGTGGGCCCGGTTCTGCCAGGGCGCGTTCTGGCCGGCGAGCTTCATCCACGCTTCGTTAACGAGGGCGGTGGACTGGAGGGTGTGGCCCGTCCGCTCGCGCCGGAGGTAGCTTGCCGCCAGGCGATGCAATTCCCCGTAGACGACCGGGAGGAGCCGGTCGGCCGCGGACGGGTCCCCCGCGCTCCACTCCCGGAGCATCCGCGTCACGTCGGAAGACGGGTCTTCAGCCATCGTCTCGTTCCTGCTGTGACCGATTCTAGACGGGCGGCGTGACCCCTCGCGGCCCGGTCCTGCGCGTTTGGGAGAGAAGGAGCCTTCCGGATGCGCCGAGTTTCTCTCGCTTTGTTCGCCCTCTGGCTCACGGGAGCGTCGGGTCCCGCCGCCCTGGGCTCGCCTCCGGAAGAGAGAGAGGTCGCGTGGCAGGAGGCGCAGTCGGCGGGCGCGACGCTGCCAGAGCCCGAGGTCGCGGACACCTCGGCCGGCTGCCGCGCGACGACGGGCGTCGCGCGGTCCGGCGGCGTCCTCTTCTCGCTGCGCTGTCCAGGCTCGCTCGGGACGAAGTCCACGCATCCGGCCTACGCCGGATTCCGGCTGAAGAACGGGTGGAAGGTGAAGGACACACGCGTGGTCGTCACGGGGTCTTCGAAGGCGGGCTTCGACCTCGAGAAGCCCGCGCCCGGCTCCGACCAGCCGTTCCTGAAGGGGCGGCTCTGGGCCGGGCCCGGCGGCGAGGTGCTCGTCGAGGTTTACGTGAAGGTCGAAGGGCCGAAGGGAACGAGCTATGCGCGGTGAGGCCGCCGAAGGAGAAGCCATGAAGAGCCCGAACGGGATCACTCTCGCCCTGCTCGCACTCGCGGTGGCCGGCGCGCCGGCTGCTGCCGCACCGTTTCCGACGCCGATCGCGGGGTCCTCGGCGACGGTGACCGTGACGCTGAGGCCCGACTTCTTTTCGTCGGGCATCGGCAATCTCGCCCACCTCGAAAACTGCCGGATCCACCTCCAGACGGGCGGCACGTCGCGCTTCGAGCCGTCGTCCGACCTCGCAGGGCTCGGGGCTTCGACTCAGACGTTCCAGGTCCCGGCCGTGGACGAGGATATTGAGGCCGTCGTCGGTTACAACCGCCGGTTCGACGTCGTGCCGTGCTCGCAGTGGGGGCTCCAGCACCCGGGGAGCAACCCGCGGGACTGCCCTCACTACAAGGACGATCCGGTCACGGCGCACTTCCACCTGAAGATGGACGTGAACGACCTGAACGAGGACAGCAGCGGCGTGAGGGGATCGTTCGCCGGGACGAACCTCGTCCTCGAGATCCGGTTCGAGGAAAACGGCAAGGAGCTGTCGGGCGTCGTCTCGAAGAGAGTGGCGGGCGTCGCGGACGTCTCGTTTCCGTTCAAGGGCGACCTCGGGAGCACCCGCGCGAAGCTCACGTTCGCGCTCTCGGCCTCGAACGGCGCGCTCGCCGTCTCGTTCGCCTCGCTGGCCTTCGACACGAACGTCTCGCTCGACGCTTACGACCGCTCGCTCCCTCAGTCGCTCATGGACAAGGTGAAGCTGCGAGACCAGTTCCTCGCATCGGCGAGGCCGCGGATCGAGGCCGCGATCCGGAGCAGCGGCCTCCCCGCCTCGCTTCAGCGCGCCCTCGCCAGCCTCATCCAGATCGGGGGGATCCGAAGGGTCATCTCCGTCGCCGCGGGCGCGCACGGCGGAGCCAACGTGATCGGAACCCGGTGAGCGCGACCCCTTCGACGGCCCCCCCACGCGTTCCTCGTAGATCGAAGGAGAAAGAAATGAAAACGAACGTCGTCCGGTCCGGAGTCCTCCTGCTCGCGGCGCTCCTCCCGCCGACGGCCTGGGCGCAGCCCAACCTGCCCCAGATCAACGTGCCCCCGCCCCCGCCGCCGCCGGCCAACCCGGTCAAGAAGGCCGTCGACGAGTTCTTCTCGAGCGTGAAGAACCGCGTGATCGCGGACGCCGACAAGCTCGACCAGTGGAAGCGCGACGCCGACGCCGCCGCGAGCAAGACGGCCTCGGACTTCGCGAGCTGTCCGAGCCCAGACGCGCAGGCCCTCTACGACGACCTCAAGGCGAAGCGCCAGAAGGCCGTCGCGGTGCGCGAGGCCGCGGCACGCACCGTCGCGGACGCAGACCGGGCGCTCGCGGACTGCCTGAGGAACTGGCCCGACGGCCCCGGCCCGGGGGGCTCCCCGCCCAGCCCGTGCCGCGCGTCGTACAGCGGTCTGCCGTTCGTGGGAATCCGCGAGGCCGCTTCGATCGCGATCAACCGCCTCGACCTGGCCCTCGCGGCCATCCGGGCGCTCAAGTGCATCGCAGGCTGCGATGCGTACGTGAACATCGTCGCCCCCTCCTGCGGACCCGAGATCGTCAACGCGATGAAGAAGGGCGCGCCGGCGGGGATGGCGGTCGCTCCGGCGGGGTTCGCCGCGATCGGGGCGCCCGGCGGCGAGACGATCGACGTCTGCGTCGCGTGGGACCGGGGCAGCCTCTCGGCGAACTGGGACCTCGGGGACGGCCAGCTCTCGGCCGGCGTGAAGGCGAAGCTCCCGAAGTGCGCGAAGTGGGAAAAGATCCCGATCCGCTGGTGCTCGAACTGGGACGTCAAGCTGATCTTCCCGAAGCTGAAGTCGCTCAAGCTCATTCCGCCCGAGGTCTCGGTCGGCGACGTGACGCTCGAAGTCCCGAGGCGGGACGTCGGATACGTGACCGTCGGCCGGGCGCTGGCGTGCGACCAACCCGTGCTGGCGTGCAAGCGCGCCGCGGGCAACTTCGCGTTCGACACGGGCGCCGACCCCCTGACGGCCTTGCGCGGCCTGCAGAGCAAGTGCACCGAGTCGGCCACGATCGGGTGCAGCCAGCCGCCCTTCGGCCTCGCCGTGGAGCAGCACTCGGCCTCGATTCCGGACCCGGTCCACGCGAAGCTGAGCTGGCGCGGTGCGAAGTTCAAGCCCGGATCGATCGAGCTCGACCTCACGAAGGGCGAGTTCTCGGCCGCGTGCAAGGCCACCGGAGGGCCCGGGAGCGCGGGCGGGGCGAACGTGGACTGCAAGCCGGCCGTCTTCCAGACTCCCTTCTGCAAGCAGCCGCGCTTCGGGACGCTCGTCGGAAACCCCTGAGGAGAAGACGCCATGAAGGTATCGGTGGCCCTCGCGCTCGTCCTCGCCATCACGCTGCGTGAGGTGCCCGCCTCCGCCGCGGCCCCCGATCTCTCGGAGGCCCGGCGGAGGTTCGTCGCGGCGGTTCAGAGTTCCGACCAGGCCGTTGCCTCCGCCGAGACGGCCATCGATTCCGCCCTGCGAGAGGCAGCCGCATTAGCGATCCCTGAAGCCCAGCGCTCGCGTGAGGCGATCGCGAAGCTGCTCACGGCGTTGCGGGACTTCAAGGCCCAGAAAGCGCGGATCCTGACTCGGGATCTCAGTTCGTCCGAAAAGCTGCTGGTTGCAACCGGCGAATACGCTCGCGCGATCGTGGTCCTCGCGGCTGTCATCACCCTAAGGATGCCCTTGGTCGGGACCCCATGGCTGCCCATCACGATCGTGGCCGCGGTCGTAAGCGCGGTGGCTGTGCTCGTCTTGAGTTTGCCCGAGCTGATGAAGTGTGTCGGCATGATCCTCAGGGCCGAGGGGTTCCAGGGCGCGGGCGACGAGGCCGACTCGGTGAGCAGATGGTTCGCGAAGAACGTCAGTTCGGGTCCCACCGGCGAGCTCATCCGGCTCGTCGGGGCTGTCGCAGCTGACATGACTTCGGCCGAGAACGCCATGAGAGCAGCGCAGGCCGCGGCTCGCGACGCGCAGGCGCGGCTCCAGGCGGCGCCGAAACCTCCGGTGCCCGCCCTCGGCCCCCCGAAGAAGCCGGACCCCGTTCAGCTCCCGGCGACCTTCGAAGGCGATCTCGGCGGGAGCTTCCACGTCTCGCTCGTGAGCGGGCAGGCCACGCGCCCCGCGGGCGAGGCGGCCCTCCGGGGAAGGATCGCCATCGCGTCGAAGGCGAACCCGAACGTCGTGCTGACCGTCGAAGGCGACGTGACGCTGACTGCCGGGAGCGGTGGATGGGCCTCCCTGCGCGGCCACGGCACGGCGCGCATTTCGGGCTTCGGCCCGGCCCTTGCCGTTCCGAACTCGACCGTCGGGTCGCAGGGCGTCTCCGCCCTCACGCTTGCGGGCGACGAGGCGGCGGTCCGTGGATGCACGCACACGGTGGGGATGGGCTCGGTCCTCTCACCTTCGCGCCTGACCCTTGCGGGCTCCCTCCGTTGCGGGCCCTGGTCGATGGCGTCCTCGACGCTCGCGCTCGAGGGCGGAAGCGTCTCGGGCGGCGGGACGTTCACCGCGTGGAGCAAGAGGTTCGCGATGACCTACTCCGCGTCCGGCGACACGCTCTCGGTTCGAGGTTCTCTCTCGGGCGTCAACACGCCGTGGGCGCGGATACCCGGATTAGAGGCCGAGTACCGGATCGAGGGCCCGAAGCTCGACTTGAAGCTCGAGGGCCCGTCGCTCTCGCGGACGTTCGGGGCGGGGAAGGTGAACGTCCGGTCCACGGCGAAGAAGCCCGACGGCAACCCGTGGTCGACGGCCTCCGCCACGCCCGGAACCGTCGTCGTTCCGGCCCCGCCCTCGGACGGGATCCCCGTGCCGGTCCCGAACCTCCCGCCGCCGGCGGACGTCGAGCGGGCGGCGCGGGACCTCTGTGAGTCCGCCGCGAAAAAGCTCGTCGGGGGGGCGCGGGACCGGGCGCTCGACGCCTGCCGGTCCGGCCACCCGGCGCCGCCCGGGCTCCCGAATCTCCCCGCCTCGGTCTCCCTGAAAGTCGGGGAGGTCTTCCCATGACCCCTTTTGAGACGAAACGACGCTTTCCAGTACTGAAGCCCCGAAGAGGAGTCCGTTCATGCACATGACGCCGAAGGCCGCCCTCGTCGCCGCCCTCCTGGTCTCGGCGGGTGCGGCGTCCGCCCAGCCCAGGGAGTTCAAGCCGCCGGTCCCGCAGGTCGCCCCCGCCCTCGACAAGATCGCGATGACGGAGTTCGTGAGCGACCCCGCGACGATCCCGCCCGGGACGACTCAGGTGAAACTGAAGATCACGGTCAAGAACCTCACGGGCGGCCCGCAGGCCGTCACGCTCAACGGGCTCAAGATCCGGATGCTCCGGACGAACCCCCAGCCGGATGTTCTCGAGCTCGAGACGACGGTCGTCAACCTCGCCCCCGGCGCGACGCAGTCGGTCTCCCAGACGGTCAACGTCGCCGCCGGCGTGCGCGAGTACTTCGCGCGCGTGGACCCCGACGACACGCTCCACGAGCCGATCCTCCAGCGCGCCAACAACGAGAAGAGGCTGAGGATCAACATCCCTCAGCTGGTCGCCGCGCAGGCTGCCGCCGCGCCCGCGAAGGAGACCCAGCTTCTCGACTTCGACAAGGCGAAGCGCTCGGGCGCGCAATTCGGCGGCTCGCCGAACGGCCCCGTCTGCGAAATGCTGGTCGTCGACGCTAATACCCCGGACCTGTCGAGCGCTCCCGGCCGGCCGGCGGCGGGTGTGTTCTTCAACCTCCGGTGCGCGGCATCGCCCGTCGGGGCGCGCTCGGATCCCGAAGCGTTCACGAGCTTCCGTCTCAAGAACGGCTGGAAGGTCAAGAGCTTCGACGTCACGGGAGTCCAAAGGCGCGTCTGGCCGGGTGACCGCCCGGCGGGGGAGCAGGACGCGAACTGGCAGTGGACGAAGACTCCCTCGGTCGCCACCGACGACCCGTCGGCGAAGCTGCACCTGTGGACGAACGCGAACCGTTGGATAACGCTCTTCGTGAAGGTCGAGATCGAGGGCCCGGCCGGAACGAACCCGTACCAGTGAGTTGCAAACCCTCGCCGCAGCGCGTCATGAGTTGTAGCTGCCGGACCTTCGATTCGTGGCAGGATTGGGGGAACCTAAGGGGGATACAGAGATGAGACGGGGCTTCGGAACCGGGAGCCTGAAGGCCGGTTTGCTGGCGGCTGGCGTCCTTCTTCTCGCTCACCGCGCCGACGCGACGATCGCGCTCGCGCCCAACGCCGGGAGCGTCTTCCCCACACTGTCGGCGCCCGTGACCGCGACGATCACGAGTGCGACGGCTCTCCCGGCGGGCTTCCACCCCCTCGTGATCACGGGGCTTCCGCCGGGCGTGACGACGGTCCCGGCGAGCCCCGGCTACAACGGGTCGGGCGGGGCCGCGATCTTCGCCGCCATCGTCAACTTCCAGTTCGCCGCGAGCGGGGCGGCCGTCGCCGGCGGCCCGGCCACGATCACGGTGAGGGACACCGTCACGGCGAGCCAGGCGACGTTCAGCCTCACGATCCTCGAGCCGAAGCTGAACCTCTCGATCACGACGCCGACGATCACGCTCGGCTCGGCGACGGTGAACGTCCTCGTCCGCGTGTCGCCCGACCCGGGATTCGGCGCGAATGTCGGGGCGGCGGGAGTGCCGCTCCTCTTCTCGGTCGACAACGTGCCTCTCCCGCCCTTGACGCCCGCGAACGTGACGGCCGGCGGCCAGAAAAACGAGCTTGCGCCCTACAACACGACCCTCGGGTTTCCCTTCAGCAGGACGGGCGCCGTCGTGCCGGGCACGTACACCGTCCCCGTCATCGCGTTCTGGACGGGCACGACGCGCCTGACGCAGAGCGCGAACGCGATCCTGACGCTGAACATCCCGGACATCTCCGTCATCCCGCCGGCGTTCGGGACGAACGTCTGCAACGGCGGAAACATCGTCACGACGAACAACTACGCGTTCATCAGCCTTTACGGGTACGCCGGGACCGCGACCACGAACCCCGTCAGCGTGCCGCCCGGCATCACGCCCGTGAACCCTCCGAAGACGATCACGCTGGCGACCGGGCAGACGCTCCAGCAGGCATTCCAGTTCCAGGCCGCCGGCGCCGCGACGGGCAACCAGGTGGTCACGTTCGGACTTCTGGATGCGGCCGCCGCGGTCAACAAGACCTACAACGTCGGGTTCAACGTCATCAACCCGAACGTCACCGCCTCGACGACGACGCCGTCCATCTCGCTGCAGGCGGGCGGCGCGAGCCAGTCCTTCACCGCGAACACGGCGGCGCCGCCCGCCATCTGCAGCGCGTTCAACCAGGTGGACTACACGATCACGGGCCTGCCCGCGGGCTTCACGCTGCCCGGGACCGTCAGCGTGACGAACTCGGCCGCGGCCGCGTATCCCCCGGCGGGGCTGCCCGTCTCGGCAGGCGCATCGATCCCGCCCGGTTCGTATCCGGCGAACGTCCACTTCAACGTTCCGAAGACGGGCCAGTCGGGAAACGTCCCGGTCACGGTGAACGTCTCCGCGGGCCCCGACT
>JBDTTJ010000160.1:0-7622 GCA_039930645.1 Acidobacteriota bacterium
TCGGCGCGTTTCCCGTCGTGCGCTCGCTCCTCGTCGCCGATCTCAACCTCTGCTACCGGTACATGACGGCGGACTCGTACGACTGGATCAGCAACGGCCTCTTCTGGGCGGGGAGGCCGATCCTCCCGAGCCTCCGTCCGCCGGGGCTGCCGCTCGTGATCGCCGCGCTCTCGAAGGTCGGGCTGCTCGCCCTGCTGCCGGTCGTGGGGTTTCTGTTCCTCGGCCTCTCGACGGCGCTCCTCTATCTCCTCCTCAGGGAACGCCACGACGCGTGGATCGCGGCCGTGGCGGCGTGGTTCTTCTTCGCGAACGACTATGTCCTCGACCTCGCGAAGTACGTACTCGCCGAGACGTACGCGGCGCCGTTGCTCGTTCTCGCCGTGCTCGCCTTCGTGCGTGCGGGACGGGACCTCCGGTGGTACCCCGTGGTGGGAGCCGCGCTCGGCGTGGCGTTCCTCTTCTCGTACGCCGCGTTCCCGGCGGGCGTGGGGCTCGCGCTCGCTGTTCTCGTCGTCCGGAAGGAGGACGTCCGCCGCCGCGAGCTCTGGATGGGCGCGCTCCTCGCGGCCGGCGCCGTCGGCTCCTGGCTCGCGGTTCGCGCGTGGTTCCACCGAACCCATCCGGACGCGCCGCGGCACGCGTTCGAGCTTCTCGTCAGCCCGACGCTCTCGAACGTGACGTTCTACGCGATTTCGGGCGTCGCGCTTCTCGGCCTTCTGCCGCTGTCTCTTTACGTTCTCGGCATCTCCCGTGTCCTGGGCGGCGGTCCGGATTCCCGCCGCTACCGAGCCGCATGGCTCGTCACGTCCTCGGCGATCCTCGTCTTCCTCGTCTTCTTCTACGACTGGGCGGATAAACGCTTCCTCGTCTACGCCCTGCCGTTCCTCACGTGCGCGCTCGCGGAGGGACTCGAGACCCTTCGGTCGTACGCGGCGCGGGGACGGCTGGCGACGGTGGCAGCGGCCGCGCTTCTCGGCGCCTGTCTCCTCTGGAACCAGATCCGCTACCCGAGCTACGGGTTCTACTTCCTCGCGCTCACGCCGGAGCATTTCCTCGAAGCGGCGCTCACGACGCGGAGCAACTTCAAGGTCGAGCAGCACCTGAGCGGTGCGCGCGTCGTCCGCCTCCATGACACGCTGGCCTCGAGCTTTTCGGGCGGGCTCTTCGATCCCCGGCCGCGGCCCGCGCCCTGCGCGCCCTCGGACCCCGCGATCGCGTGTCTCGCGACGCTCAAGCGCACGGCGGACACGCTGCTCAAGCCGGGCCAGCCGGTAGGGCTCCTGCCCCCGAAGGACTGGCCCGCCGACCCGCACTCGAGCTTCATCCGGCTGCGCAACGCGTTCGAGCGGCCCGTCCTGGACATCCACTCCGCCGACGTCAGCCTGGGCGGCGTCGAGGCCGTGCCCGGAGCGGACCTCTCGAAACCGCCGTTCGTGGCCCATTGCGGGCCGTACGTCATGGCCCGGACGCGCTGACCCTACAATGCGGCCGTTTTGAGCGGTTCATCGGCCGAGGAGCTCCGAGAGGAGCTCGAGAGGACGCGGGCGGAGCTCTGGCAGGCGCGCGACCGCATCGCCATGATGGAGATGAGCCGCTTCTGGAAGCTCCGGAACCTCTGGTGGACGGTGAAGCGGCGCTTCGGGATCTCGGTCCCGCCGGCGGCTTCGGCGCTCGCGGACGCGGCGCCGGCCGCCGAATTCGTGAGGCTGCGGGGGCTTGCGCCCGTTCCTTTCCGGGCCGGACCGCCGCCACGCCACCCGCATCGTGTCGACGCTGTCTTCGTCGCCGGGCCCGACGAGGCCGCCTCGCGCGTTGCGCTGGACGCCCTCGTCCGCTTCTGCCGGCCTCCGGTCGCGTTCTTCGTCGCGGGCGTCGTCGCGTCGGAGCGTTCCGACAGCCTCGCGGCGCTCTGCCGCGACCTCGATGCGATGGTGTCGGCGCCTGGCGCCGACGCGCTCGCGCGGGCCTTGCGCGCCGGACGGAGCCCGCTCGTCTTCGTGATGGACGCGCGCGGACGGCTCCTCGCGGAAAGCCTCGACCGGCTGGTCGCCTGCCTCGAGTCGGACCCGGCCTGCGTCGCCGCCGTGCCGCTGTCGAAAGGCCTTCTCGGCGCCGAGGCCGGCGCGGCGCGGCCCGACGCGCTCGCAGTCGCCGGGGAATCGGCGCGCCTGTACCCCGTGCTCGACGCGGGCGGAGGCTCGGCGTTCCTCACGCGCCGCGCGGCCCTCGCCGGGCGGGACGCGGCGACGCCGGCGGATCTCCTGCAGGCCCTCCGCGCCTCCGGCGCCGTGCGCGTCGCGGACGACGTCTGGATGGAGACAGGCGACGTGCGACCGGAGACCGCGAGCCCCGCGCTCGATGGGATCGCGGCGCGCCTCGTGACGAGCCCCGCTCGCGCCGCCCGGCGCGCCCGCGGCCTTTCGCGCTGGGAGGGCAAGCGCGTGCTCTTCGCGCTGCCGGTTCTCGACCGCGGCGGCGGCGCCAACGTGGTCTTCTCCGAGGCGCGGGCCCTCGCGCAGTTCGGCGTCGAGGCGCGCGTCTTCAACCTCGCGGCGCACCGCGCCGCGTTCGAGGCGAGCTATCCGTCGCCGCCGGTGCCCGTGATTTACGGCCACACGTGGGACATCGTCGGGCTCGGGTGGCCGTACGACGCCGTCGTTGCGACGGCGAACGTGTCCGTCGAGTGGATCGCGCCTCTCGTCTCGGCGCCGAGGCCGCCCGTCCTGGGTTATTACGTGCAGGACTACGAGCCCCTCTTCTACCCGGAGGGCTCGCGGGACCGGGCGAAGGCCGAGGCGTCCTACGGCCTCGTCGCGGGCCTGCGCCGATTCGCGAAGACCGAGTGGAACGCGGCGACGGTTCGCGAGAAGACCGGTCTCTCCTGCGACGTCATCGGCCCGAGCTTCGACGTCGACACGTTCCGTCCCCGCCTCGGCCCGCTGCCGGACGCCCCGGTCCGGATTGCCGCGATGATCCGGCCGAGCACGCCGCGGCGGCAGCCGCGGTTCACGCTCGAAGTCCTGCGCGAGGTGGCGCGGACGCACGGCGAGAAGGTCGAGATCCTCCTCTTCGGCGTGGAGGACTCCGACCCCGCGCTCGCGTCTCTTCCTCTCGATTTTTCGCACCGCTTCCTCGGCGTCCTCCACGAGCGCGCGCTCGCGGCCCTCTTCACGCAGGTCCACGTCTTCGCGGATTTCTCCTCGTACCAGGCGATGGGCCTGACGGCTCTCGAGGCCATGGGCGCCGGGGCGGCCGTCGTCGTGCCGCGCGCGGGCGGCTCGGACAGCTTCGCGCGCGATGGAGAAAGCGCCGTCCTCGTCGACACTGCGTCGGCGCCCGCGTGCGTCGAGGCTCTCTCACGGCTCGTGGCGGACCCCTCGCGGCGCGCCGGCCTCGCGGCGCGGGCGCTCGCGGACGTCGCGCGGCACACGCCCGAGAGCGCTGCCTACCGGATGCTGGAGGTCCTGTTTGGCGCCGCTTAGGGTGCATGTCCTTCACGGGACCTACGGGGACGGGTTTCCCTACGGCTGCACGTACGTGAGGCTTCTGCTTCCGCTCGCGCACCCTTCGGTCGCGGACCGCGTCGCCCTCACGCACGGCTCGGACGCGCGGATTCCGCCGTGCGACGTCCTCGTCGTCGAGCGGCACGTCCTGTGGCCCGAGAGCGAGCAGCGCGAGCGCCTCGCGGCCGTCTTCGACGCGTGCCGCGGACGCGGCACGCGAATCGTCTACACGCTGGACGACAACCTTCTCGACCTGAACCGCGAGCGCCCGTGGGGGTTCCCGACCGAGACGATGCGGGGCGTGATCCGCTTCCTCGCGCGCACGGCCGATGCGGTCGTCGTGTCGACGCCGGCCCTCGCGGAGCGGTTCGCGCACCTGAACTCCCGCGTGCACGTGATCCCGAACGCGCTGGACGAGCGCCTCTTCGGCGCCCCTCCCGAGCCCGCGCCGGCGCGGGGGCGGCTCACGGTCGGCTTCATGGGCACGCTCACGCACGAGGCCGACCTCATGATGGTCCTGCGCCCGCTCCTGGGACTGCTGAGGCGCGCGCACGGCGGGATCCGGCTGGAGGTCGTGGGCGGAGTCGACGGCGGCCGGTTCAAGGAAGCGCTCGGCGGCATGCCCGTCAAGATGATCGAGACGGGGGACACGCACGAGTACCCGAAGTTCGTTGCGTGGATGCGGGAGCACGTGCGCTGGGACTTCGCGATCGCGCCGCTCGAGGACGACGCCTTCACGCGCTGCAAGTCCGACCTGAAGTATCTCGACTACGGCGCGCTCGCGATTCCGGCCGTGTTCAGCGACGTTCGGCCCTACCGCGACACGGTGCGGCACCGGGAGACGGGCCTCGTCGTGCCGAACGATCCCGACGCCTGGGCCGCTGTGCTGGAGGAGATGGCGGGTGACGAGGCTCTGAGGGCGCGCCTCGCGCGGGCGGCGCGCGACGAGGTCCACGCCACGCGCACGCTTGCGACGAACGCCGTGCGCTGGCTCGAAGCGCTGAGCTGACCTCCGCGCCTAGCGCGAGGTCCGGAGCCACGCCAGGGCGGCCTTCACGTCGCCGCCCGGGTCGCGCCCCATCGTCACGTCGACGCGCTCGAGGTGCCACCGCTCTCCGTTCCGCTCGAGGGCGAGCGTGCGCAGCGGCCGCGTCTCCGGAGCCGGCTTGTCGCGCCGGACCTCCATGCGCACGCCCCACTCCTTCACGACTCCCTTGAAGTAGCGCAGAGCGTGGTCGATCGGGATCTGGCGGCGGTGCAGGTCGACCGCGACGTCGGGGTGGATCACGTACGTGATCTCCTTGAGGAGCCACCGCGCCTTCAGGATGTCCTCCCAGAAGTCCACGAACCACACGCAGATGTGGAGGTAGTGGTCCTCGTTGAAGAACATCTTGTGGTCGATGATGAATGCGGAGTTCTCCCAGGCGTACGGCGTCCAGAATTCCAGCGTCGCTCCGTCGGCCGCGACCCGCGTGATCTCCGCGAAGATCCGCGTCGGGTCCTTGACGTGCTCGAGGAAGTGCGACGAGTGGACGTACTCGACGCTACGGTCGGGGAAGGGCAGCGGGGCGTTCACGAGGTCGACGACCTGGTCGACGCCGGGCGCGGCCTGGATGTCGAGGCCGATCGTGCCGTCCTTCTTGGCGCTCCCGCAACCGAGGTCGATCCTGAGACCCGTCATCCCGTGCTCACAGTCCCAGCGCGTACGCCTCGGTGGCGAGGCGGACGTTGCGGCGCGAGTCGGCGAGGCTGCCGGCGAGAGCGAGCGCGCCCTCGGCGGCCTCGAGCAGGCGCGCGCCGGGCGCGGCGCCGAGGCGTGCGAGGTCCTGGAAGCGCTCGCGGAAGACGACGTACGCGCCGGCGGGGTCGACGGTAGCCGCGGACGCGTCGCGGAGGAGCTGCCCGAGGAGCTGCAGGCGCCGCCCGGCCTCGGCGGCGTCGTCGCCGGAGACGAGGGCCGCGAGCGCGAGCGCCCAGGAGCGAGAGCGCGTGAGGAAGACGCCGGAGGCCGCCTCGAGGAGCGCGTCGCGCGTCGCGCGCGCCTCGGCGAGATCCAGCGCCGCCGCCTCGTCGGCGTCGTGCGGCACGAAGGCCGCGCGCGCTTCGGCGTCCTCGGGGGCCATCCCGCGCGCCACGAGGGCATCGGCCGTCCCGGCGCGCGTCGACCCGGGCATTGGCTGCAGCGTGACGCGCGAGAGGATCGTCGGGGGCAGGAGGCGCGGCCGCGTCGCCGTCAGTAGAAAGCGCGTCTTCTTCGGCGGCTCCTCGAGGATCTTCAGGAGCGCACTGAACGCCGCGGGCTCCGTGCGGTCCACGTCGAGGAAGACGACCGCGCGCATCGCCGCCTCGTACGGCAGGCGCGTCGAGTCCGCGGCGACGGCCCGCACCAGAGCCGTCGGGATGCTCGTCTCCTTCGTCTCGCCCTCCTCGAAGACAGGCGCGTTCACGCGCCGCCTGCGCTCGGGCGCGGCGACCATGAGGTCGGGGTGCTCCCGGCGGAAAACGCGTCGCGCGGCGTTCGACTCGGGATCGAAGCCGCTCCCGCAGATCGTCGCGGCGGCCTCCTCGAGCGCGGCGGCCTCGAGGCGCTTCGAACCCAGGCCCGCGAGGAGGACGACAGGCGCACCGCTCACTTGCGCCTCCGGGGTTGTAAGAGAAGAAGAAGATTTTCTTCGAGTGTAAGAAAGACGGAATCGATGGGGCGCGATGCGTCGATGACCACGAAACGCTTCGGCTCCATTCGCGCGCGCCGGCGGTAGGCCGCGCGCACCTTTCGATGAAAATCTTCGTCTTCGTCTTCGAACCGGTCGTACGAGGCACCCCTTCGGGCCGCGACGCGTGCGAGCGCGGTCTCGACGGGCAGGTCGAAGAGGTACGTCCGGTCGGGGTCGCGTCGGCACCATCTTTCGTGGAGCTCGTCGACTCTTTTTTCCCCGAGTTCCCGTCCGGCTCCCTGGTAGGCGCGCGAGGCGTCCGTGTAGCGGTCGCAGAGGACGTGCGTCCCGGCGGCGAGGGCCGGTTCGATCATCGTCGTGAGGTGGTGGCGGCGGTCGGCCATCATGAGGAGAAGCTCGGCCCCCGCGTCGATGTGGCCCTTCGAATGGAGGAGCGCGTCCCGGAGGAGCTTTCCGAGTTCGGTGCCGCCGGGGTTCCGGGTCGCGAGGACGGGCAGGCCTCTCGCCGCCATCCACGCGGCCGCCCGGGCGATCTGCGTGGTCTTTCCGGAGCCTTCGATCCCCTCGAAGGTGACGAAAAGGCCCCGCGGGGTGGACCGGCGCCGACGGATCACGGCGCGGATTCTCACACGCGGCGGGGGATGTCCACCCCGGAACGTCTCTGGCACGCCGTTCGTATACTGGGCTCAGTAATGTCGTCCTTGTCGTCACCGGGTCTGGCTTCCGCATCGGGCGCCGTCGACGCCTCGCGCCTGAAGCGCCGGCACCTTCCGCTCGCCGCCGTGGGCCTCATGGGGGCCCTTCTCGCGCTCCTGTCTGTCGTGGACATGTTCCTTCCGAAGGCCTACGACGGCGTCGTGCCCGACCCCTATTCGGTCGGCGGCATCCTCGTGCGCGACCTCGTCCCCGGCGGCGCGGCCGAGCGGGCGGGGCTGAAGTCCGGCGACGTGATCCTCGGGATCGGCCACCGGATGCTCAACAAGGCGACCGACGCGCCCCCGGAGCTCCTCCGGCACAAGGTCGGCGAGAAGGTCGACTACCTCGTCCGCCGCGGCGGGAACGTGTTCGAGACGAAGGTCTCCCTGACGCCTTTTCGGCTCGGGTCGGCCACGTACTACTACTTCGTCTTCCTCGGCCTCCTCTTCTTCGCGCTGGGCGTCTTCGTCGTGGCGCGCCGCCCGGACGACTCCGCAGTGCAGGTCTTCTACGTCCTGTGCATCCTCTTCATGGAGTTCTTCGTCTGCCGGCTGCGCCCGTCGAGCTATTACTGGATCGACTACGTCGTCCAGATCGCCGGAACGCTCGCGCTGTTCCTCCTGCCGGCCGTCTTCCTCCACTTCTTCCTGCTCTTCCCCGAGAAGAAGACGTTCCGGTTCGCGGAGCGGCGCCCCGGCCAGCCGGCGGCGCCGCCCGCGCTCGAGGCGCTGCAGCGGTTCCTGAACGG
>JBDTTJ010000161.1:0-7567 GCA_039930645.1 Acidobacteriota bacterium
GGCGGCGGCGGCTACGTCGCGCAGCGCATCTTCTCCGCGAAGACCGAGCGCGACGGCATCCTCGCGACGCTGTTCTTCAACGTCGGCCACTACGCGCTCCGCCCGTGGCCGTGGATCCTCACGGGCCTCGCGACGGTCCTCCTCTACCCCGCCGGAGTCCTCGTGAACGGCAAGCCGGACCACGAAGCGGCGTACGTGCAGGCGATGGTCGACCTCATGCCGGCCGGCTGGAAGGGCTTCATGCTCGCGGGCTTCGCGGCGGCGTACATGTCGACGGTCGGGACCCACCTGAACTGGGGGGCTTCGTATCTCGTCGGGGACGTCTATAAGAGATTTCTTCGAAAGGGGGAGAGCGAGAAGCATTACGTCATGGTTTCGCGGTGGACGACGGTTGGTTTGTTTCTCTTGTCCATCGTCGTCACGCTGAATCTCTCCTCGATCGAAGGCGCGTGGCGATTCCTGCTCGCGCTCGGGAGCGGCACGGGCCTCGTCCTCATCCTGCGCTGGTACTGGTGGCGCATCAACGCGTGGAGCGAGATCGCCGCCATGCTGACCTCGATGGTCGTCTCCATCGCAGCGTTCGCGCTCGTGCCCACGGGGACGGGCCCCGGCGCCGCGTTCGAGCAGCAGGCGATCGTGATGCTCGTGACGGTGGTCGCGACGACGGTCGTCTGGCTCGCCGTCACGTTCCTGACCGCGCCCGAGCCCGACGCGACGCTCGACGCGTTCTACAAACGCGTGCGCCCCGGCGGGCCCGGGTGGGCGCGCGTCTCCGCGCGGCTCGGATTCGGACGCGAGCCCATCCCCGGCGGAGCGATGTCGTTCCTGAACTGGGCCCTCGGGATCATCCTCGTCTACACCGCGCTCTTCGGCATCGGCAAGATCGTCTTCGGGCGCGTCCCGACGGGCCTCGAGCTCCTCGGCGTCGCGGCGGTCGCGTTCGCCCTCATCATGCGGAACCTCGCACGGGACGAGGCCCGCCGGCCGGCCACGGAAGCGTGAACCGCGAGAGGGGCGCGCAATCGCGCGCCGCCTTCTCGAGGCCGACGACCTCGACCTCGAGCCCGGACGGGCCCGGCGCGCACATCAGGAAATGGAAGTGGCGCAGCTCTGGTCCCTCGAACAGGTCGTCGGCGTGCCGCCGCGCAGCCCCCCGCGCGAGCTTCGCGCGCGGCCCTCCTCCCCCGCCCGCAACGAGGAACGCCTTGCCGTCGCGGACGAAATGCTCGTAGCTGTGGACGTGTCCGGAGATCATCGCGAGCGTCTTGCGGGCGCTCGCGAAGGGCGGCACGAACGTCCGCTGCACGTGCGCGCCGTCGCCCGTGACGGTGCTGTTCGTGTAGGGCGGATGGTGCGAGAACGCGAGGACACCGGCGACGGACGGATCCGCGTCGAACGCCCCGAGCGTCTCCGTGAGCCACGCCGCCTGCTCGGCCCAGGCCGCCCGGCCCAGCATCCGTTCGTTCGAGTCCAGGAAGACGAGCCCGACGTCGCTCCACGTGTCCGCCCGCCAGCGGCGGCCCTCGAGGAGCGGGAAACGCGCGAAGAAGTTCGCGAGCGCCAGTGCCGGCCGCGTCCAGTACTCGTGGTTCCCGAGGATCGGAAGGATCGGGATGCCCGCATCACGCAGAGGCGCGAGGAGCCCGTCCACGCGCGCCCAGTCGCGCGCCGACGTGCCGCGAAACACGAGGTCTCCCAGCGCCACGACGAAGTCCGGGCCGCGCGCGGCGATCTCGGCGACGAGAGAGCGGCTCTCCCCGGGGTTCGACTCGCGCCAGAACTCGAGGCGCGATGTGCGCTGCAGGTCGCCGAGGACGGCGAAGCGGCCGGACCGGGCTTCGATCACCGATCCCCGAGGAGGCGGCGGAGGAGCGCGGGGTCGTCCGTGATGATCCCGTCCACACCGAGGGCCACGAGGTCGCGGAGGCGGTCCTCCTCGTTGAGCGTCCAGGCCACGACGCTCGCCACGCGCCTGCGCCGCCGTGCGCGCACGACGTGGCCGGCCTCGTCCCGGAAGTCTCCCCACGTGCGCTGGCCGAGGCCCATCGAGACGTGCGCGAGGCCGTAGCGGCGGGAGTACCTCACGACGCCCGGCAGCTCGAAGTCCGCCGTCGGCACGACCGTCTCCGGCGGCGGATCGCGCCGCGCCGCATCCGCGAGGGCGGCCGCGATCTCGCGTTGCGGCGTCAGCATGTGATAGGTGAGTCCGGGGCGATGATCCGGCCTCCGCGCGCGCTCCGTGAGGAGCCGGAGGAGACGCTCGGCGTCTGCCTCACGACCGGGCCCGAGCTTGAGGTCGAGGAACACGTCGGCGAGCCGTCCCTCCCGCGGGGCCCATTCCAGGAGGTCGTCCAGCCTCGCCGGCGGCACGTCCGGCTTGCGCGAGCCGACCAGCGTGAGACCCTCCTTCGCGAGCACGTACCCGTAGTGCTCGAGGAAAAAGGCCTCGTCACACTCGTGCACGGGGCGCCGGAGATCCGACCCGAGGACCGGCAGTGCCGGTAGGTAAAGAAAGGCGCCTTCGGCGCCCAGCTGACGCACGAGCGCGACGCTCCCGGACGGCTCGGCGTCGTGCCAGAGGACGAAGTGGCCGTCGCGCGTGACGCAGACGTCCGTCTCGATCCCGTCCGCGCCGAGCTCGAGCGCCTTGCCGAAAGACGCGAGCGTGTTCTCCGCGGCGAAGCGGGCCGCTCCCCGGTGGCCGATCACGCACACGCGGCCCGTCGAGGCCTTCGCGGGCAGCGCCCGGCGAAGCAGGCCCGCCAGGGATCGCGCGATCCGGCGCGGGAGCGAAGCGTCACCGAGGTACGTCACTTCACGAGGTGAAGCCGCGTCTGGCGCGGGAGGACGAACGAGATCGTGCCGTCGGCGGCGATGGCCGCGTCCTCCTCCTGCATCATCGAGACTTGCTGGCCGCTCCACTCGGGCACGGGCGTCGTCGCCTGCAGCTCGATCGAGAACCACGCGGACGGGACGAGCTTCACGTCGCCGCGCCCCGGGATCGCCTGCTGCCTGTCCCAGAGGCCGACGATCGGTCCGGCGCCGTGGCCGTGGTCCCCGATCGGGTGCGAGTAGACCGAGCCGTCGAGCCCGGCCGCCTTCGCGGCGGCGAGCGCGTCGAGGAGGACCTCGTTGCCGGTGCGGCCCGGCTTCATCCGCGCGAGGACGAGGTCCTGCAGGCGGTTCGAGTTCGTGAGCGCATTTCTCAGGCCCTCGGGCGCGTCCGCCTCGCCCTCCTTCAGGACGTACGCCATGTGCTGCGTGTCGGTGTTCAGCCCTATGGCCCTGATGCCGAAGTCGCAGTGCAGGACGTCGCCCCGCTGGATCACGACGGGCTTCGTCTCGGCGAGGCTGCTCTTCGCCGTCACGCCGGGGCGCTGGACGTCGACGGTGGGCGGGAACCACTCGCCGAGCCCCAGGTCGTTCACGCGCTGGCGCATCCACCAGACAACGTCCTCGGTCGTCGTGACGCCGGGCGTGATGACCTCGGCCGAGAACGCCTTCGCGATGATCCCGTGCGCAATTTCCATCATCCGGCGGTACGTCGGAAGCATGCCGGGCACCCGCGTCTCGATGACCTCGAGCGGGAGAAGCTCCGCGCGGACGATCTTCTCCTTCCACGGCCCGAGCGCCTCTTCCAGCTCCTCGTGGTCGCCCGCGGAGAGCCCGTCCGAGAACGCATGCGTCCGGGAGACGTCGACGGCGATGTTCGCCGGCTTCTTCTCATCGACGAGCTTGCGCAGGAGCGCCCACTGGGCGTTGCCCCAGAGCTCGCGGTTCTCGACCTCCGGGTCGCGGTACACCATGTAGAGGCCGCCGTTCGAGCCGCCGCCGAGCGCGAGGCGCTCGACGCCCTTCTCGCCGCCGCGGTCGAAGAAGACGAGGATCGTCCGGCGGCGGGCGGCCATCGTCGACGGCGAGACGAGCGAGAAGAAGACCGGATCCTCGTGATACTCGCGGGAGACGACGAGCCACATCCTGACGCCGTGCTTCTTCATGAGCGCCGGCACGACCTTCTCGAGCCGCTCCTTCACCCACTCCTGCCGGATCGCGTGCTGCTCGCGCATCGAGGGCAGAGACTCGACGGTGGCGGCGGGCGCCGCCACCGGAAGGCAGAGAGAAAAGAGAAGGAGATTTCCTCGAGTGGAAGAGGACAGGGCCACGTCGTCACCTCGCCGATCCGGTGGGATGAGTGTAACGGCGCCGGATCGCGGCCGTCAGGCTGCGCGGTCCGCCGCGGACTTCTCCGGCACGAACGACATGGCGCGCTCGGCAAGCGCCGTGATCGTGAGCGACGGGTTGACGCCGGGGTTCGCGGAGATCGCCGAGCCGTCGACGACCCAGAGGCCGTCGTACCCGAAGATACGGTTCTGCGCGTCGATGACGCCGCCCGCGGGCGTCCCGCCCATGCAGCAGCCGCCGAGGATGTGCGCGGTCGTCGGGATGCCGAGGAGCGTCTCCGTCAAGAGGCTCTGCGTGAAGCCGCCGAGCTTTTCCTCGACGCGGCGCGCGAGCTCCGTCGCCTCGGGCACCCACGCTTTCGCGGGCGTGCCCGTGCCCGGCGCCGTCGCGAGCGCGTGGCGAAAGCCGTTGCGCAGCCCGCGGCCGAGCGTCATGCGAAGCGTGCCGTCCACCGTGCGCATGTAGAGGAGGATCATCGTGTGCTTCGCCCAGTCGGGCGTGAGCCACGCCTTCAGGGTCTTGCCGGGGTGGCGGACGAGAAGGCCGAGCGCGTTCGCGAGGCGCTCGACGACCGTGTCGCCCGGCGCGTGCGGCATCGCGAGGAGGCGAAAGAAACCGGAGCCCGCCGGGTAGCGGACGGGCTCGAGGTGGGAGTGCTCGTCCGTCTCGAGGATCGAACCGATCGCGATCCCTTTCGAGAGGTCCTCGTTCTTGTCGCTCACGACGCCCATGAGGACCTCGGAGTTCGTCCGCACGAAATCGCCGATGCGGACGGAGATCCTCGGCAGGCCCTCCGGGCTCTCCTTGAGCTTCAGGAGGAGCTCGACCGTCCCGATGACGCCGCCCGCGAAGACGACGTTTCGCGCGGTCATCGTCGTCCGCTTCCTCAGGAACGGAAACGGCTCGCGGCCGCGGCGGACGGTCAGCTCGTAGCCGCCGCCGTCGAGCGGCTTCACCCACGTGACCTCGGCGTCGGACTCGATCCGCACGCCCTTCTTCTCGGCGAACCAGAGGTAGTTCTTGTCGAGCGTGTTCTTGGCGCCGTGGCGGCAGCCGATCATGCAGGCGCCGCAGGAGTGGCAGCCCGTCCGCTCCGGGCCCTCGCCGCCGAAGTACGGATCCGGCACCGTGACGCCGGGCTCGCCGAAGAAAACGGCCACGTCGGTGGACTGCCACTTGTCCACGAGGCCGAGGTCGCGTCCGACGTCGCGCAGCACCTCGTCCGGCGGCGACGTGAACGGGACGCGCGTCGTGCCGAGCATCCGCTTCGCAGTCGCGTAGTGCGCCGCGAGCTCCCGTTTCCAGTCCGCGAGGGACGCCCACGACGGCGCCGTGAAGAAGGAGTCCCCGGGCACCGGGAGCGTGTTCGCATAGACGAGCGAGCCGCCCCCCACGCCAACGCCCGAGAGCGCCGTGACGTGCTTCAGGAACGTCATCTTGAAGAGGCCGCGGAAGCCGAGGCCCGGCAGCCAGAAATACTTCGGGAGGTTCCAGTTGGTCTTCGGAAAATCTTCCGGAGAGAAGCGCGTCCCCTTCTCGAGGACAACGACGCGCCAGCCCTTCTCCGCGAGACGCAGGGCCGACACGCTCCCGCCGAAGCCGGAGCCCACGACGGCAAAGTCCGTGTCGAAGTCGCGCGCCATGCGGCGAGTCTATCGCCGGGGCTCGATGCGCAGGCCGCGTGCTAGGCTGGAGACGGAGTCCGAGGCTCATCATGAGAAAAATCCTCATCTTCGCGGCTGCCGTCGTCTTAGGGCTCTGGTACTTCCGGAACCGTCCCGCCGCGCCGGTCGTCACGACGTCCGACTCGGTGCCGGCCCCGTCCCGGGGCCCGGGCTGCTTCCAGGAAGCCGAAAACGCGAGCCGCCTCGTCACCGATGCCTCGCGCCTTCTCGCCAACATGCCGGTGGACGCGAACGCGTGGAGCCACGCGGAGAACCGTGCGACGCAGGCGATCGGCCGCGCCGAATCCGCCTGTTCGGGCGGAAACACGGAGGCCGAGCGCTCCGCGCTGGCCGACGCACGCGAAGCGCTCTCCCTCGTGAGGACCTCGCTCTCCGAGGCCGCGAGCGCGGCGAAGGGAGAGGGCGGGTTCCAGGGCGCGCTGCGCCAGGAGCAGATCGACGCGCGGCTCTCGTCCGGGAAGGCAAAGCTCGGGCTCCGCTGACGCCGGACGTCACTCCACGTACTTGTAGCCCGTCCCCGTGTCGAAGACGACGATCCGTTCGTCGCGCCCGACCTTGCCGTTCGCGACGAGCTGCTTGACGGCCTCCCACGCGGCGCCGCCTTCGGGCGCCGCGAAGAGGCCCTCGTGCGAGGCGAGCTCGAGGACGCCGCGGCGCATCTCGTCGTCGGTCACGGTCACGGCCTCGCCCTTCGAGGCGCGGAGGATCTTCAGGATCAGGTAGTCGGCGTAGGCTTTAGGGACTCGCAGGCCGCTCGCGTACGTGTGTGCGTTCTCGACGCGGACGGAGACGTCCTTCCCCTCCGCGACCGCCTTCGGGATCGGTGCGCAGCCCTCGGCCTGCACGCTGACCATGCGCGGCCGCGCCGAGCCGATCCAGCCGAGCTTCTCCATCTCGTCGAAGGCCTTCCACATCCCGATGAGCCCCGTGCCGCCGCCCGTCGGGTAGACGACGACGTCGGGCAGCGTCCAGGCGAGCTGCTCGGCGATCTCGTAGCCCATCGTCTTCTTCCCCTCGACCCGGTACGGCTCCTTCAGCGTCGAGACGTCGAACCAGCCCTCGGATTCCTTCCTCTCACCGACGATCTTTCCGCAGTCGTCGATGAGGCCGTCCACAAGGCCGACCTTCGCGCCGTACGCCTCGCACTCGATGCGGAAGACCTTCGGCGTGTCTCTCGGCATGAAGACGTGGCACTCGATGCCCGCCTTCGCGGCGTACGCGGCCGCGGCGCCGCCGGCGTTGCCCGCGGTCGGGAGCGCGATCTTCTTCGCGCCAAGCGCCTTCGCCATCGTGACCGCCGCCGCGAGACCACGCGCCTTGAAGGAGCCCGTCGGGTTGCCCGCCTCTTCCTTGATCCACAGGTTCCGCATCCCGTGCGCCGCGCCGAGGCGGTGCGCGCGCAGGAGAGGCGTGCCGCCCTCTCCGAGCGTGACGATTTCCGCGGCCGAGCGCGCCGGCATCACCTCGTGGAAACGCCATATCCCGGGCGGGCGGGCGTCCACGTCGTCGCGGCGGAACGGCGCGAGGTCGTACTCCGCGAAGAGCGAGCCCGCGCAGCCCGCCCGCTTGCAGACATTCAGGAGCGGCCCGACGTCGTACGTCGCGCCGCACTTCGTGCAGGCGAGGTGGGAGAGAAAGGAGAACGTCACGCCGTCACTGGGCGACGATGCCGATCGCCTTGCCGGTCGCGCAGTCGATCC
>JBDTTJ010000162.1:0-7482 GCA_039930645.1 Acidobacteriota bacterium
GGAAAGGACGCCGAGGTGGCGCGATTCGTCGAGGCCGGCGAGCTGACCGAACCGTTCTACCGGCACCTGAGCGGATTCCTGGCATTCTGCCTTCCCAACTACCGGCGCGAGAACCGCGCGTACCTCACGATCGGGATCGGCTGCACGGGCGGGCGTCACCGCTCGGTTTACGTGGCCGAGCGCCTCGCGCGCGACCTGACCGCGATGGGGTACCCCGTGCGGGTCTCGCACCGTGACGAGGCGCTCGACTGACATGACTGCACCGGCCGGCCCCGCCGTGGGCCTCATCCTCCTGTCGCACGGACCGCTCGCGAACGCCCTGCGCGAGACCGTCCACATGCTCGAGCCCGAAGAGCCGGACGAGATCGGCGCGCTTTCCCTCGCGTGGGACGAGGCGACCGAAGCCGCCACGCGCCGCCTCGAGAAGGCGATCGCCGGCCACGATCGGGGCCGCGGGGTCGTGATTCTCACGGACATGTTCGGCGGGACTCCGTCCAACCTCGCGCTCGCGTTTCTCGAGCCGGGCAAGGTGGAGATCGTGTCGGGCATCAACCTTCCGATGGTCGTGAAGGCCCGCGCTCTGGCCCGCGAGGGCAAGAGCGCCCGTGAGATCGCCCACGTGCTCGTGGAGCGCGGCCGGCGCGCGATCGTCGCCGCCGCCGAGCTGGTGGAAGGCGCCGCGAAGGGCAAGCCTTGAAGGAAGAGGTCCTGACGCTCCGGAACCGACTCGGTCTTCACGCCCGCGCGGCCGCCAAATTCGTCCACGCCGCAGCGAATTTCGAGTCGAAGATCACGATCACGAAGGACGGCGACGAGGTGGACGGCAAGAGCATCCTCGGCCTGCTGCTTCTCGCCGCGGGGAAGGGCACGCCTCTTCTCGTGAGGGCCGAGGGCCCCGACGAGGACCGGGCGCTGGCGGCGCTGCGCGATCTCGTGGACCGGAAGTTCGACGAAGCTGAATAGACCCCCGCTACAATAAGAAGGTGAAGCGTCCCCTCTCGTTGACCGGCATCGCGGTTTCCCCCGGCGTGGCCGTGGGCCGCGCCGTGCTCTGGGTCTCGCGCGAGGACACATCGCCGCGGCGCACGCTCGAGTTCGAGGAGATCCCGGGAGAGATCGAGCGCTTCCGCCGCGCGGCGCAGGCTTCCGTGGCCGAGATCGAGGAGACCGCGCGTCACGTCAAAGAGAGACTCGGCTCCGAGTACGCCGGAATCTTCCACGCCCACGCTCTTTTCCTGCAGGACAAGGCCTTCGTCGGCCCTGTCGAGCGGCGCATCGTGCACGACGCCGCGAACGCCGAGTGGGCGGTCGCGCAGACCACGGAGGATCTCGTCGCGCGCTTCCGGAGCCTTCCCGACGAGAGCCTCAGGGACCGCGCCTCCGACCTCGACGACGTCTCGCGCGTCCTGCGCCGCCACCTCGGCGGCGAGGAGCAATCGCGCCTGAAGATGAGCGACCTCGCGGGCGAGGCCATCGTCCTCGTCGCGGACGAGCTCACGCCCTCGGACGCCGTCCGCATTCCGCGCGACCGGGTCATCGCGTTCGTGACGGAGCGCGGCGGCAAGACGTCCCACGCGGCGATCCTCGCCCGCTCCTTCGGCCTTCCGGCAGTCGTCGCGGTCCACGGCCTCCTCACGGCGGTGGGGGACGGCGACCGGGTCGTCGTGGACGGGCGCGACGGGGTCGTCTGGCGCGAGCCCTCGGAGGACATCGTCTCCCTCTTCCGCGATCGGCGCGATTCCGAAGCCCGCCGCGAGCTGTCACTCAAGGAGCGGGCGCTCTCCGGCCCGGCGCAGTCGGCCGACGGGACGCCCATCGAGATCCGCGCGAACATCGAGCTGACGAGCGAGGTCCCGGACGTCGTCGGGTACGGCGCGGACGGCGTCGGCCTCTTCCGCTCGGAGTTCCTTTACCTCTCCAAGGAGGGCGTCGAGTTTCCGACCGAGGAGGAACAGGCGGCCGTCTACCGCGAGGTCGTCGCGGGCCTTGCGCCGCGGCCCGTCGTGATCCGGACGTACGACCTCGGCGGGAAGAAGGGCGCGCGCCACCTCATCGGCGCGGACGAGATCAACCCGGTCCTCGGCCTGCGCGGCGTAAGGCTCTGCTTCGCGCGGCCCGAGATGTTCATGACGCAGCTTCGGGCGCTGCTTTCGGCCGCGAACGCGGGCGATCTCCGGATCCTCGTCCCGATGGTCTCCAGCGTCGAGGAGTTCCGCCGCGTGCGCGAGATGGTCAAAGAGGCGCGAGAGCAGGTGCTCGCGAAGGGCACCGCGGTGCCCGACGACATCCCGATCGGCGCGATGATCGAGGTTCCCTCGGCGGCCATCACGGCCGACCTCCTCGCTCCGGAGACTGACTTCCTCGCGCTCGGGACGAACGACCTCATCCAGTACACGCTCGCGGTCGACCGCTCGAACGAGACCGTCTCCGAGCTCTTCCGCCCGACCCACCCTGCGGTCCTGCGCCTCATCGCGCAGGTCGCGGGGGCGGCGCAGGCGGCGCGCAAGCCGCTCTCGGTCTGCGGCGAGATGGCGGCCGACCCCGCGCTCATGCTCCTCTTTCTGGGCTTCGGGATTCGCGAGTTCTCGATGGGCGCGCGGTCCGTCCCCATCCTCAAGGATTTCGTGCGCGGCGTGAACGTTGCCGACGCGGCCCGCATCGCGAAGGCCGCGCTGTCTCTCTCGACGGCCGACGAGGTGTCCTCGCTGCTCGCCCAGGAGCTGCGCGGCTTGCCCGCGGGGGAGCCCCTGCGACGGCTGGAGGTGTCCGCGTGACCCTCGGCACGAGCCGCCCCCGCGTCGTCCCCAAGCCCTGGGGAGAGGAGAGGATCTTCGCGGAGAACGGCCGCTACGCCGGCAAGCTTCTCGTGATCCGCAAGGGCGAAACGCTCTCCTACCAGTACCACGTCCGCAAGGAGGAGACGATCCACGTCCTCGACGGCGTGCTCGGCCTTCAGCTCGAAAGGGACGGAGAGGCGGCCGACCTGCGCGTCCCGCCCGGCGAAACCTTCCACGTGGCTCCCGGGACCCGCCACCGGATGTACGCCCCCGAGGGCGACTGCCTTCTCGTGGAGGTTTCGACGCCGGAGCTCGACGACGTCGTGCGCATTGCGGACCGCTACGGACGCGCGGGGACGACGGCTCCATGACGCGCCGCCCCGTTTCCGAAGTTCTGGCGATCGTCCTGCTCGCGGCCACCGCCGCGACCGCCCAGACGCCGGCGCTCTCCGGCCTGTCGCCGACGCCCACGCCGGCGGCGGCGACGAGCGGGGAGGCCACGCCGGAACCGACGCCGGCCCCGAAGCTCAAGGGCGTCGCGGGCCCCGCGACCGAGGCCGGCCGGTCGGGCCAGTCGCTCGCGGACGTCGTACGCGTCTCCAAGGAGTCGAGGAAGGGCGAGAAGCCGAAGAAGTCCCTCGGGACGATCACGAACGAGACGCTGCACAAGGGAACCTCGACATCCGCCGTGACCGCGAAGGGCCCGTCGAAGACCCCCGCCGCCTCCGCGGCGCGGAAAGAGCCGACGCCGGCGCCGACGTACGACGTCCCGCGCGACGACCAGGGCCGCAGCGAGGCGCAGTGGAAAGCGACGATGGACCACGCGCGCTCCCTCGTGCAGGACGGCGAGCGGCGCGTGAGGGAGCTCGAGACGAAATCCAAGCAGCTCGAGAACGACTTCTACGCGCAGAGCGACGGCTACCGCCGCGACGGCGTCATCAAGCCCGCGTGGGACAAGTCGCGGGACGAGCTCGCGAAGGCTCGCGTCGACCTCGACGCCGCGCGCAAGTCGCTCGAGGACCTGTCCGACGACGCCAGGCGCTCGAACGCCTCGCCCGGCTGGCTCCGCTGACGCCCTGCTAATCTTCGGGCCGTGAGCGTGAATCCCGATCTCAGGGGCGGCCGCCGTGTCTTCGTCGAGACGTGGGGCTGCCAGATGAACGTGCTGGACGGGCGGCGCTTCGCGGGCCTCCTCGCGCGCGACGGGTACGACGAGACGTTCGACGAGTCGGACGCCGACGTCTTCATCCTCAACACCTGCTCCGTGCGCGACAAGGCGGAGCAGAAGGTCTACGACCGCGTCGGGCGCCTCGCGAAGCTCAAGCGGGCGAAGCCGGGGCTCGTGCTGGGCGTGTGCGGCTGCGTGGCCCAGCAGGAGGGCGAGTCGCTACTCGAGCGCCTGCCCGCCGTCGACTTCGTGCTCGGGACCGGTCGCATCGAGACGCTGCCGTCCGTGCTCCGGCGCGTCCGCGAGGAGGGCGACCGTCCGTGCGACACCGGTTTCGACACGGACGAAGTCGTGTACACGCCCGGGGCGATCGCACGCCTCGTGAAACACCGTGCGTCGATCACGGTGATCGAGGGCTGCAACAAGAACTGCACGTTCTGCGTGGTCCCTCAGACGCGCGGGCGGGAGCGGAACCGGCGCCTCGCCGACGTCGTGGAGGAAAGCCGTCGACTGCTCGCAGACGGCGTCGTGGAGCTCGAGCTCCTCGGCCAGACCGTCAACGCGTTCCGCGATCCCGTCACAGGCGAGGACTTCGCGGACCTCGTCCGCGCGGTGGGCGCGCTGCCGGGGCTCCGCCGCCTGCGCTTCGTGACGTCGCACCCGAAGAACTTCGACGAGAAGCTGATCGACGCGATGGCCGACACCGCCACCGTCGCTCCGTACCTCCACCTTCCCGTGCAGTCGGGCTCGGACGCCGTCCTCAAGCGGATGAAGCGCCAGTACACGCGCGCCGAGTACGTGGGCCTCGCGGGACGCCTCCGCAAGCGTCTCCCGGGCCTCGCGCTCTCCACGGACGTCATCGTCGGATTCCCGGGGGAGACCGAGGTCGACTTCGAGGACTCGCTGTCGCTGCTCACCGAGCTGCGGTTCGCGCTCATCTATTCGTTCACGTACTCGCCCCGGCCCGGCACGGCCGCCGCCAGGTGGGAACACGACGTCCCGCCGCGCGAGGCGTCGCACCGGCTGGCGGCGCTGATGGACCTGCAGCAGGAGATTCAGCGAGAGACCCACCGAGGCCTGGAGGGCCGGGTGATGGAGGTTCTCGTCGAAGGACTGGACCGCAAGGGCATCCAGAGTTCGGGCAGGTCGCTGTGCAGCCGGGTCGTGAACATCGCGAGGTCGGAAGGGGAGCCTCCGATCCCGCCCGGAAGGTTCGTGAACGTGCTGATCGAGCGCGGCTACCCGAACTCGCTCCTGGGAAGAAATATTTCATCGAACGGTTGATATTTTGAAGCCGTGCCGCCCCTTGCACATTGGCGCTGTGCTCCCTAGATTCAATCTCAGGAGGCGTCCCGAGTGAGCATCAAGATGGACGTCAAGGCGTTGATCGTGGATCCCATCGCGAACGTCCCGGTCGTAATCCTCAGGGACGCGGACGAAAAGAACTTCCTCCCGATCTGGGTGGGAGTCTTCGAGGCGAACGCCATCGCACTGCAGATGGAGGGCGTTACGACGCCGCGTCCCATGACGCACGACCTCCTGCGAAACATCATTCGCCAGATCGAGGGCGACGTGACCAGCGTGGTCATCAACAGTCTGGAAGAAAATACGTTCTATGCCCAGATTCACATCACGGTCGCGGGACGCCAGCTCACGGTGGACAGCCGGCCTTCCGATGCCATCGCGCTGGCTCTTCGCACGCACTCGCCTCTCTTCGTCGAAGAGTCCGTCCTGGAGAAGAGCCGGACCGGCGACGACACGGCCGAAGCCCACAGCGCCGAACGGTTGCGCAAGTGGCTCGAGGACGCCGACCCGGAGAGTCTCGGCAAGTACAAAATGTAGCCTCGACCTCCGGATCTCCTTGAAGGCCGGCCGGACCCTCCGTATCATGCGCACCTCTCTCGCATGATCATCACAGTCGCGAACCAGAAAGGCGGAGTGGGGAAGACCACGACGGCGATCAACATCGCCGCCGCCTTCGCGCAGAAGGGTCTCCGCACCCTTCTCATCGACCTCGATCCACAGGGGAATTCCACGATGTCCTTCATCGACCGGAAGGAGATCGGGAAGTCGATGTACGACGTCCTCACGGACCCGGCGACATCGATCTTCGAGATCATCCGGCCGGCCGCTCTGCCGAAGCTCACCATCGCCCCGGCCCGCATCGCTCTCGCGAAGGTCGAGTCGAAGCTCCTGGGCGAGCTCGACGGTCACTTCCGGCTCAAGGACAAGCTCCAGGTCGTGAAGGAGTCGGGGGAGTACGACGCGATCATCATCGACACGCCGCCGACGCTGGGAATGATCACGGTGAACGCGCTCGTGGCGTCGTCCCACATCCTCATCCCGATTCAGTCGTCGTACTTCGCGCTCGAGGGCACGGACGACCTCCTCGAGACGATCGAAAAGATCAAGGGCCGCCCGAATCCGAACCTCCAGATCCTCGGCGTGGTCATCACGCTGCACGACAAGCGCACGACACTCGGGCGCGACATTCAGGCCCAGATCGACGAGGTCTTCAAGGACAAGGTTTTCAAGACGACGATCTCGAAGTCCATTCGTCTCGAGGAATCGCCGGCGTACAAGGAATCCATCTTCACGTTTGCTCCGCGCTCGTCAGGCGCGCTCGAGTATTACAGCCTGACGGAGGAGATCCTCTCCCGTGTCTAAGCGTCGCGGCCTCCCCGAAACATCCCGCATGCGCCACGATTCGCACTTCGTCGAGCAGCTCGTGCGCGCGGACGAACTGCCCGTCGGACGGCGCATTCCGATCCACCTCATCGAGGCGAACCCTGACCAGCCCCGTAGCTCGATGGGAGATCTGGCCGAGCTCACGAAGTCGATCACCGACAAGGGCGTTCTCGAGCCGATCCTCGTGCGCCCTCGTGAAGACGGCCGATACACGATCATCTCCGGCGAGCGGCGGTTCCGAGCCTCGCTCGACGCCGGCCTCACCGAGATCCCGTGCATCGAGATGGAAGTTTCCGACAGCGAGGTCCTCGAGATCGCGCTGATCGAGAATCTCCAGCGCAAGGATCTCAGCCCGTTCGAGGAAGCCGACGGATTCCGCGCGCTCCAGGAACGGCACGCCTACACCCACGTTCAGATCGCGGACGCCGTGGGGAAGTCGCGCGTCACGATCACGGAGGCCCTCGCAATCGGCAGGCTGCCCGAGACGGTCAGGGAAGAATGTCGGCGCGCCGACATCCAGTCCCGTTCCTTTTTGCTCGAGCTCGGCCGCCTGAAGGACGAGGACCTCATGCTTGCCATGGTCGCCGCGATGGCGAGGGGTGAAGACGTGAGCCGTGACGTCCTGCGCGAGGCGAAGGGCGCGGCGCGTCGCGGTGCCGCACCGACGAAACCCGGAGCGCTCAAGAAGGCGTACACACTCGATTACAGTCCGGAGGATCGCCGCTACAAGGTCAGCCTCGTCCTCAAGGGAAAGCTCCACAGGAAAGACGAGATCCTCGAGGCGATCCGCGACCTCGCGCGGCGCATCGAGGCGGGCGACATCGACCTCGAGTCCCAGGGCCGCTTCGT
>JBDTTJ010000163.1:0-7396 GCA_039930645.1 Acidobacteriota bacterium
AAATCGTCTACGCGGACGAGGAGATCACCTCGCCGCTTCTGCGCAGCCGGAGCAAACTCTGGGCGGCGAACGTGGCCTCGGGCCAGAAGAGGCCTCTTCTCTCGATGGACGGTGTCGAGCCCGCGGTCTCGCCGCACGGGCTGCGCGTGGCGTTCTGGGGCCTCCGGGGCGACACGGCCCAGCGCGACATCAGCACGATTCCGCTCGCGGGCCTGAAGGACGGAGAAGCGCCCGTTCCGGTCACGCTGGACGCGGCTGTCGACTTCAGCCCGTTTTGGTCGCCCGACGGGAAGACGCTCTACTTCGGGAGCGACCGCGGGGGGAGCTTCAACCTCTGGCGGGTTCCGATCGACGAGAAGACGGGGCGGACCCGCGGAGAGCCGGAGCCCGTCACGCTTCCCACGACGTGGGCCGGGATCTTCCCCGGCTCGTTCCGCGGCGCCCGGTCCCGCTCTCGCATCGCGTTCACGGCGCCAGCCGAGCTCATGGCGATCGAGAAGTTGACGCTCGATCCGGAAAACCTCGCACCCGGGAATCCTTCGACCGTGCTCCAGCGCGGCTCGACGATGTTCCTGGATCTCGAGGTCTCGCCCGACGGATCGACTCTCGTCACGCGGACACAGGGCGCCACCGAGAGCCTCTGCGCCCTCGCAACGGACGGTACGAGCCTGCGCCAGCTGACGCGCGACCCTTTCCGCAACCGCAGTGCGCGCTGGGCGCCGGACGGGCAGAGAGTCTTCTTCTACTCGAACCGCAGCGGCGCGTACGGAGTCTGGACGATCAAGCCCGACGGGAGCGACATGACCCGCGTGTCCGCGCTGCCAGACGCGAGTTGGGCAGCCCCCGTGCCGTCGCCGGACGGCGCTCTGATTGCGCTGGGAAGGCCGTCGACGGGTCACGTCGTCGTCCTCCCGCTCGCGCCAGCTGCGGCGGGAGCGGGCGAGGCCCCGGCGCCGCTTCTCGAGATCGAGGGCAAGTGGGCCTGGGACTGGTCTCCCGACGGGCGCCAGATGCTCGTTTCGCGGAGGGGCGCCGTGTCCGCGTCCGGAGTTCTCCTGTGCGGAGTGCCCGGGGGCCAGTGCGAGCTTCTCGCGCCGAATGCCGAACAGGGACGCTTCTTCCCCGACGGGCGGCACGTCGGCACCGTGGAGCGTGGCGAGATCCACGTGCTCGACCTCGCGACCCGTGCCTCGTGCGTGCTCGTTGCCGCGAAGGCGGACGCCCCGATCACGCGCTTCTGCATTTCCCGCGACGGAAGGGCGCTTTACTTTCTCCACGACGTGAGCGAGGGCGACATCTGGGTCGCGACGTTTCCATGACGCTTGCAGCGGGCAGCAAGCTCGGCGCGTACGAAATTCTGGGCCAGATCGGCGCCGGCGGGATGGGCGAGGTCTACAGGGCAAGAGACACGAGGCTCGGGAGAGAGGTCGCCGTCAAGGTACTGCCGGAAGAGCTCTTTGAAGGTGAAGAGAAGCGAAAGCGATTCGAGAGGGAAGCAAAGCTGCTGGCCTCGCTGAACCACCCGAACATCGCGGCGGTCTATTCCTTCGAAGAGATTTTGGGAAGACACATTCTCGTGATGGAACTGATCGACGGGCACACCCTGGCGGAGCGGCTGCTCAAGGGGCCGGTGGCTGCCGACCAGCTTCTGAGGACGGGCATCGACATCGCGTCCGCGCTCGACGCCGCCCACCGGGCCGGTATCGTGCACCGCGACCTGAAGCCGGGCAACGTGATGCTCACTAAGTCGGGCGCGAAGCTGCTGGACTTCGGGCTGGCCAAGGCCGCCGCTCCTCCGTTTCAGCCGTCCGATCTGACCTCTCAGCCAACGGAGCTGCCCAGGAACCTGACGCAGCAGGGGACGATCCTCGGGACGTTCCAGTACATGGCGCCCGAGCAGCTCGAAGGGAAGGAAGCTGACGCCCGAACGGACATTTTTGCTTTTGGCGCAGTGCTCTACGAGATGGCGACGGGGCGGAAGGCCTTCGAGGGAAAGAGCCAGGCCTCGCTCATCTCGGCCATCATGGCGAGTGAGCCCCCGGCGATCTCGGCGATTCATCCGATGACGCCGCCGGCGCTGGACCGCGTGGTCAGGACGTGCCTTTCGAAGGACCCCGACGAGCGCTGGCAGAACACGCACGACCTCGTCAACGAGCTGAAGTGGATCGCCGAGGGCTCGCAGGCCGGCACGCCTGCGGCCGTCGTGTCGCGCGGCAAGGTTCGCGCGCGGCTCGCGTGGGGTGTCGCCGCCGCGTTTGCGCTCGCGGCGGCGGCGCTCGCGGCTCTGCTCGTTCTCGGCAGGCGAGGGACTCTGGATCTCCGACCGATTCATGCTCAGATCCCGATTCCCGACGGAGCCAGGTTCGGAGATGTTGCCGTGCCGGAGATCTCGCCCGATGGAACGATGATCGTGTGGAGCGGCGCGCACTGGGAGATCCTCGAGCCTGGTTCGCTCTGGGTTCGCACGCTCGCGAATGATGACGCTCGTGCTCTGGCGGGCACCGAGAGGGCGACGTGGGCCTTCTGGTCGCCGGACAGCCGGTCGATCGGGTTCTTCGCCGACAGGAAGCTGAAGAGGATCGACCTCGTGGGGGGCGCGCCGGTCACGTTGTGCGACATCCCCGACGTTGGGCGCGGCGGGACCTGGAATCAGGAAGGCGTCATTCTCTTTTCCGGCGACCGGGCTGGCCCTTTGTTTCGCGTCCCGGCGACCGGTGGGGTCCCCGAGCCCGTCACGAAGCTGGACGCGTCACGGGGCGACACGACACACCGATGGCCGCACTTCCTTCCGGACGGACGGCGGTTTCTCTACCTGGCTTCCCCGAACGTCTCGGAGAAACGGGCGGTGTTCGTGGCGACGCTCGACGGCACCGAGAACCGCCTACTCGCGCTCGCTCCCGATGCCGTGCTTCCGGCGGGCGAGCTGGGCCACGCGAACCGAACCGAAGCGGTTGCCAATGCGACCTACGCGCTGGGACACGTGTTTTTCGCGCAGAGGGGTGCACTCTACGCGCGGCCGTTCGACCCTTCGAGCGCGAAGATCGTGGGCCCGGCCTTCGTAGTGGCCGACGACGTCGCGAGCGGCTTCGGTGTCATCCGGTCGATGTTCTCGGCGTCCCGGAGCGGAGATCTCGTGTTCGTCGCCGAGCCGACGAACTTCGGCGTTCACGTCGAGTGGGTCGATCGCGTCGGCCATCGCTCGCCGGCCCTCGGGGAGGACCTCATCTATTCCAATCCGCAGCTCTCGCCGGACGGGAAGCGCCTCGCGATCGTCATCCAGGACGCGCAGTCCCGACAGGCCGACATCTGGACGGTCGACCTCGCCGGAGGGACGAGGACGAGGCTGACCTTCGGTCCGGGCTCCAGCAGAATTCCGGTCTGGTCTCCCGACGGGGATCGCATCGCTTTCAGGGCATCGCGCCCGGGGGTCGAAGGGATTTTCGAGAAGCCCTCGTCGGGAACCGGAGCGGAGATCCTGCTCGTCGAGGTGAAAGGAGCCGCCGCGGGATGGCCGACGGGCTTTGGCAGGCAGAGTCTTCTGTACACGGTTTGGGATCCGAGTGAAGGCACGAAGCACGACGTCTGGGCCGTACCTTTCTCGCCGCAGGCCAAGCCCTTTCCGTATGTTCGGACGACTGCCGACGAAGGTGACGCGCGATTCTCGCCGGACGGAAGGTACGTCGCTTACAGAGCCACGACTGAATCCGGCCGCAACGAGGTCTATGTCCAGACGTTTCCCGTGGGCGGCGGCAGGTGGCAGGTCTCGACCGGGAGCGGAGCGAATCCGCGCTGGCGAGGCGACGGAAAGGAACTCTTTTTCCGAGGTGCCGGCGGGAGGATTTTCTCCGCTCAGGTGCGTGCCGGTGCGACCTTCGAGGTCGGCACGTCGCGCCCCGTCCTCGAGGCGCTGGGTCCGGTCTCGGCCTACGACGTCACGCCGGATGGCCAGCGCCTGCTCATCTGCAGTCCCGTGGTCGACCCGGCTCACCTCCCGTTGCGGTTGATCGCACACTGGCCGGCGGCGCTCAAGCGATGACGCTCTCGTCCGGCACCCGACTCGGCTCGTACGAGATCCTTGCCCCAATCGGGGCCGGAGGGATGGGAGAGGTCTACAAGGCGAGAGACACGAGGCTCGGGAGAGAGGTCGCCGTCAAGGTACTGCCGGAAGAGTTCTTCGAAGGTGAAGAAAGGCGGCAGCGGTTCGAGAGGGAAGCGCGGCTGCTCGCAGCGCTCAACCATCCCGGAATCGCGGCCATCTACTCATTCGAGGAGATCCCCTCTTCGGCTTCCTCTTCTCCTTCCCGCCGCATCCTCGTCATGGAGCTGCTCGAAGGCGAGACGCTGCGCGGAAAGCTGGCGGGCGGCGCGATCCCGCCACGCAAGGCGGTGGACTACGCACAGCAGATGGCGCAGGGCCTCGCCGCCGCGCATGACAAGGGGATCGTCCACCGCGACCTCAAGCCCGAGAACGTCTTCGTCACGAAGGACGGGCGGGTCAAGATCCTCGACTTCGGTCTCGCCCGCCAGACGGAAAGGAAGCTGAGCGAGGACGAGACGAGCGCGCCCACGGCCGCCCGGCACACCGATCCCGGAACCGTGATGGGAACGGTCGGTTACATGTCGCCGGAGCAGGTCAAGGGTCTGCCCGTCGACAACCGTTCCGACCTCTTCGCTTTCGGCGCGATCCTCCACGAAATGATCTCGGGCAAGGGCGCGTTCAAGCGCGACACCGCTCCCGAGACTCTGACCGCGATCCTGCGCGAGGAGCCCGTCGACCTCTCCGGCCCGAACCGCATCGTAGACCCCGCGCTCGAGCGCCTCATCCGCCACTGTCTCGAGAAGAGCCCGGAGGAACGCTTCCAGTCCGCGCGTGACCTCGCGTACGCGCTTTCCACGCTGACGTCCTCGTCCGGCGCGCTCAGCGGCGCGACGGGTGCCGTGAGCGCCCGAGCAGCGGGCCGACGCTTCCGGCCGGCGATTCCGGCTGCCGTCGCTGCAGGCATCTTCCTCGGCGGGATCGGCGCACGCGTCCTCTTCACGCCGAGGGCCGCGGCGCTCCCCGACTTTCACGTCCTCACGTACTCGGGCAGCGACGCGAGTCCGTCCGTCTCGCCGGACGGAAAGACGATCGCCTTCGTGTCGTCCCGCGACGGGACCAGCCGGATCTGGATCAAGCAGGTCGCCGGCGGCGCCGAGGCTGTGCTGACGGAAGGACCAGACAACCAGCCGCGCCTTTCGCCGGACGGCTCGTCCGTCCTGTTCATCCGGTCGACCGCCACGGAGACGGGGGTCTACCGGGTGGCTCTCGTGGGCGGCGAGGCGCGGCGAATTTCGGGACCCGCGACCGGGGCCGACTGGTCGCCGGACGGGAGCGAAGTCGCCTTCGTCCGCCCTGACGCGTCGGGAGGGAAAATGGACTCGACGGTTCGGCGCATCGCGCTCGACGGGACGAACGAGCGCACCGTCGGGACCGTGTCCGACCGGCTTCTGGCGCAGCCGCGCTGGTCGCCCGACGGCAGAACGATCGCCGCCCTCGAGAGCCCGGGGACCGGAACGGCGACCCCGAAACTCGTGCTCTTCCCGGTCGACGGCTCGGCCCCAACGCGTGTCGAGACGCCCGAGACGCGTGCCGTGCTCGGGTACGCCTGGAACGGGGACAGTCGGCGGGTTGTCTTCCTGAGCGCCTCGTCGGACGCCGCCAGCCGCACCCGGACGTCGAAGGTCTTCCTGAAGGACGTCCGGACGGGGACCTCCCGTGCCGTGCTCTCGGGGATCGACTTCGGCGGGGCCGTTGACGTCTTCGGGAACGGCGCTCTCGTCCTCGTCTCGGCCGCCCGCCGGTCCAACCTCCGGGAGATCCCTCTCGGAGGCGGCCCCGCGCAGGAGCGATGGCTCACGCGCGGCGGCAGCGTCGACCGGCAGCCCGTGTACGCCCCGGACGGCGAGTGGGTCGCGTTCACGTCGAACCGCAGCTCGAACCAGGACATCTGGGAGCTCTCCACGAAAACGGGCGCCGTGCGCCGGTTGACCGAAGACGCCGCCGACGACTTCGACCCCGCGTTCACGCGCGACGGCAAGAGCCTCATCTTCAGCTCCAACCGCGGCGGACACTTCGAAATCTGGATGGCGGCGCGGGACGGCAGCGGCGCGCGCCGCGTGACCGAAGACGGGGTGGACGCGGAGAACGCATCCGCCACTCCGGACGGGAAGTGGCTCGTCTACGCCTCCGGAAACCCGGACAAGCGCGGGATCTGGAAGATCCGGGCCGACGGGACGAACGCGACGCGGCTCGTCGGGGGCCCGGTCATCCTTCCCGAGATCTCCCCGGACGGCCGGATCGTCTCCTACGTGACGGTGAGCGGCCCGGACGGGACGACGAGCACGACCGCGGGTGCGAACAGCTCCATTTCGGCCGTGCGGCTGGAGGACGCCGCGCCCGTTCCGTTCGAAGTCGTCGTCACGGGAGCGATCTCCAACCGGGGCCGCCACCGCTGGATGCCGGACGGCCGTGCGCTCGTCTTCTTCACGGGCGGCTCGAGAGGGACGCTGGGCCTGACGGTCCAGCCCTTCGTTCCCGGCAGGGACACGGCGTCGGCGCGGCGGCGCGTGGCGGGTTTCGACCCGGACGCGATCACCGAGTCCTTCGGCGTCTCGCCCGACGGCGCGCGCATGACGATCAGCGAGTTCCAGGTGTCTCTCGGCCTTCTCCTCGCGGAGGGAGTGGAGGGTATCGTCGCGCGTCCGGCCCGTGGAGCGAAGCCATGACGCTCGCGTCCGGCACGAAGCTCGGCCCGTACGAAGTCGTGAGCCCGCTCGGCGCGGGGGGCATGGGGGAGGTCTACCGGGCGAAGGACCCGAGGCTCGCGAGAGAGGTCGCGATAAAAGTCCTGCCGAAAGAGTTCTTTGAAGGTGAAGAGCGGAGACAGCGATTCGAGAGGGAGGCGCGGCTCCTCGCGGCGCTCAACCATCCCGGAATCGCCGCGATCTACTCGTTCGAAGAAGTCCCCTCTTCGTCTTCCTCTTCGTCTACCTCTTCCACCCGCCACCTCCTTGTGATGGAGCTGGTCGAAGGCGACGGCCTCGACCAGCGAGTCGCCTCCGGCCCTATTCCACTCGAAGAATCTCTCTCTCTTGCGAGGCAGATCGCCGAGGCGCTGGAGGCCGCGCACGAGAAGGGGATCGTCCACCGGGACCTCAAGCCGGCGAACGTGAGGGTGACGCCCGACGGGCGCGTTAAGCTCCTCGACTTCGGCCTCGCGAAGATCTTCGAGGGAGACGCAGGGCCCGGCTCTTCTCCCTCCGTCACGCACTCGCCGACACTCACGGCGCGCGCGACGGCAGCGGGCGTGATCCTCGGGACGGCGGCGTACATGTCGCCCGAGCAGGCGCGCGGCAA
>JBDTTJ010000164.1:0-7385 GCA_039930645.1 Acidobacteriota bacterium
TGAACACGAGCCGCGGCGAGATCGTGGACGCGGCCGCCCTGCGCAAGGCGATCGCCGAGCGCGGAGTGAGGGCCGGTCTCGACGTCTTCGAGAAGGAGCCCGCCGGCGCGACCGGGGTGTTCGAGGACGACGTCGTGAAGCTCCCAGGCGTCGTCGGAACGCACCACGTAGGCGCCTCGACGGACCAGGCGCAGAACGCGATCGCGGCCGAGACCGTCCGCATCGTCGCCGCGTTCGCGGCGACCGGCGCGATCCCGAACGCCGTCAACCTCGCGAGCCGGACTCCCGCGACGCATCTCCTCACCGTGCGGCATCGCGACCGCGTGGGCGTCCTCGCGCACGTATTCGGCGTCCTGAAGGCCGCCGGGATCAACGTGCAGCAGACGGAGAACGTCGTCTTCGCCGGCGCCGAGGCCGCGTGCGCCCGTATCCAGGTCGACCAGGGCCCCAGCCCGGCCGTCCTCGACGATATCCGGTCGGGCTGCGCGGACGTCCTTTCCGTGGGTCTGACGGTCCTGTGAGCGCCAAGGCGCGGCGATTCGGCATAATCTCCGGTCGACGCACGTGATCGAAGCCCTTCCCGCGAGAACTCTCGTCGATTACTTCCGCCACGCCTCCGCGAGCGGGAAGGCGAACCTGCTCGTCTCGAAGGTGGACGGGGCCTGGAAGCCCGTCTCCGCGGGCGAGTTCGAGGAGCGGACGAAGGGGCTGGCGCTCGGACTCGCCCTCCTCGGCGTCGACCGGCAGGATCGCGTCGCGATCCTCTCGGAGAACCGGCCCGAGTGGCCCATGACGGACTTCGCGGCGCTCTCGCTGGGAGCGCTGTCCGTCCCGATCTACACCTCGTACCTCGCCCCGCAGGTGGAGTACATCCTCCGGGACTCGCTCGCGAAAGTCGTCGTCGTTTCGAACGCGATCGAGCTCCAGAAGGTCCTCGACGTGCGCGACCGCTGCCCGGAGCTCAAGCACGTCGTCGTCCTCGAGCAGGTTCCGTGGAGCGCGGGGCGGGCCGTCCCGTTCGAGACGGTCGTTCAGAAGGGGCTTTCGGCCCTCGCCGCGGACCCCGAGGCGTGGGAGGAACGCGCCTCGTCCATCCTTCCGACCGACCTCGCGACGATGATCTACACGTCGGGAACGACGGGCGAGCCGAAGGGCGCGATCCTGACGCACGGCAACTTCGTCGCGAACGTCGCGACCTGCTCGACGCTCTTCGACGTGACGCCGGACATGGTTGCGCTGTCCTTCCTTCCGCTCTCGCACGTCTTCGAGCGGATGGTCGACTACCTCTTCTTCTCGCGCGCGACGACGATCGCGTACGCGGAGTCGATCGACAGGCTTTCCGAGAACTTCGCCGAGATCAAGCCGCACTGCTTCGCCGCCGTGCCGCGGGTCTACGAGAAGATGCTCGCGCGCGTCCGCGGCGCCGTGGACGCCGCCCCGGCCTTGCGCCGCGCGATCTTCGAATGGGGCGTTCGCATCGGCGCGATGCACCTCCGGGCCGTCGAGTCCGGCGAGAAACCGCCTTTTTTCCTCAGGCTCAAGTACCGGATCGCGGACCGCCTCGTCTTCGGGAAGATCAAAGCCCGCCTCGGCGGCCGGTTCCGTTTCGCGATCTCGGGAGGCGCACCTCTCGCGTACGACGTCGCGGCGTTCTTCTGGGCCGCGGGCGTCGAGGTCTACGAGGGCTACGGGCTCACGGAGACGAGCCCCGTCCTCTCGTGCAACCGGCCGGGCGAATGGCGTCTCGGAACCGTCGGCCGGGCGATCCCGGGCGTCACGCTGAAGATCGCGCCGGACGGCGAGGTCCTCGCGAAAGGGCCGAGCATCATGGACGGCGGCTACTGGCGGAAGACGGAGGAGACGGCCCGCGTTTTCGACGCCGACGGCTGGTTCCTCACGGGCGACATAGGCTCCTTCGACCTCGACGGCTTCCTGACGCTCACCGACCGCAAGAAAGAAATCCTGATCAACGCCTATGGCAAGAACATCGCGCCGGCTCCGATCGAGGCCGCGCTCAAGGCCGTTCGCTTCGTCTCCTCGGCGGTCCTGATCGGCGACCGGCAGAAGTTCCTTTCGGCCCTCGTCGTCCCGAACTTCGAGAAGCTCGAGAGCTGGGCGATGGGCGCCAACGTGTCCTACCGGACCCGCCAGGAGCTCGTGGCGGACCCGAAGGTGCTTTCCCTGTTCAAGCAGGCGATCGAGATCCTGAACGGCGACGAGCCGCACGAGCGCCAGATCCGCGCGTTCCGCCTCCTGACGGAGGACTTTTCGATCGAGGGCGGCGAGCTGACCCCTACGATGAAGATCAAGCGCCGCGTCGTCGTCTCGAAGTACCGCGACGTCATCGACGAGATGTACGCGGACGCGGCCGCGCTCGAAGAGGCGAACGCGGACACCCTCGAAGGGCGCTGACGGCCCTTACCGGCTGGCGCCCCGCGCGCCGTCGAGAAGCCGCGCGAGCCGCCCGAGGGCCCGGGTCGCATCGGCGTCGTCCATCGCGGCGGCGGCTTCCTCGAAAGAGAACCACCGCAGGGCGATCGACTCGGCGTCGTCCCGGCGGATCGCGTCCGGCGCGAGCGTCGCGAGCGCGTAGCGCACGTCGTGGTGGAGGTGGGGCGGCTCGCCCTTTCCCGCCGGGATCGGGTGGACGTCCACGTCGAGGATATCCGGCGACAGGAGGACGAGGTCCGTCAGGCCCGATTCCTCGGCGCCTTCGCGGAGCGCGGTTGCCCGCGGGTCGCTCTCGCCCTCGTCGTGGCCGCCCATCTGGAGCCACGCGTCGAGCCGCCGGTGGTGATGCAGGAGAACGCGCCGCGACGGGGGATGGACGATGAACCCGCTGCCCGTGACGTGTCCCGGCGCGAACGTCTTCCGCGCGAAACAGCCGGGCTCCGTCTCGACGAGCGCGAGGATCGCCGCACGATCGCCCGCTTCGCGGTCGTCCGCCGGGACGTGGCGGAGGAGGGCGGCCCTGAGGGCGGCGCGGGCGGGATCGAGCCGATCGGAAGGTTCCACGCGCGGACCTTAGCAGGCGGCGCGGGATCGGGCATCATCCGCGGGATGGCGCCGCCCTTCGACCGCCCGATGCTCGCCGTGTTCTGCGGAGCGCGCGCCGGTGTCTCCACGGCGTACGCCGACGAGGCGGCTGGCGTGGGCCGCGAGATCGTCCGTGCGGGCGCCGGGCTCGTGTTCGGCGGCGGGCGCGTTGGGCTCATGGGCGTCCTTGCGGACGCGGTGCTCGAGGAGGGCGGCATCGCCTACGGCGTGATTCCTGCCGGCCTCTTCGCGAAGGAGGTCGCGCACGGCGGCCTCACGCGTCTCGAGGTCGTGAATACGATGCACGAGCGCAAGGCGCTCATGGCCGACATGGCGGACGGCTTCCTCGCGCTGCCCGGCGGGTACGGCACGCTCGACGAGTTCTTCGAGATCGTGACGTGGCGGCAGCTGGGGCACCACGCGCGCCCGATCGTGCTCTACAACCGCTCCGGCTTCTTCGACCCTCTCCTCTTGGCGACGCGCCGGATCGCGGACGAAGGATTCGCCCGCGAGGGCGCCGATTACTTCGCCGTCGAGACCGACCCTGCCGCCGCGGTGCGCCGTGCGCTCGCGGGAGCATCTCGTCCGGCGCCGCCGGCCCACGGGGGCGAGGACCGGCGGTGAGCCGCAGCCTCGCCGCCTGCGTCGTGGCGGCGTTCCTCCTGCTCGCGGCGACGGCCGAGGAACGGACGTTCGGGACCGTGAGTGACGAGCAGCAGATGCTCTACACGGCGATCTCGATTGCGACGACGGGGGAGATCGGCATCTCCCGCAACCAGCACTTCAGCATCGCGCGGGCCGGAGGCGACGCCGTGGCGCCTTACGGAATGGGCCTTCCGCTCGTGGAGGCCCCTTTCGCCGCCCTGGCGCGGCCCTGGGAAGCGGCGTTCGGCGCCCGCACCTCGCAGACCCTGTTCGTGTTTCTCGAGGTGCTCCTCGTGACGGCGGCCGCGGCGGGCGCCGGACTGCTCGCCGCGGCGCTCGGCGCCGGCGCGTTCGGCCAGGGGCTCGCCGTCTTCGGAACGGCTCTCGGATCGCCGCTGTGGGCCTACACGGCTTACGGGTTCTCCGAGCCGCTCCAGGCGGCCTGCCTTGTCTTCGCGTTCCTGTTCGCGGTGCGGGCGGCCGAGGACGGTGCCCGAGCGGCCACGCGCCGGGCCGCAGTCGCCGGCTTTCTTGCAGGCTGGCTCGTCCTCACGAAATCCGTAAACCTCGCGTTCGCGCCGCTGGCGCTGCTGCCTCTCGTCCTCGGCGCGGGGCCTCTGTCGCGCGCGCGGCTCCGGCTCGTGGCCGCGGCGGCGGCGGGCGCCGCGGGGCCCCTCGCCGCGATGCTCGCGTTCGAGTTCGTGCGTTTCGGAAAGCCGTTTTCGTCTTACGGGGACCAGAAGTTCGCGCACCCCTTCTTCGACGGAGCGTGGCGCCTTCTCGTCGGCCCGAACAAGGGGCTTCTGCTCTATTTCCCGCTTGCGATTCTCTCGATCGTCGGCCTCGTCCTGTTGACGCGGGCGGTCACCACGCGCGCCGCGGCGATCGCCGTCGCCGCGCTCAGCGTGGCGTTCCTCGCCGTCTACGCCCGATGGTGGGCCTGGGACGGAAGCGGGGGCTGGGGGCCGCGCTTCCTCGTCCCGCTCATGCCGGTTCTCGCCGCCGTCGCGGGGACGGCCGCGGCCTCGCGCCTCGGGCGCGCGGCCGGGACGGCGCTCGTCGCGCTCGGGATCGGCGTCAATGCGCTCGGGACGTTCGAATCCGAGGCGGCGTCCTTCTTCTACGTCTCGTCGACCGGGCTTGCCCGAGTTTCGCCGGAGCTGTACGCGGAATATCCCGCTTCGTTCCGGCCGCCGCGCGAGGAGAACGGCACGTACCGGCTCTGGCGCTACGTTCCGGCGGCGTCCGACGCCGGTTTCTCGGCGTTCCGGCTACATCCCTTTCTCCTCGGGGTCCGGTTCGCGGAGCTCGGCGAAGACGAGCGCCGCGAAAGGCTCCTGCGCCCGCCCTGGCTCGCCGCGCATCCGGATGCGGTTCCGGACTTGCCGCCACCCTCGCCGATGATCACGACACGCACGCCCCTCGTGAACTACCTCACGACGCCGCTGCGCTGGCCGCACCTCTTCATGAGCTTCCGGCACCCGCGCGGCGAGCGCCCCGGAACCTATAACCCGGCCTGGTACGCGGGCCTCGCGGACCAGGCGCTCCGGAATCTCGACATCGGCCGGCCGGACCGTGCGGCGCGGATCGCGGAAACGCTCTTCGCGCTGCTGCCGTCGGGATACATGGCCGCCATCCGCCTCGAGGGCCTGCGCCTGTCGGGACAGGACGAAACCGCGCACGCGTTCGCCGACGAGCTCCCGGACCGCGTCCGGCGCGCGCCTCCGGTCGTGCTCGTGCAGGCTCTTCGCGCGCGCGATCGCGGTCAGTATGCGTACGCCGCGGGTCTTCTCGCCGAGGCGGCCCGGGGGATCCGGACGCGCGCGATGCAGGACGCCCTGCGCCGGCCGCCAGCCGAGTGGCCGAGAAGCTTCCGGGAGCTCAGCTCCGAGATCTCGGACGGCTCGGATGCGGGCGCCGCGGCCGCGCCGCCGCGCTAACATCCGGGCATGACAGGAGCCCCCGTTTTCCGGCGCCCGATGGGCGCGCTCGTCGTCACGCTCGCGTTCCTGGCGGCCGCCGGCCGTGCGCACGCGGCGTCGCCCAGCCTCGTCAAGTGGCGCCCCATCGTCGCGGGCGAAGCCGAGGCGAAGAAGGCGGGCAAGCTCGCCCTCTACTTCTTCACGGCCGACTGGTGCGGGCCCTGTCACCTCCTCGAGCAGCAGGTCTTCTCACAGAAGGTGGTCGCGGACCAGATCGCGAAGGACTACGTCCCGATCCTCGTGCGCGAGGAGGTGCGCGGGAAGAACTCGCCCGAGATGGTCACGCTCGCGAACCGTTACGGCCTGCGCGGCTTCCCGACTCTCGTGGTTTCGCGCCCCGGATTCGACAAGGGCATCACCATGGAGGGCTGGGACGGGCCGGCGCTGGCAATCGAGTTCCTGAAGGGCGCGCGCCAGCGATTCCTGACGGCGGAAAAAGCCGAGAAGAAAAAGAAGACCTGATCGGAGGCCCCGTGACCGACGTCAAGATCACCGTTCGCAACGACGGCTCGCTCCTCGTGAGCGGCCCCGTCACGCTCGAGGACGCCGCCGGACACCCGTTCGGGCTGTCGGGCCGCACTTCGATCGGGCTCTGCCGCTGCGGCCAGTCGGAGAACAAGCCGTTCTGCGACGGTTCGCACGCCCGCGCGGGGTTCAAGTCCGAGGTCGTGGCGCGCGAGCTGCCGCCGCCGAAGCCGAAGCCCTGAGCCTTCAGGCCCGCAGGATCCCCTCGGACGTCCAGACGCGAAACGCCTTTCGGACGGCGCCGGGGGAGAGCGCCTTGCCCGCCTTGCGCGCCGCGAGGCGCAGCGCCTTCCCGAGTGGCCGGCCGGCGGCGAGGGCGGCCAGCAGGTGGAACTCTCCGCGCGAAAGGTCCAGACGGTAGACGACGAAGCTCCGGCGGTGGACGGCCGCCCAGGACGCCCTCGGGCGCGCGGAGACGCGGCGCCCCGCCTTGAGCGAGTCGAGCGCGTGCCCGGCGGCGTGCCGGAAGGAGAGGAGGCGCAGCGTCGGCGCGATGCCGAACCGGCGGCTCTCCCAGTTGGAGTCGATGTGCGAGGGCGGGGCCGCGGGCGCGGCGTCGTGCTCCGCGTCGAACGTCTCGGTCACGGCAAGCTCGAGGCGGGCGAGATCGGCGAGGAACGCGCGCTTCGGGTGATGCCACGTCTTTACGAAGTCCGGGACGTGGTCGCCGAGCCGATTGAGCGTGTAGCTCCGCGACGGATGGACCGCGACGTAGTCGGCCACGAAGTGCTCGAACAGGTGGTCTCCGAGGAACACCCTGACTCCGGGATAGTCCGCCGCGAGCGCGTCGTGCATCCGGAGCGGGTACATGCCCTGGTAGACGGCCAGCCGCTCGAGAGGCTCCATCGTCTTCGAGGGCAGAATCGCGCGCTCGGCCTCGCGCAGCGGAAGGTGGCGGGTGGCGGCGCGGCTGCGGATCGCCTCCTCGATCGTGCCCGGGTGCACGATCGAGGTTTGCATCCAGCGTTCGAGCGCGCGAAGTTCAGGCATGGGCGGCCGCGGTCACGCGGGTTTCGACCCGAACGAGGGGAGGCCGGTGGGCGAGCGCCTTCCTCGCCTCGGCGTGGACGGTTTCGAAGTCCGGAATGTCCTCATCCCACTCGAGAAGCGTCGCGCGCGGGCCCGTGAGAGCGTTCGCGTGGCGGAACAGGCTCCAGACCTCGTCCTTCACGCGCGTGCTGTGCGTGTCGAGGAGGT
>JBDTTJ010000165.1:0-7381 GCA_039930645.1 Acidobacteriota bacterium
TGCGGAACCAGTTCGTGACCCAGAGCATCGGGAGGAGGATCCCGAACGTGATCGCGGCGAGCGACGGGTCGAGCGCGAAGAGGATGGCGACGATCCCGGCGAGCACGACGACGTCGCCGAGGAGCGCGACGAAGCCGGACGTGAAGAGCTCGTTCAGGGCGTCGACGTCCGTCGTGAGGCGCGTCATGAGCCGCCCGACGGGCGTCCGGTCGAAGACGGCGACGTCCGCGCGCTGGAGGTGGCCGAAGATCCGCGTCCTGAGGTCGTACATGACGCCCTGGCCCATCGTGGACGTCCACCAGACCATGACCATCATGAGGACGAACGCAAGGAGCGCCGTCGCGATGGAGAGCGCCGCGATCCATTCGATTCCGTGCCCGCCCGCGAGGTCGATCCCGAAGACGGCGAAGAAGCGGTCGACGCCCTTCGCGGCGGGCCCGGCGCCCGTCCGCTCGCGCGTGAGGACGAGGTCGATGGCGGCGGCCGTCAGGAGCGGGCCCGCGAGCTGCGCCAGGGACTCGAGGAGGAGGACCGCGAGCGAGCCCGCCGCGTAGGCGCGGTAAGGCTTCGCGAGGCCGAAAAGCCTGCGCAGGAGGCGCGGTTCGACGGGCTTCCCGAGGACCTCTTCCTCGTGGTGGTCGGCCATCAGGCGGCCTCCATCTCTTCGGCGAGGCGCTGGCGCTCGGCGATGGCGGCGTAGACGCCGCCTTTCGCGAGCAACTCGTCGTGCGTGCCGGTCTCGGCGACCCGGCCGTGGTCGAAGACGACGAGGAAGTCCGCATTGCGGAGCGTCGAGAGGCGGTGCGAGACGAGAAAGACGGTTCTTCCCCCCGCGGCGGCGCGGAGGCCCTGGAGGATGCGAGCCTCCGTCTCCGTGTCGACGGAGGAGAGCGCGTCGTCGAGGACGAGGATCGGCGCATCCGACAGAAGCGCGCGCGCGAGCGCCGTCCGCTGCTTCTGCCCGCCCGAGAGCGTGATCCCGCGCTCGCCCACGATCGTGTCGAGGCCCTTCGGGAAGCGCGAGACGTCGGGCGCGAGGCCGGCTGCGAGGACGGCGGCCTCGACCTCGCTGCGCGAGGCGTCCGGCCTGGCGAACGCGACGTTCGCGGCGAGCGTGTCGGAGAAGAGGAACGTCTCCTGCGGGACGACGGCGATGCTCTTCCTGACGAGCGGGAGCGGCTCTTTCGAGAGGTCGCGCCCGCCGATGAAGACCGACGCGGCGGGCGGGTCGTCCACGCGCAGGAGGAGGTTCAGGAGCGTGGATTTGCCCGAGCCGGTGCGCCCCACGATCGCGACCGTGCTCCCCGCGGGTACGCGGAAGGAGACGTCCTCGAGGGCCGGCCGTTCGGCGTAGCTCCACGTGAGGCGCAGGAACTCCACGTCGCCCGAGAGGGGCGCGCCGCCCTCGGCCTCCTCGGGGAGCGGAGCCGCCTCCCAGACGTCCATCATCCGGTTCCACGACGCAGTGCCGCGCTGCCAGAGGTTGACGACCCATCCGAGCGCGATCGCCGGCCAGATGAGCTCCATCATGTAGAGGTTGAACTCGACGTAGCGTGCGACCGAGAGCTTGCCCGCGAGGATGAAGCGGCCGCCCGCCCACAGCGTGAGCGCGAAGCCGAGGCCGACGAGGAACTGCAGGAGCGGGAAGAACAGCGCGTTGAGCCGCGCGAGGCCGAGGTTGCGCCGCCGGAACTCGCGGTTGTTCGCGTCGAACCGGGCCGCCTCGCGCTCCTCGCGGGCGAACGCGCGCACCAGCCGCTGGCCCGTGAAGTTCTCCTGCGCCTCGGCCGAAATCTCGCTGAAGAACTCCTGGATCTTCGTGAAGCGCTTGTGCGTCGCCTGGCCCATGACCTTCGTCGCGATCGCGATCACCGGAAAGACGGCGAGCGCCACGCCCGTGAGCGCGGGCGACACCTGGAACATGAGGACGAGCGACACCGTCCCGACGAGGAGCGTGTTGCCGGCCTGCATGATCCCGGGCCCGAGCAGCATCCGCACGGCCGAGAGGTCGTTGACGGCGCGGCTCATGAGGTCGCCGACGCGGTTCCGGCGGTACCACACGGGCGGCAGCCGCAGGAGATGCGCGAAGAGGTCCTGCCGCATCTCGTATTCGATGTCGCGCGAGGCGCCGATCAGGAGGCGGCGCGTCAGGAAGAGCGCGATCGCGTCGCCGACGGCGAGGAGGACGATGGTCGCGGAGAGACGGAAGAGGCGTTCCGACGTGACGCCGGTGCCCAGCTCCTCGATGGCGCGGCGGACGAGGCCCGGCATGGCGAGAAACAGGCCCGTCGAAGCGAGCATCGTCCCGAAGCCGGCGAGGTACACCCCGGGCCGGCGGCGGAAATACGCGAGGAAACGGGGGAGGTCTCTCATCCGGGAAAGAGAAGGCCGCGCAGCGCGCGGCCCGTTCTCCGGACTCAATATACATGAGGGCGGGTGCGCCTGATTCCGGCGCATCATGGCCGCCACCCCCGGCCGAGTCGAAGCTGAACGGGGGTGCCCCATGTCCATGACCCAGGCCGCGCTGCTGGTCGCCCTCTTCGCCCTCGTCGTGGGCGTCGTCGTGCTGTTTAGAACCTGGTGGGCCTGGAAGCAGAAGCGCCTCATCACGTGCCCGGAGAACGAACAGCCCGCCGCCGTGCGCGTGGACGCGCTCCGCGCCGCGACCGGCTCTCTGGCTGGACACAGGCCTCTGCAGCTCTCGGAGTGCTCGCGCTGGCCCGAGAAGAAGGACTGCGGGCAGGAGTGCCTCCGCCAGATCGAGAGGGGGCCGGGCGAGTGCCTCGTTCGGACTCTGGTGGCGCGCTGGTACGAGGACAAGGGCTGTGTCTGCTGTGGCAGGCCGATTCAGGACGTGCAGTGGGCGGACCAGCGTCCGGGTTTGCGCGCTCCGGACGGCGCATTCGTGGCGTGGCCGGACGTGCCGCCCGAGGCGCTGCCCGAACTCTTCAAGACGCACGCGCCGGTCTGCTGGAATTGCCTCGTCGTGCAGAGGGTCGCGCGCGAGCACCCGGACGACGTGACGGTCCGCCCGCCGCGGGAACAGCTTTATAGCTAGACGTTCCCTGGGAATTTCCGAGGATTTCCAGCCGGACGGGACTCACGTTTGGGGCATGGAGGCGTCACCCCGTCCGGCCTTCGAGCTCTCGAAGTGGTACCTCGACGCGGTTGGGGAGGACGGCGAGGTCTTCATCGGCTACCGCGCGGACCTGCGTTGGCGGCGGCTGGCGGTTTCGTACGCCTCGGCGCTCACGGCGCGCGCGCGCGAGGCGCGGACGCGATCGACCGTCAGGCCGGGGAAACAGCCGGATTTTTTCGAAGGTGCCCTCGCGTGGGCCGAGCCGAAGCTCGCGGTCGCGGCGGCGTGGCGGGGAGCGGCGCGCCCGATTTCCCGCACTCTATACGAATCTCCCGAGGGCGCCGTCCAGTGGCACTGCCTCCTGCCTTCCGCGCGGGCCGAGGTCGCCTGCGACGGCGTCGTGCTCCGCGGCTTCGGCTACGTCGAGCACCTCTCGATGACGATTCCTCCCCGGAGGCTCCCGATCGACACGCTCCGATGGGGGCGTTTCCTTTCGCCGGAGCACTCCGTCGTGTGGATCGACTGGGTGAAGGAAAGCGACGGGAGGACGTGGATCTTCGTGGACGGAGCGGAGGTTCAAGGGAAAGTCTCGGAAGAGGGGATTTTCTTTGAAGGTGGAAGAGTCGACCTCCCGGCTTCGGGCCGCCTCGTCCTTCGCTGCGGCCGGCTCTCTTACCTTCTAAGAAATCTTCCTCTTTCTCTTCCTCTTCGTACCCGTCTCGGCTCCCGCGCGCGCGCCATCCACGAGACGAAGTGGCGGACGCGGGGCGTTCTCGAATGCTTCGGCGCGCCGGCCGTCGAGGGCTGGGCGATTCACGAAGTCGTGAGGTTCAGGTCATGAACGAGCGTGTCGGGAAGGTCCTCTACGGTTCGCTCTTCGCCATCGTCCTTCCGGCCCTCCTCGTCCTCTGGGCGCGCGCGGCGGCGCCGAACGTGAGCCTGCCCGCCGTGGAGTCGCCACTAGGCTGGGCGGCGGCCGCGGCGGGGCTCGCGCTCGCCCTCTGGGCGACGGCGGCTCTCGCCGTCTTCGGCCGTGGGCTGCCGATGAACGCGTACCCGCCGCCGGTCTTCGTCTCGCGCGGCCCGTACGGGCTCGTCGCCCATCCGATCTACCTCGGCTTCGTCGTCGCGTGCGCGGGCTGCGCGATTGGCGCGGGCTCGGCCGCGGGATTGTGGCTGGTGACTCCCGCGGCCGCCCTCGGCTCGGCGGCGCTCGTCCTCGGCTACGAAGCCCCCGACCTCGACGCGCGCTTCGGCGCGCGGCCGCGCCCTCTCCTCGGCCTGCCCGGCTGGGGCGGGGCGCGCCCGTCGCCGGCGGACCGGCTCTCGGCGTTCGCGCTCGTCCTCCTGCCGTGGCTCGTGCTGTACGAGGCGGTGCAGGCGCTCGGCGTCGCGCCGGACGCGGTCGCGCTCCTTCTGCGCGGTGAGACCGCGTGGCCGGTGTGGGAGAGCACGGAGCTCGTCTACGCTTCGACGTATCTCTTCGTCGCGCTCGCGCCGCTCGTGGCCGCGACGCGCACCGACCTCCGCCGCTTCATGGTGCGGGGATGGGCGGCGACGGCCCTGATCGTGTTCCTGTGGCTCGTTCTGCCGGTCGCGGCGCCGCCGCGGCCGTTCGAGCCGCAGGGACCCCTCGGCGCGATCCTCGCGCTGGAGCGCCGCTTCGACTCACCGGCCTGCGCGTTCCCGTCCTTCCACGTTGCGTGGGCGCTGCTCGCGGCGCCGGTCTGGGCGCGGCGGTTCGGGCGGGCTGGGGCGCTCGCGTGGGCCTGGGCCGCTGCGATCACCCTCAGCTGTGTCACGACCGGGATGCACACGGTGGCCGACGTCGCGGGCGGGATCGCCGCCGCGTTCCTCGTGTTCCGGCTGCCGGCCGTGTGGGAAGCGCTCCGAACCGGCGCCGAGCGCCTTGCAAACTCGTGGCGCGAGTGGGACTTCGGCTCGGTGCGCGTCATCAACCACGGCGGCTGGGCGGCGCTGGGGACGCTTGCCGGCGTCGGCCTAGCCGCGTCTCTCGCGGGGGAGGGCGCCGTGCCTGCCGTCCTGCTCGTCGCGTTCTCGGGCCTCGCGGGCGCGGGCCTCTGGGCGCAGTTCATCGAGGGCTCGCCGCGCCTCCTCCGGCCGTACGGGTACTACGGCGGCGTTCTCGGCGTCCTCTTCGGCTCCGTCCTCGCGAAGTTCGCTCTCGGCGCGGACGCCTGGGTCCTGCTCGGGGCCTTCGCCGTCGCAGCGCCGTGGATCCAGGCCGCGGGGCGCGTGCGCTGCCTCGTCCAGGGCTGCTGCCACGGCTCGCCCGCGCCGGAGTCCGTCGGGATCCGGTACCTGCACCCACGCTCGCGCGTCTGCCGCCTCTCGGATCTCGCGGGCGTCCCCGTCCACCCGACGCCGCTCTACTCGATCCTCTGGAACGTCGTGCCCGCGCTCCTCTGCGCGCGCCTGTGGTCCGCGCGCGCGCCCCTGCCCGTGATCGTCGGGACGTACTTCCTCCTGACGGGCGCCGGGCGGTTCGTGGAAGAGTCGCGCCGCGGTGAGCCGCAGACCGCGGTGTTCGCCCGCCTGAGGCTCTACCAGTGGATCGCCGCTGCGACGGCCGCCGCAGGCGCCGTCATGACGTGCCTTCCAGCGACCGTCGCGACGCCGGTCCCCGAGCCATCCCTCTCCGCCCTCGCGGCGGGCGCTGTGTTCGCGCTCGCGACGTGGTTCGCGCTCGGGGTCGACTTTCCGCGCTCGAACCGGAGGTTCGCGCGGCTGGTCTAGCGGCTGTGCCGTGATTCGGGCGCATCATGGAATCCCGCGTGCGCGCGCCCCATTCGTTGAGGGGGGTGTCCCATGACGATGCTCGAGGCAGGGATTGTCATCGTCGCGATCGCGGTCGCCGCGGTCGGCCTCTCGTGGGTCCTGCCGTCCTGGCGAGCGTACCGGAGGCGGTCCGTCGTGACCTGCCCCGAGACGGGAAGGGCGACGGGCGTTCAAGTCGACGCGGCGCGTGCGGCGCACTCGGCTTGGATGGGGCCTCTCAGCCTGCGCCTCAGGAGCTGCACCCGCTGGCCCGAGCGTGGCGACTGCGGCCAGGAGTGCACGAGCCAGCTTCCGATACGCTGAATTCGGGCGGGCTGCTCTCCTAGCGCCCCTCGACCCCCAGCCAGCCGCGCGTGCCGTAGTCCGCGAGCAGGTTGACGAGGAGGAGGAGAAGCATGAAGAGCCCGGAGAAGATGACGGCCGGGATGAGCCGGGTGTTCTCCTTCACGTGCATGAAGAAGAGGATGACGAGCGTCGCCTTCGTAATCGCGATGGCGAGCGCGACGGCGTTGTTCGCCCAACCGAGGTCGACGTAGGCCACCGCGACCGTTGCCGCCGTGCCGACGAGAAGCGCGGCGAAGACGAGAAAGTACGTCGAGAGGGGCATCACGTGCGGAGCGGCTGCGGAATCGTGTGCGGGGGCGGTCTCGTGCTGCGCCATCAGTGGTGCCGTCCGATGAGGTATAGGAGCGGGAACAGGAAGATCCAGACGAGGTCCACGAAGTGCCAGTAGAGGCCGAAGCCCTCGAGGAAGTTGTGGTTCCGGGGCGTCCAGGCGCCCCGGAGCGCGGGCCGGAGCATCCCGATCAGGATCGCGATCCCGATGATCATGTGAAGGGCGTGGAGCCCGGTCATCAGGAAATAAAGGCTGAAGAAGAGCTGGGCGTGCGGAGCGTCGGGACCCTCGAAGTGGAACGACGGGCCCGGGACGTGGTGGTGGGTGAACTTGTCGGCGTACTCGAACGCCTTCACGGCGAGAAACGTCGAGCCGAGCGCGAGCGTCCCGAGGAGCATCGCGAACGTGAACTTCGGCTTGCCGGTCTGGCCGCCGCGCACGGCGAGCGCCATCGTGAGCGAGCTCCCGATGAGGACCGCCGTGTTGAACGCGCCGAGCCGGATGTCGAGCGTGTGGCTCGCGGCGCGGAACGCCTCGGGGTAGAGCGAGCGATAGAGGCTGTACGCCGCGAAGAGTCCGCCGAAAAAGAGGATCTCGGTGACGAGGAACGTCCACATCCCGAGGGTCGCGGACTCCTTCTGCTGCTCGTAACTGTCGAAATGGTGCGCGAGGTCGGAGGCGTGCGCGTCATGAGCCAAGGCGGGCCTCCTTTCCGGCTGCCCGGGCCGCGTACGTGTAAGGCGGAGCCGTGACGACGGGCGGATACGCGAAGTTCTCGACCGGCGGCGGAGACGTCGTCTGCCACTCGAGGCCGGTGGCGCCCCACGGGTTTGCGGGAGATTTGGGACCGTAACGCATCGACCAGGTGAAATAGATGAGCGGCATGA
>JBDTTJ010000166.1:0-7360 GCA_039930645.1 Acidobacteriota bacterium
GCCGGGATCCAGAGCGTGAAGGTCGCGCCGGGGCCGTCGTTGTTCGCGACGTCCAGCCGCCCGCGGTGCGCCTGCAGGACCTTCTGCACGACCGTGAGGCCGAGGCCCGTGCCGGGGACCGTCTCGGAGCCCTGGAACCTGAGATAGGGCGTCGCGATCCGCGACTTCTCGGCGGGCGGGAAGCCCGGACCCTCGTCCGAGACGTCGAGCCTCAGGAACGCCTTGCCGTCCTCGTCGACGACGCGCGCCGCGATGCGGACCGTGCCGCCCTTCGGGCTGAACTTCACGGCGTTTCCGAGCAGGTTCGCCGCCGCGCGCCGGAACATCTTCGTGTCGAGCCTCACGTGCGGCAGGTCCGCCGGGACGTCGACCGCCACGGCGACGCCGCGCGGGACGGCCATCCACCGCGCCTCCTCGAGGGGAAGAGCGAGCGCCTCGGCCACCGACGCGGGCCGGCGCTCGGGATCCGGCGCGTCCCCGGAGCGGTAGACGAGGAGCGCGTCCTCGATGAGGCCCTGCAGGCCGCGCGCCGAGGCGAGCGAGCCGTCGAGCAGCTTCGCGAGGCGCTCGTCGCCCCCGCGGCGCTCCTTGTCGCGCGTGAGCTCGAGCGCGGCCGAGAGCGCCGAGAGCGGGTTCTTCATGTCGTGCACGAGCATCGCCGTCAGGCGCGAGCGGTCCCGGTCGGCGAGCGCGCGCCGGCGCTGCTCGAGTGCGAGCTCCTCGACCTGGCTCTGGAGGTTTCCGTAGAGCCGCGCGGCGCGGATCGCGAGCGCGAGCTGGTCCGCGACGCGGCCGAAGAAGACGAGCTCGTCCTGCGGGAACGCGCGAGGCGCTTCCCACGACATCCCGAGGACGCCGATCGCCTCGCCCTCGCGGTGGATCGGGATGCCGAGGAAGCTCTCGGCCCCGAGCGCCTCGAGGGCCTCCGCCGCGAGCGGATCGGTCTTTGCCAGTTCGCCGCGGTCGGCGACGACGTACGGGTCCGTCGAGGTCACGAGGGCTCGGAACGGCTCGCTCTCGGGCAGCGGCCGCTCGTATCCGACGAACGACGTCGGGACGTCGCCGGGCCGCCAGTCCATGAGGACGGTGCAGGACTCGCCGTCGTCGTTCAGGAACCAGATCTCGACGGAGTTCGCGTTGAAGCGCGTGCCGAGAAGCTCGGTTGCCGAGTCGAGGATCTCCTCGAGGTCGAGCGAGTCGCGCGCGGCGAGCGCGATGGAGGCGAGGATCTCGTTGCGCTTCGCCTCGACGCGCAGGCGCTCCTTGAACGCGTTCTCCTCGCTCGCCGAGCGCCGCCGGTGCAGGAGCAGCAGGCGCTCGAGGCGCATCGCGAGGAGCGGGCCCTCGTCGCGCTCGCGGACGACCTCGAACGACTCGAGCGGGATGCGGCGCACGAGCGGGTCCGTGATCTCGACGCCGGGCGGCACGACGACGAGGCAGGGCGGCGGCGCCTTCGCGACGTCGAGGAGGGGCGGGCGCGCGAGCGCGAAGCCCCGCCCGAACGCGTCCGGGCGCGTGACCCAGACGACGGGCCAGTGGTGGAAGAACTTCGGATCGTGGACGTCCTTCTCGTCGTGCCTCTCGACGAGGAGACCCGAGCCGGCCAGCGTGCGCGCGACCCAGTCCATCGCCTCGGGCTCTCCCACGAGCCGGACGGTCCGGAGGACGCCGTCGCGCAGGGGGCGCGCCATGGCGTCGGCGGCGGGTTCCACGCGCGCATTCTCGCCGTCCGCGCGCCCCGCCGTCCACCGTGTCCGCGTGCGATGATCGACGTGTGCCCGCCGGCCTCGTCCTCGCCGCGGCCCTCCTCACCGGCGCCGCGCCCGCGGCTGCCCCGGAGAGGCCCGTCCTCGCCTCCTACGACGTCGTCGAGTCCACGCGCGCCGTCACGCCGGCCGGCGAGCGCACGAGCGGCACCGCGGGCTCCGTGAAGGTCGCGGGAGGGCGCGCCCGATGGGAGCTCCCGCACGGGTCGTTCCCGCGCTCGAGCGCTTCGGTGGCGATCTCCGACGGGGCGCTCGTGACGCTCCTCGACCCGAAAGAGCGCCTCGCGGCGTCGGCGACCGCGGACGATTTCACGGCGCTCTTCCGCGGGCGGCCCGCGACGGAAGGCAGCGCGGCGGCAACGCTCCGCGACGTCTCCGTCCGCCTCGCGCCCGACGGGAAGGGGCGCGTCCTCGAAGGCCGTCCCACGTCGAAATACCTCCTCGAGGCTCGCTGGACGCTCGTCCTGACGACGACCGGGCGCATCGCCCGCGTCACCACGGAGATCAAGGGCGTCATCGAAACCGTCGACGAGCCCGCCGCGCGGTCCCCCTTCGACGGGTTCTCACGCCTCGTCCCTGCCCGCGCCGAGGCCGCCGAGGCGCTGGACGCGGAGCTCGCGAAGCTCTCCGGCGTTCCGGTGTCGGCTGCGCTGGACGTCACGTCGAAGGTCGTGTCGGAGCAGGCGGGCATGCCGTCGGGAACGGAGCCACCGCCGCGGCCGGCCGAGGCGCGCCAGACGATCACGCGGCGGCTGACGAACCTCGTCGTGAGAAAGGGCGCCGCGTCCGACGACGCGCTCTTCGCGATCCCCGCGGACTTTCACTCGCGCGGCCTCGACCGCATCGCTCCCAGGGACGCGCCGTGAGCAGCGATGGTCTCGGCGGCCTCGCGGCGTTCGTTCCCGACCTGCTTGCGGGCCGGCCGCTCGCGGTGCTGACCGGCGCGGGCGTCTCCGCCGAGAGCGGCCTTCCCACGTTCCGCGGCCCCGACGGGATGTGGGAGGGCCGGCGAGCGGTTGAGCTGACGACGCCGGAGGCGTTCGCGGCGAACCCGAAGGAGGTCTGGCGGTTCTACGAATGGAGGCGCGCGAAGCTGCGCGAGGCGCGGCCGAACGCGGGCCACGTCGCGCTTGTGCGCATCGAGAACGTCATTCCGAGGATGACGCTCGTGACGCAGAACGTGGACGGCCTTCACCGCGCGGCCGGCAGCCGCAACCTCATCGAGCTGCACGGCACGATCCTGAAGACGCGCTGCACCGGCTGCGGCGTGAACGAGCCCGGGCCCGACGCCCCGTTCCCGGAGATTCCTCCTCGCTGCGCATGCGGAAGCCTCCTCAGGCCCGACGTCGTCTGGTTCGGCGAGATGCTGCCCGAGGGAGCCTTCGAGGCCGCGGCCGAGGCCGCGGCGAACAGCGCCGTCTTCCTCGTCGTCGGCACGTCCTCCGTCGTCGCGCCCGCGTCGTCGCTCGCGACGATCGCGGCGCGAGGCGGGGCGAAGGTGTTCGAGATCAACCCCATGCGGACGCCGCTCGCGTCCGGCGCCGACGGCAGCTTACGCGCGAGCGCGTCGGCGGTGCTGCCGGTGCTGGCGGACGCGCTCGAGCGAGGGACCGCGTGAGCGGAGGACGAGGGCCGCGAGGCGGGCGCCTCGCGGAGAGACCGAAGGAAGAGAGACCCAGGGAGAAGATGCTGAGAAAGGGTCCGGAGGCTCTGGACGACGAAGAGCTTCTGGCGATTCTCCTCGGCACGGGTACGGCCGCGAGGCCGGTGCTCGAGACGGCGCGCGACCTGCTCTCGGACGGAGGGTTTCCATCGCTTTTTGCAAGGGGCGCGGGCGACCTTCGCGCCCTCGTCCACGGGGTGGGTCCTGCCAAGGCTACCCGAGTCGCGGCGGTACTCGAGATTGCGGCGCGGGTCACGCGCGATTCACTTTCCAGGAAATCTCTCCTCGGGGATCCCGGTACGGTCGGCCGCTATCTCGTCGAGAAGCTCCTGAACCGGAAAGAAGAGGTCATGGGCGGGCTCCTCCTCGACGCGAAGAACCGTCTCGTGAAGGACGCGGAGACGTTTCACGGAACCGTATCGCACGCGGCCGTCGCCCCCGCGCCGCTCTTCCGCCAGGCGATCCTCGCCGGCGCGGCCGGCGTCATCCTGTACCACAACCATCCCTCGGGAGATCCCGAGCCATCGCCGGAGGACCTCGCGACGACGAAGCGTTTCCTCGCGGCGGGGCGCGAGATCGGAATCGAGGTGAAGGACCACCTGATCGTCGGGCGGGGCCGCTGGGTCTCCTTCCACGAACGGGGGCTTCTGCGCTGAAGGGATCGGCATGAAGACGTACGACGTGGCGGTCGTCGGAGGCGGCATCGTGGGCCTCGCGACCGCGTGGCGCCTGCTCGAGAAGGACCCGCGGCTCTCCGTCGTCCTCCTCGAGAAGGAACGCGAGGCCGGCGCCCACCAGACCGGACACAACAGCGGCGTCATCCACTCGGGCCTCTACTACAAGCCCGGCTCGGAGAAGGCGAAGACGTGCGTCGAGGGCGGGCGCCTGCTCCTCGACTTCTGCCGGACGTACGGCGTTCCGCACGAGATCTGCGGCAAGCTCGTCGTCGCCACCTCCACCGAAGAGCTGCCGCGCCTCGACGAGCTGGCGCGCCGCGGCCGCGAGAACGGCGTTGCGGGGGTGAGAGAGCTCGGCCCGGAAGAGCTTAGAAGGATCGAGCCCCACGCGGCGGGGATCAAGGCCCTCCACGTGCCGCCGACCGGGATCACGGACTACGGCCTCGTCGCGCGGACGCTGGCGGCTGAGCTCACGCAAAAGGGCGTCGGTGTGCGCTTCCGCGCGAAGGTGACGACGCTCGCGTCGAATAGCTCCGAGGTGCGGATCGTCGCGGGGGGCGAGCACTTCGCCGCGAAACACGCCGTCGCGTGCGCGGGCCTTCAGGCCGACCGCGTCGCGCGCCTCGACGGCGTCGACGCGGGCGTGAAGATCGTTCCGTTCCGCGGCGAGTACTACAAGCTCGCGCCGGGGCGTGAAGGCCTCGTGAAGGGCCTCCTCTATCCTGTCCCCGATCCGCGGTTCCCGTTCCTCGGCGTCCACTTCACGCGCCTCGTGGGCGGCGGGGCCGAGGCCGGCCCGAACGCGGTGCCCGCCCTCGCGCGCGAGGGCTACACGAAGACATCGTTCAACCTCTTCGACGCGCTCGAGGAGGCGGCGTACCCCGGCGTCTGGCGCCTCGCGAGAAAGCACGGCGGGATGGCGCTCGGCGAGCTGTATCGCTCTTTCTGGAAGCCGGCCTTCGTGAAGGCGCTCCAGCGGCTCATGCCGGACATCCGGAGCGAAGACCTCGTCGCCGGCGGCGCCGGTGTCCGGGCGCAGGCTCTGCGCCGCGACGGAACGCTCGAAGACGACTTCGTCCTCGCCCCCCACGGCCGCATCGTCCACGTCCTGAACGCGCCGTCGCCCGCGGCGACCGCCTCTCTCGCGATCGGCGGCCGAATCGCGGAAGCGGTCGCCGCGATGCGGACCTGATCTAGAAAACCCACCGGTACCCGAGGTACCAGGCCGTCGCGATGTGGATGGCGATCACCAGCACGAGAAATACGGCCAGCACCACGTGGAAGCTGCGCCAGTAGGTCATCACCGCTCTCGAGGTGCGGAACACGGAAGCCTGTCGTTTCAATTTCAAGAGCCGCGTGATCATCGTGCTGAACTCGTGGTAGTCGTCCCGGGTCGCGAAATGAGACCGGCACGAGACGAGAGACAATCTCACCCGGACCACATCCACGGGGAACGTGAAGAGCGCCCGGAAGAAGCCCATGCCCTCGGGGGGATCCGACGTCGCTTTCCGCAAGAGCCAGTGAATGTCCTGCGGCCGTTGGACTTTCTCCAGCAGCGGATCGAGGCTTCCCCGGAGCTGTTCCATGCGGCTCCGGAGCTCGGTCAGTTCGAGATAGTGGTCTCCCGCGATCGGAACCAGCCCGAAGAGGAAGCGCCCGACGAGCCCGGTCGAGACCACGCAGATCAGCGAGCTGTAACAGAGCGTCGCGATCATGTTGTTGGAGCCGAACGCCGCGTGAAAGAGGATGACGAGGGGGCTCGTCACGCCGACGAAAACGTGGAACGTGAGCCAGTGGCGGATCGACTTCTTGCCCTTCAGCCGGCGCCAGTGCTTCCGGAGCGGGAGGAGGAAGTTCGAGAGCATCACGATTGTGGCGACGACGCCGATGCCGTGCCCCCACGTGCCTCCCGGCTTGAGGGCCTTGTGCAGTGGTGAATACACGCGCTGCGCCGGCGGGAGCCAGTAGTAGTTCCGTCCCACGAACCACAGGCCCGCCAGGATGACGATTCCGGCGAAGGCCAGCAGCGTGCCCAGCCGGATGCGCTGTCGTTCCTCGGCCGTCTCGTCCGTGATGACCCGGGAGGTCGTCGAAACGGACTTCTTCTTTTTCGGCTTCTCGACCGCCTGCCCGACGTGCCGCTGGATGGAGACCCCGACGCTCTCGAGGAATTCCGTGGGGAGGACGCCCCCGACGTTGATGACGACGTAGTCGTTCGCGATCTCGGTCATCGTCCCGGCGACGTCGAGCACCACCTTGTCCGGATGGATGGACAGGACGTTGGAGCTCATGATGGCGTTCACGCGCCCCTCGCTGATGAGCTTCTCGATGTTGTCCTTGTTGCGCTGCTTCGCTCTCGCGAAGGCTGGGGAGCGATAGGAGATGCTGACCTCCGTCCCCTTCTCCGCGGCCACCATCTGGGCGATTTCGAGCGCGGAATCGCCTCCTCCGACGACGAGAACCTTCTTCCCGGCGTACTGCTCGGGATGAAGGAGGAGGTATGTCACTTTGGGAAGATCCTCGCCGGGCACCTCCAGCTTCCGGGGAGTGCCCATGCGGCCGATCGCCAGCACCACCTTCTGGGACTTGATCTTCCCCCGCTCCGTCAGCACCTCGAAGGCTCCGTCGTCGCCGCTGATTCCGCTGACCTTGACGCCGTGGTAGATCTTGATCTTCGCCTTCTCGAGCGCCTCGGCGAACATCTCCATCAGAGCTTCTTTCGAGATCAGCGGCTTGCCGAAATTCCCGTAGAAGGGGAGATCGACGGTCTCCGTCATCACGAGCTTCTGCCTCGGGTAGTTGGCGATCGTCCCGCCGAGGGAGGTCCCCTGGTCCACGAGGACGAACGAGAGGCCGGCCTCCTTCATCGCCAGGGCCGCCGCAATTCCGGCGGGCCCCGCACCGACGATCGTGGCGTGGACCTGTCCCCCGGTCGGAGGCGCGAGGATGCTCTTGAAGCGGCGGCCCACCTGCAGCCCCTGCATCACGGCGTTCTTGATGAGGCCCATCCCGCCGAGCTCCCCGACGACGTGGACGCCCGCGCGGTTCGTCTCGAAGAACTCGTCGACCTCGGGAAGGTCGAGCCCGCGCTCGCTCGTTCCGAACACGAGCCGGATGGCGCCGACCGGGCACTCGAGCTCGCACCGTGAATGGCCGATGCAGTTCGCCGCGACGACGAGAGCGGCTCTCCCGTCGACGATGCCCAGGATGTCTCCTTCCGGGCAGACCTTGATGCACGAGAGGCTCCCGATGCA
>JBDTTJ010000167.1:0-7340 GCA_039930645.1 Acidobacteriota bacterium
CTCCTCGTTCCGTCCTTCCCCGTCGGCCAGCAGATCCTCGACGCGCTCGCACGCTCGGGCTCTCCGCACCTGAACCTCCGGCCCGCGACCGTTTTCTCGCTCGCGCACCGGGTCGCGGGACCGGCGCTGGCGGCCGCCGGCCGCGAAACGCTTTCGCGCGCCCAGCTGCTCGCGCTCGTCGAGGACGCGTGCGACCAGGTCCTCGAGCCTTCGTCGTACTTCGGAGCGCTGCGCGACAGGCCCGGTCTCCACCGCGCGCTCCAGTCCACGCTGAACGAGATCCGGCGCGCGGGCCTCACGCCCGAGCAGCTTCCCTCCGAGGCCCTCGAGGACCCGCGCAAGGCCCGGGAGATGAAGGCGATCGGCCGCGCCTACCGCGACGCGCTCGAGGCCGCGAAGTTCGCGGACCCGCTCGACGTCCTCGCGACCGCGACGCGCATGCTGCGCGAAGAGCCCGGCCTGAAGCTGCCGCCGGCGGTCCGCGTCCTCCGGCTGGACGGCTTCGACCTTTCGGCCGTCGAGTCCGCGTTTCTCGAGTCGTTCCTGCCCCGAGAGGCCACGGCCCTCGCCGTCGACGTGCCTGGAGACACGCCGCTGACGACGGACCACGTGTCTCTCGCGTGCGCCTCGGGGGAGGAGAACGAAGTGAGGGCCGTCTTCCGCCGCGTCGTGGACGAGAAGATCCCGCTCGACGACGTCGAGATCGCGATCACGGACGACGCCGCGTACCGGCCGCTCGTCTACGAGCTGGCCCAGCAGGCGGGCTTCCCCTGCACCTTTGCCGACGGCATCCCCGCCACGTTCTCGCGCCCGGCGCAGGGCGTTCTCGACGTGCTCGACTGGATCGCGGGCGGCTACGAGGAGCGCGATCTCGTGCGGCTCTTCGGCGCGGGCCGCGCCGACCTCGCCGCCGCGCACCCGCGCGGCGCGCTCGTGGGGCCGGTCCGGGCGGCGCGCGCGCTCCGGGGCGCCAAAATCGTCCGTGGCCGGGAACGCACGCGGACCCGCCTCGCATTCGACAGGGCCCGGCTCGAGCGCCGGGCGGCGGCCGCGGGCCTCGAGCCCGAGGCCATCGCCGAACGCCTCGTGCCCCACGATGTCGTCGCGGCCTGGGTGGACCGCCTCCTCGCGATCGCTCCCGTGCCCGACCCCGAGGGCCGGGTCGACCTCGCCGCGCTCGCGCGCGCGGGCCTCGCGATCACGGGTCTTCTCGACGTTGCAAGCCGGCTGGACGGCATGGCGCGCGAGGGCCTCGCCCGCCTCTTCGCCGAGTTCGCGTCGCTGCCGCCGCGAAAGCTCCCGCTCGCCGAAGCGGCGGCGCGCCTGCGCGAGGCGGTCGGGACGCTCGCCGTCGCGTCCTCGACGCCCCTGCCCGGACACGCCCACGTCGCGCGCATCGCGGCGGCGGGTTGGAGCGGCCGCAGCCGCACGTTCGTCCTCGGCCTCGACGAGGCGCGTTTTCCGGGCGGGAGCGCGCAGGACCCCGTGCTCCTCGACCACGAGCGCGAGGCCGTCAACCGGCGTCTCGGGTCGAATTCGCTCCCGTTGCGCCGCGGGACCGCGGCCGAGGAGAGCCGGAGCGCGCTCGCTTTACTGCTTGCCCGCGCGCGCGGCCGTCTCGTTCTCTCCTACTCGAACCGCGACTTCCTGCAGGACGCCGAGCAGTTCCCTTCGTCGGCCGTCCTCGACGTCTTCCGCGCGCTCGAAGGCCGGCCGCGCGCGAGCTTCCGCGACCTCTTCGACCGCGAGGGCGCGCCCGCCGCGTTCCGGCCGGCGGGTGAGCCGCTCGACGAGATCGAGTGGTGGCTCGCGGCCCTTCACGCTCCGGGAACGGATCCGGAGCTCGCGGGGCGCGAGGTCGAGACCGCCTACCCGTGGATCGCGGACGGGCGCGAGGCGGACGAGGCGCGGCGCTCCCCGGCGTTCACGAAGTGGGACGGGCGGCTCTCCGTCGCGCCCGGCGAGCTGGACCCGCGTGTCACGCGCGAGCCGACGTCCGCCTCGCGCCTCCAGCTCCTCGCGAAGAGCCCGCGCGGGTACTTCCTGAAGTACGTCCTCGGCCTCTCGGAGCCGGACGAGGACCACGCCGTGGACGTCTGGCTGGACGCCCTCGAGTACGGCCGGCTCTTCCACGAGACCGCCTTCGAGTTCTTCACGGAACGCGAGGAGCCGGACGCGCCCTTCGACCTCGTCCGGGAGACGGCGCGCCTGCTCAAGGTCGCCGACCGCAACCTCGCCCGGATGCGCGGGGAGATCCCGCCGCCGAGCGAGGTCGCGTTCCGGCAGCAGCGCGACGCCTTCCTCGCCGACCTCGACGTGTTCGTCAAGGGAGAGGCGAAGAGCGCGGCGACTTCGGTACCGCGATTCTTCGAGGTGCCGCTCGGCCGTTCGTACGGGAGCGCGGGCAAGGATCTCGCATCCGCCGAGCCCGTCGAGATCGCGGGCGGCGGCGGGACGTTCCTCCTTCAGGGGCAGATCGACCGCATCGATTCCGAGGGAGCCGGCGCGTGGGCCGTGTGGGACTACAAGACGGGCAGCGAGAGGCAGTTCAAGGACGCGTTGCCTCTGAACAGGGGCCGGCAGATCCAGCACGCCCTCTACGCGCGCGCCGCGGAGACCCTCCTCCGCCGCTCGGGGTTCGACGTGAAGTCCCTGCGCTCGGGCTACTACTTCCCGACCCGGAAAGGCGGGGGCCGCCGCGTCGTGCCCGAGGTGTCCGACGCCGACGTCGACGCCACGCTGAAGAACCTCTTCGACCTCCTCGCCGCGGGCGCGTTCCCGCACTCGATCCGGATGCGCGATTGCGACTATTGCGACTTCCGCCTCGCGTGCGGCGATCCCGCGGAGGCGGCCCGCTGGTCGAAGGCGAAGTGCGAGTCGGAAGAGCCGCTCCTCGAGGCGCTTCGCGCGCTGGGAGGGCGCGATGTCTGAGCGGGTTCTGAAGACGGGAGCGCTCCCGGACGCCGCCGAGCGGCTCCGGATCGAGACGGAGCTCGGTCGCAACTTCCTCGTGGAGGCGGGCGCGGGCTCCGGCAAGACGACGAGCCTCGTCTCGCGGATGATTGCGCTCCTCGGCGCGGGCCTCGCCGAGCCGGACTCCCTCGTCGCCGTGACGTTCACGCGTAAGGCCGCTTCGCAGCTCCGGCAGCGCTTCCAGGAAAAACTGGAGGAGCGCCTCGCGGCCGAGAAGGAACCGGCCGTCAAGGAGCGGCTCGAGAGGGCCCAGAAGGGCCTCGACCTCGTCCGCGTCGGAACGATCCACTCGTTCTCAGCCTCGCTGCTGCGCGAGCGCCCGGTCGAGGCCGGCATCGACCTCGGCCTGTCGGACGTGAAGCTGCAGGAGGCCGCTCTCTTCCAACCACAGGCGTGGCGCGAGTGGATCGCGGAGTGCGCGGAGAAGGACGACCCCCGGCTCGCGGCGCTCGAAGAGACGGGCCTCGCCGCCCAGGACCTCGAGAGCGCGTTCCTGACGCTCGCGGAATACCCCGACGTCGTCCCGGCCGTCGCGAGCCCGCCGCCGCCAAAGCCCGCGCTCGACGGTGTCCGCCGGAAAACGGCCCTGCTCCTCGCGGAGGCCGGGCCGCTCAAGCCGGGCGAGCCGCTCGCGGGCAAGGATGCCGACGACCTGCAGGCCGCGCTCGTGAGGATCGCGCGCCTCCTCGAACAGCCGGACGCCGAGAGCGACGACGGGTTCGTCCGCGTGCTCGAGGAATTCGAGCCCGAGAAGCTCGCCGAGATCAAGGTCACCCAGTGGGAAGGCGGGAAGGCCGCGGCGCTCGCGTTCGTGGCGCGCTTCGAGGCGTTCCGCCAGAAGGTCCTCCGGCCCACGCTCCTCGCGTGGCGCGAGTGGGTGCATCCGCGCGCGATGGGGTTCCTCCTCCCCGCGCTCGAGCGCCTGCGCACGCGCCGCCGCGAGGAAGGCTTCCTCACGTACGAGGACCTGCTCCTGATCTCCCGCGACGTCCTGCGCGACCAGCCGGCCGTGCGCCGCTATTTCCGAAGCCGCATCTCGCACCTTCTCGTCGACGAGTTCCAGGATACGGATCCGCTCCAGGCGGAGATCATGCTGTTCCTCACATCGGACGACGACCGACAGAAGAACGCGTGGAAGCTTCGGCCGAGGCCGGGCTCGCTGTTCGTGGTCGGCGACCCGAAGCAGTCCATCTACCGCTTCCGCCGCGCGGACATCGAGACGTACGAGACGTTCACGGAGATCGTGATCGCCTCGGGCGGCGAGGTCCTGCCTCTGACGTCGAGCTTCCGCACCGTGGACGCGGCCGCCGAGCCCGTCAACCGGACGTTCGCGGGAGTCTTCCCGAAGAAGGCGACGAAACTCCAGGCCAGGTTCGCGTCCCTCGAGGCGCGCGGCGCGGAAACCGGGCCGACGTGCGGCGCCTTCCGGCTCGCGTCGCAGGGCGACGGAACCGTACGCGAGGGCCGCGTCCGCTCGATCAACGCGCAGAAGGTCGCCGACTTCGTCCGGCACGCTCTCGCCGGCGGCTGGAAGATCCCGGCGGGCCCGCTCGGCGCACTCGTGACGCCGAAGCCGTCGGACATTCTGGTTCTGACCGTGGGCCGCGATGCGCTCGCCGAGCACGCGCAGGCTCTCGAGATCGCGGGCGTCCCCGTCGAAGTCACGGGGAGCCGGGCGTTCGCGATCACGAAGGGCCTCCTCGCGCTGCAGCCTCTCCTCGCCGCCGTGAACGACCCCGACGACGAGGTCGCCGTCGTCGCGTTCCTCTCGGGGTCGCTCTGCGGCGTGGACGACGACGCGCTCTGGCGCCACCGCAAGGCCGGCCGCCGCTTCGCGTTCACGACCAGCCCCGAACCCGGCACGGACCCGAAGATTGCGCGCGGCCTCGGTCACCTCGGCGACGCCCTGCGGGACAGCCGCGCCTTTCCGCCCGCGGCGGCGCTCGTGAAGATCGTGGAGCGTCTCGGTCTCGCGGCCTCCATCTCCGCCGTCGAGGGCGGCCGCACCGCGACGGGAAACCTCCTCAAGGTTCTCGCGTGGGCAAGGCGGCTTTCGGCCGACGGCCACTCCTTCGCGGACGTCGCGCGGCGCCTCGTCGAGGAGGCGCCCGAGCTCGAGGAGATGAGCGTCGACGCGGCGCGCTCGAACGCGGTCCGCCTCATGAACATCCACAAGGCCAAGGGGCTCGAGGCGCCCATCGTGATCCTCGCCGAGCCCGTCGACCGGGCGCCCCACGAGCCGGGCTCCCACATCGAACGGACGGGCGACGTTCCGCGCGGCTGGTTCCCGGTCCTCAAGCCCCTCGGCGAGCGCGGCGCGCGAATCCTCGCACTCCCTCCCGACTGGGAGGAGAAAAGCGGAATCGAGCGACTGTTCCTCGACGCCGAGCAGCAGCGTCTCTTCTACGTGGGCGCGACGCGCGCGATGTACACGCTCGTCGCGAGCGTCCACACGAGGGTAACGAAGAAGGACGGGCCGCGGCTCACCGGCCTCTGGGCGCCGCTCGACCCGCACCTCAGGGACCTCGCAGCCCGCCCAATCCCCGTGCCGGCCTCGCCCGCACTCGACCTGCCGCCGCTCGCCGAGAGGCTCCCCGAGGTGCGCACGCGGCTCGCCGGGGCGCGGGAGCGTGCGTCCGCCCCGACGTACGGCGTCGTCACGGTGACGGCTCTCGCGAAGAAGGAAGGCCCCCGAGCCCCGTCGCCGGCCGAAGAGGCGCGAGGCGCCGCGTGGGGACGCGTCCTGCATCAGCTCCTCGAGGCGGCGCTCCGGACGCCGGGCGTCGACCTTCGGCCGCTCGCCCTCAACCTCATGCGGGACGAGGAGGTCGCGCCCGACCTCCTCGACGAGGTGCTGCGCGTCGCCGCGTCCGTCACGGCCTCGGAGCTCTGGGGGCGCGCTCTCAAGTCACCGCGCCGGTACGTCGAGGTCCCGTTCGAGATGGTCGTGCCGTCGAAGGACCTCGGCTTCACGGCTGGGCCTCCCGAGACGCTCCTCAAGGGAGCAATGGACCTCGTCTTCGAGGAAGACGGCGTCTGGCGCATCGTGGACTGGAAGTCCGACGTCGTGGGCGACGGACTCGCGGCGCTCGTCGCCCACTACGCGCCTCAGGTGGCGCACTACCGGCGCGCGTGGGAGGCCCTGACGAAACGGCCCGCGAAGGCCGGGCTCTTCTTCATCGACACCGGGGAACTCGTCTGGCTCGGAGAAGATGAGAAGGAAGAAAGAGAAGAGAAGATTTCTTTGAAGGGAGGAGGGGAAGCTCCTCGGCAGGGCTCGCTGTTCGACGAATGAGGAGAGCCGCGTTTCTCCTCGCGCTCACGACCACCGGCTGCGCGTCGTCCGAATGGGCGAGGACCGAGACAGTCCCCGGAGGGAAACTCTACGTCCCGAAGCTCTACGCTCCCCTCCTCCCCGGCTCGATGTACCCCGACAAGAAAGTGCAGATCCCGGCGAGGGCGCGCCCCGCGGTGGTTCTCGTCTGTCCGTCGAAGGGAGATTGCCGCCAAGGGGAAGTCCTCAGCCAGGCGGCCCAGCGCGGGCTCGTGGTGCTGGCTGGACGAGAGCCGAAGGCCGATCTGCTTCGGACGCGCGTGGAAGCGGACCCGGAGCGAATCGGCTGGCTTCTCGTGCAACCAGAGGAAGACTTTCTTAGAAGGTGGATAAGGGCCGGCGCACCGGGCAATGCTGTCGCCGTGATCGGGCCGCCTCCCTTCCCCTCTTACCCTTCCAAGCATCTTCTCTTCGCGGCTCTTCTCTCAGCCGAGCCGCTGGAGGCGCCCGACGGAACGATTCTGAAGCTCTACTCTCCGAACAGCAGGAATCTCCTCCCCTCCGAGGCCTTTCGCGACGCCGTGGAGTGGCTGGCGGGCGAGCTGGGGGCTCGCTGAGACTCTCTCTCCTCGCTAGAATCCGTCCATGACCACCCGGAACGAAGGTGCGGTTCGCGCCAAGGGCGTCCTTCATCCCTGGCAGAAGCGGCTCTACACGATCCTGCTCGTGCCGCTCGGCCTCATGGCGGCGAACTCGATCTACCTCGTCGCCTTCACGAAGTACTCCTCGTTCTTCATGGCGATGCTGCTCATGCACCTCGTGCTGGGCCTGCTGATCGCCATTCCCTTCCTCGTCTTCGCGTTCACGCACGGCGCGCGGATGCTCGCAAACATCCGGAACCGCAGCGCAAAGATCGCCGGGATCTCGATCGTCACTCTGTCGCTCCTGTGCATCGGCACGGGCGTGACGATGGCGCTCAAGGGTGCAACGCTCACGAACCGGCCGATCTATCTCGCGCACGTCTTCGCGATTCCCGTCGCGCTCGTCGCCTTCATCCTTCACCGGCGTGCCGCGGTCCACAAACTGCATTTCA
>JBDTTJ010000168.1:0-7338 GCA_039930645.1 Acidobacteriota bacterium
TTGTAGATGTTGCCGTCCGTGGTCTGGAACTGCCAGTTCGAGTACGCGACGCTGGACGTGCCCTCGAACGCGGCCTTGGCGTTCATGTAGGCGTAGGAACCCATGACGTAGAGGCCGAAGGGGAAGCGCCTCTCGAGCTGCACGATGAGGTTCTGCTGCTCGCCCTTCTTCGTGTTGTCGAGGTAGATCATGTCCGAGATCTGCGTCGAGTACGGCTTGTAGATCGGCGCCCCGTAAAACGTCTTGTTGCCAGACTCGACCCGGCCGAGGTTGTAGAAGAAAACGTCGTAAAGCGTCTTCGTGAACATCGCCTCGACGGTCGCGCGGATCCCGCCCGGGAGCTCGCGGTCGTACGCCAGCGTGCTGCGAAGGACCTGCGGGAACTTGAAGTCCGGGTTGATGCCGTTGACCGTGATCGCCGACGTGCCGGGGGGGAAGTTCTTCGGCGGGTTGTTGGGGTCCCCGGCGAACGTCACGTTCGAGGCGGAGAGGTTCGTGATCTCGATGCCCGTGTTGCCGTAGTTGTTCGAGATCCAGACGTACGGCGTGCGGCCGGCGAAAACGCCGACGCCGCCGCGGATCTGGTCCTTGCCGGACCCGCTCGGGTTCCAGTTGAAGCCGAGGCGGGGCGAGACCATGATCTGGCCATTCGGCACGTTGCTCGTGTCGATCCCGAACGTCGACTGGACGAGCGGGTTGTAGCTCGGGCTGTCGGGCAGCTGGGGAATGTCGAGCCGCAGGCCGAGGTTTAGCGTCAGGGTGTTGCTCACCCTCCACTGGTCGCCCGCGTAGAGGCCCCACTGCCGGGCGTTGAACTGGGTCGGGCGGCGCGGGTCGGCGCCGTTCGCGAACTGGACCTGGTAGCGGGCCGCGTTCCCGTTGTTCAGATCGTTGATGGTGTTGAAGAAGTACGTCCCGTAGACGTCCTGGATGAAGAGATTCTCGAACTTGAAGAACTCGTTGTGCGTCCCAATCGTGATCGTGTGGTTGCCCTTGATGAGCGTGAAGTCGTCCGTGACCTCGAGGATGTTCTGGTTGAGCGAGTTCGCTCCGGACGAACGCTCGGTCCCGGCGGCGAGGGAATACGTCCCGTTACCGGTGCAGTTCGAGTTCGGGGTGTTGCAGACGTAGATCGAAGGGAACTGGATCGGGACCGCCCGGTTGTCCCGGACCGTCTGATAACCCACGCGGCCCTGGTTGAACGAATTGGACCCGAAGACGCTGTTGACCTGAAGCACGCCCGAGTTCGTCTTGTCGGTGATCGTGTACCCGCCCGTCTCGAACGTGTACGTGCTCGAGTTGCGCGCGCCGTTGATGTCGTTCAGGGCGTTGACGTAGTTGTAACGGAGGGACAGCTGATGGGCGCTCGACAGGTTGAGGTCGAGCTTGCCGAGCAGGAGGTCGCTGTTCGTGCGCGTGGCGTAGTCGCCGAGGCCGCCCGGGTCGTAGCCGTACTTGTTCGTCAGCACGGACTTGAACAGAGCGGCGTTCGCCGGGTTGTTGAAGTTGTTGGACGCCGAACCGTCCGCGGCCCCGTTCGTCGGGGCCGCGTTCTTGTTCCGCTCGCCGCTGGCGAAGAAGAAGAGCGTGTCCTTGAGGATCGGCCCGCCGAGGCGCGCGCCGTACTGGTCCGAGGTGAATTCCGCCAGCGGACTGGAGACCGCGTCGCCGTAAGCCTGCGGGATCCTGGTTCCGACCCAGCTCTGGTTCCTCGAGGAGCCGTAGACGGAGCCGTGGAATTCGTTCGTTCCGCTCCTCGTGATCGCGTTGATCGCGCCGCCCGTGAAGCCGCCCTGCTTGACGTCGTAGGGCGAGATCGCGACCTGGATCTCCTGGATGGTGTCGATCGAAATAGGCTGCGTGTCCGTCTGGCCGCCCGGAGTGCCGGTCGAGGAGAGGCCGAACAGGTCGTTGTTGACCGCGCCGTCGATCTGAATCGTGTTGTAGCGGTTGTTCTTGCCTCCGACGGAAATGGTCGTCTGCGTCGGATCGTTGGCCGCCACGTTCACGTAGGGACTGGTCTTGGCGAAGTCCTGGAACTGCCGGCGGATCGTCGGCAGCGACTTGATCTCGTCCTGCGACACCGCCTGTGCCGATCCCATCCGGTTCGGGCTGATCAGCGGCTCGGCTTCCGCCGTTACGTTGACCATCTCGGCCCTCGCGGCGAGCTCCAGCGCGAACTCGAGGTCGAGCTTCTCGCCGAGGGCGACTTCGATGTCTTTCTGGGTCTCGGTCTTGAAGCCGCCGATCTTCGCGGTGACCGTGTAAGGGCCGCCCACGCGGATGTTCAGGATGTTGAACCGTCCGGCGGCCGACGTGACGGCCGCGTAGCGGGTGCCGGTGGGGACGTGAACCGCCTCCACCGAGGCGCCGGGCAGCGGGCTCTTGTCCGTCTTGACCGTCACGACACCCTGAAGAGCGGCGGCGGTCTCCTGCCCGAAGGCGGGTACGGCCGGCAGGAGGACCGCAACGCACGCGGCGAGCGGCAGGAGACGACGCAGATTGATCATGGGCACACCCCTTCCATCATTTGAAACGAAATCACCCCGGCACGGCCGGGAAACCTGCCTTGGCACGGTAGGATCTTCATGAATCAGGACTCCGCCTGCTCGATAAACGCGTTGCGCCACACGGCCTCGAGCCGCTCGGACGCCGGGTCGCCTTCGGGTGGCGCCCAAGGTGCCGCGTCGCTCCCCGCGGGCGCGACGTAGGGTCCGGCCTTCGCCTCGAAGGCCACGGTGCCTTCGGCGAGCGACACGAACGTGTGCCAGACGCCCGGAGGGACGTCGACGCCGAACGTCTCGCCGGCGGCGTCGAGAACGGTCCTTTCCGCGACCGTTCCGTCGTCGTGAAACGAGAGGAAGCCGAGCCGGCCGGCCACGACGACCATCGTCTCGGCCTTCGGCGGATGCAGGTGGCGGTGGGGCCGGATGTAGCTCCCGGGCTCGATCGCGTTGAGAAGGCGGTGCACGGAATCCTCCATCGCGTGGAGATTCCGGTTCTGCCGCAGGCGGGGGGACGAAACCGCCGCCTTGCTCAGGCGGTGCAGTGCGATGCGATCCAGTCGCACCACGCCGGCGACCCCTACTTCCATTGGTGCCAGATCCTATATCGACTCCACTAAACTCGGTCAACCGGAGGTTTTGATGACCCAGTCCAACGGATTCCTGGAGAGCGTGAACCGGAATTTCGACGCCGCAGGCACTTTTCTCGACTATCCGCCGGGCCTCCTGGACCAGATCAAGGTCTGTAACAGCGTCTACAAGTTCCGGTTCCCCGTCCGCAGGGAAGGCGGGGGCTACGAGGTCATCGAGGCCTGGCGCGCCGAGCACAGCCACCACAAGCTGCCCGTCAAGGGCGGCATCCGCTACTCCCCCGACGTGAACGAGGACGAGGTGCTGGCGCTCGCGGCCCTCATGACGTTCAAGTGCGCGATCGTCGACGTGCCCTTCGGCGGGGCCAAGGGCGGCATCAAGATCGATCCGCGCAAGGTCTCTCTCGAGCAGCTCGAGCGCATCACGCGCCGCTACACGGCCGAGCTCGCGAAGAAGAACTTCATCGGTCCCGGGATCGACGTTCCGGCGCCCGACTACGGCACGGGGCCGCGCGAGATGTCGTGGATCGCGGACACGTACGCCCAGTTCCACCCGGGCGAGATCGACGCGATCGGGTGCGTCACGGGCAAGCCCATCAGCCAGGGGGGCATCCGGGGCCGCAAGGAGGCGACCGGCCGCGGCGTGTTTTTCGGGGTCAAGGAAGCCCTCGCGGACGCCGATCTCCTGAAGACGCTCGGCATGACGGCCGGCCTCGCCGGCAAGCGCGTGGCGGTCCAGGGCCTCGGCAACGTGGGCTACCACGCCGCGAAGTTTCTCCAGGAAGGCGGCGCCACGGTCGTCGCCCTCGCCGAGTGGGAAGGGACGATCGTCGACCCGAGGGGGCTCGACGTGGACGCCGTCGTCAAGCACCGCGCCGCGACGAAGAAGATCACCGGCTTCCCCGGCGCGACGGACCTTGCGGCCGAGGACGTCCTCTACACGGAATGCGACGTGCTGGTCCCCGCCGCCCTCGAAAACGTGATCACGGGCGCGAACGCGGCGAGGGTAAAGGCGAAGATCGTCGCCGAGGGGGCGAACGGCCCGGTCACGGCCGATGGCGACGCGGTCCTGCGGCAGAAGGGCATCGTCGTGATGCCCGACATGTACCTGAACGCGGGCGGCGTCACCGTGAGCTACTTCGAGTGGCTCAAGAACCTCTCGCACGTGCGCTTCGGACGCATGGAGAAGCGCTACGAGGAGATGAGCGCCGCGCGCATGGTCAAGTCGATCGAGAGCGCGACCGGGAAGACCCTCGGAGACGCCGAGCGCAAGCTCCTCATCCACGGCGCGGCCGAGGAAGACCTCGTGAACTCGGGCCTCGAGGAGACGATGAGCGTCGCCTTCCAGCAGATCCGCGACGTCCAGCGCCGCAACCCGAAGGTGCCGGACCTGCGCACGGCCGCCTTCATCTCGGCGATCGACAAGATCGCCGTCTCCTACATGGAGCTCGGAATCTTCCCCTGATCAGTCCAGCGTGAATTCGCGGCGCCAGTCCCCGCTCTCCGCGAGCGGGGGCTGGCCCTCGCGGACGAGGATGTGATTCTCGAGGACGAGGGCGTCCATCGAGGTCCGCATGAAGCAGCGGTAGGCGTCCTCGGGCGAACAGACGATCGGCTCGCCCCGCACGTTGAACGACGTGTTCACGACGACCGGGCAGCCTGTCCGGTCCCGGAACGCCGCGAGAATCGCGTGGTAGAGGGGATTCGTCTCCTTCCGAACGGTCTGGAGTCGCGCCGAGTAGTCGACGTGCGTCACGGCCGGGATCGTCGAGCGCGGGACATTCAGCTTCTCGATGCCCCAGAGCGCCTTCTCGTTGCTCGTCATCTCGCGGCGGCGTCCCGCCGCCACGTTCGCGCAGAGGAGCATGTACGGCGAATCCTCGTCGAACTCGAACCACGCAGCGGCGTCCTCGCGGAGGACCGACGGAGCGAAGGGACGGAACGACTCGCGGAACTTGATCTTCAGGTTCATGACGGACTGCATCGCCGACGAACGGGGATCGCCGAGGATGCTTCGTCCCCCGAGCGCGCGCGGGCCGAACTCCATCCGGCCCTGCAGGAGGCCAACGACCTTTCCGGAGGCGAGGAGGTCCGCGACGGCGCCGGGCAAGGCTCCCCGCTCCACCGTGCGATACGGGTAGCCTTTCGAGGAGAGCCAGGAAGAGATTTCCTCTGAAGGGTAAGAGGGGCCCAGGAACGCGCCCGACATGCCGTCTTCGTACGGCGGAAGGGGGGGGCCGAGCCTCCAGGTTCCCCTCTTCTCCGCGCTCTCGCGCGGCATGCCGAGGTAGCGGTGCCAGATCGAGAGCGCCGCGCCCACGGCGCCGCCCGCATCGCCCGCGGCGGGCTGGATCCAGAGGTCGTCGAAGATCGCCGCCTCGCGGAGCTTCCCGTTCGCGACGCAGTTCAGCGCGACGCCGCCGGCCATGCAGAGGTACTTCGCACCCGTCGCCTTCTTCGCGTGCCGCGCCATCTTCAGGACGATCTCCTCCGTCACGTCCTGGATCGACCGCGCGAGGTCCATCTCGCGCTGCGTGAGCTTCGACTCGGCCTCGCGCGCGGGTCCGCCGAAGAGCTGCTCGAACCCGGCGCCCGTCATCGTGAGGCCCGTCGCGAACGTGAAGTACTCCATGTTGAGGCGAATCGACCCGTCCTCGCAGACATGGACGAGCTTTTCCCGGATCAGGTCCGCGTACTTCGGCTCGCCGTAGGGCGCGAGACCCATGAGCTTGTACTCACCGCTATTCACCTTGAAGCCGCAGAAGTACGTGAACGCCGAGTAGAGGAGCCCGATCGAGTGCGGAAACCGCAGCTCGGAGAGCATGTCGAGCAGGTTCCCGCGGCCGAGGCCGACCGAGGACGTGGCCCACTCCCCCACGCCGTCCATCGTGAGGACGGCGGCCTCCTCGTACGGGGACGGGTAGAACGCGGACGCGGCGTGCGACTCGTGGTGGTCGCCGAACAGGACCTTTCCTTCCCAACCGAGGTCCTTCCCGATCCTCTCGCTCATCCAGAGCCGGTCCGAGATCCAGAGGGGCATCGCCTTGCGGAACGACGCAAAGCCGCGCGGGGCGTACTCGAGGTACGTCTCGAACAGCCGTTCGAACTTCACGAGCGGCTTGTCGTAGAACGCCACGTGGTCGAGCCTTCCGAGCGGGAGCTCCGCTTCCTTCAGGCACCAGAGCGCCGCGTTCAGCGGGAAGCCGGCGTCGTGCTTCTTCCGCGTGAAGCGCTCCTCCTGCGCGGCCGCGACGATCTTCCCGTCGACGAGAAGGCACGCCGCCGAGTCGTGGTAATAGGCCGAGAGGCCGAGGATCGCGGTCACTAGAACAGCGTGTAAATGAAGGGCGCGATGACGCTCTTCTCGGCCAGGACGAGGAGGAGCCCGACGAGGACGAGCAGGAAGACGATCGGCATCAGCCAGTACTTCTTGCGGTACTTGAGGAACTCCCAGAGCTGCGAGAGGACGTCGCGCTTGCCCATCACCAGATCGACTCGTAGTGCTTCGGGTCGCGGTTCCGCTCCGGGTACGGCTCCCACATGGACGCGGGCGCCGGGCCCCGGCGCCGCAGCTCGTCGCGGCCGAAGAGCCGCAGGACGACTGCGAGCGGAGTGAGGACGAGGAAGAACGTGAGGAAGAGAAAGACGGCCGAGTTCACCCGGCCGAGGATCTTCGCGAAAGCGAGCCAGCCGCGATGCGGCGCCGCGAGGAGGGACGGAGCCACCGCGGCGAGGAGGAGCAGAGCGCCGCCGATCGCGGCAAAAGCGGCGCCGACGACCGTCCGGTGCCGCCAGAGCAACAGCCCGCCGAGGACGGCGAACACGCCGCCCACGGTCCAGCCGAACTTGCGGTCCTCGGAGAGCGCCATGCGTCCGAGTTTACCGGTCGCGCCCGGCGACGTACTCGGCGAGCGAAGCGAGGAGGCCGCCCGGCCCTTCGACCCCGGCGGCCGCCGCGTGCGCGTCCTCGAGCGCGCGGTCGCGCTCGCGCAGCGCGCCTTCGAGACCGAACACGGCGGGATACGTAAGTTTGTCCTGCTCGGCGTCCTTGCCGGCGGTCTTGCCGAGCGTGACGGAATCCTGCGTGACGTCGAGGAGGTCGTCGGCGATCTGAAAGAGGAGGCCGATCGCGTCGCCGTAGCGCCCGATCCCGGCGAGAACCGCTTCGTCGGCGCCGGCGTGCAGCGCTCCGAGCTCGACGGAGAGCCGGATGAGGCGGCCGGTTTTCAGCGCGTGGATTCTCT
>JBDTTJ010000169.1:0-7337 GCA_039930645.1 Acidobacteriota bacterium
CCCGGATTCCGCGAGGGCCTTCTGTACTCGCCGATGGGCGGCTTCGCGGCCGGCATGAAGCTCTTTCCCGAAATCGTCGCTCTCGCGTTCGGGATCTCGGTCCTCGTCGGCGTCCTCGCGGGCCTCGTGCCCGCGGTCCGCTCGTCGCAGCGTTCCATCACGGACGGCCTGAGGCAGGTTGGCTGATGAAGTTCCTGCCGCTCGTCCTCAAGAACCTGCTGCGCAAGAAGACGCGCTCGGGTCTGACGATCGGCTCGATCCTCCTGCCGTTCTTCGTGATCTGCTTCCTCGGGACATTCGTCGCCATGCTCGATGCCGACCCGTCCATGGGCAAGGGGATGTTCCGAATCGCCGTGCGGCACAAGGTTTCGTTCGCGAACGTCATGCCCGCGTCGCACCTCCAGAAGATCCGGCAGCTGCCGGGCGTGAAGGCGGCGATGCCGTTCAACTGGTTCGGCGGCCGGTACGTCGACTTCTCGGCCTTTCACGTCTTCCAGCGCTTCGCCGTCGACCCCGTCGCCTTCTTCGACATCTTCGACGCCTCCGCGATCGTGCAGGGCTCGGCGGCGGAATGGCGGGCGGACCGGGCCGGTCTCCTCGTCGGCGAGATCCTCATGAAGAAGTACGGCTGGAAGCTCGGGCAGAACATCACGCTCACGGGCGACATCTGGCCGGGCGTCTACACGTTCACGATCCGTGCCGTCTACCGCGGCCAGAGCGAGGCGTCCGTCTTCTTCGACCAGAAGGTCATCGACGAGGCGCTCCCGTCCCGTGCGGGCCTCTACACGATGATCTGGCTCAAGGGCGTGGACGCGGCCGCCGCGCGCGACCTCATTCCGCGGATCAACGCGTTCTTCGAGAACTCGACCTGGCCGGTGCGCGCCGAGACGGAGAAGGAATTCCAGAACAACTACGTGGCGCTTCTCGGCAACGTGAAGCTCTTCTTCCGGAGCCTCACGGCCGTCATCGCGGCCGTCGTCCTCCTGATCGCGGCGAACACGATGGCGATGTCGGCGCGCGAGCGCGTGACGGAGATCGCGGTTCTCCGCGCGATCGGGTTTTCCCGAAGGCTTCTCTTCGGGCTCCTCCTCTCGGAGAGCGCGCTCCTCGCGGTGTTCGGCGCGACGCTCGGCCTCGCGGCGTTCGTGGCCCTCTTCCCGCGCCTGCGCGCCTTCGTCCTGTATTCGCCCGTCGCGGGCCTCGCCTCCGGCCTGCGCCTCTACCCGGACGTCCTCGCCGGCGCGTTCCTCGTCACGATCCTCGTCGGCGTCCTCGCCGGTCTCGTCCCCGCCATCCGGTCCGCCCGCCGCCCCATCACGGACGGCCTTCGTCTCGTCGCGTAGGAGGAGCCCCTCGATGCTCGGCATCCCCCTGAAGTACAACATCCGCAACCTCTTCGTCCGGAAGGTCACGACCTCGCTCACGGTCCTCGGGATCGGGCTCGTCGTCGCGGTCTTCCTCTGCGTCATGGCGCTCGGCGAGGGGCTGACGCGCGTGTTCACGGCCTCGGGCTCGGACAACAACGTCCTCGTCCTCAGGCAGAACTCGCAATCCGAGCTGCAGTCGGGGGTCTCGCGCGACCAGGTGCCGCTCATCCTGACGCTTCCGGGGGTCGCGCCGGACGCCGACGGCAAGCCGCTGGCATCGCAGGAGCTCGTCGTCGTCCTGAACCTCGAGAAGCTCGACGGCGGCTCCTCGAACGTGACGATCCGCGGGATCGGCGAAAAGGGGATGAAGCTGCGCCCCGGCCTCACGCTCGTCGAGGGCCGCTGGTTCGCGCCCGGCAAGTCGGAGGTCGTCGTCTCCAAGAGCGTGAGCAAGCGCTTCAAGGACTGCACGACGGGGCAGACGATCCATTTCGGCGCCTACCGCTGGACCGTCGTCGGGCTCTTCGACGCCGGCGGCACGGCGCCCGACAGCGAGATCTGGACGGACGTCGAGGGGATGGTCACGGACTTCAAGCGCGGCGGGTACTCGTCGGTCCTCGCGAAGACGTCCGGCCGGGCCGCACGCGACCAGTTCATCGCCGGCCTCGCGGGAGATCCCCGGCTCGCGCTCGAAGGCAAGGTCGAGCGCAAGTACTACGACGACCAGACGTCCACGGCGGCGCCGATCAAGTTCCTCGGCTTCTTCGTCGGGGTCGTCATGGCGATCGGCGCGTGCTTCGGCGCGATGAACACGATGTACGCGGCCGTATCCGCGCGGACGCGCGAGATCGCGACTCTCCGGGCCCTCGGCTTCGGGCGGATTGCGGTCCTGATCTCGTTCGTCTTCGAGTCCCTCTGCCTCGCGCTCCTCGGCGGGATCGTCGGCTGCTTCCTCGGCCTCCTCGCCGTCAAGCTCGCGCTCTCGGGCGTCACGGGCACGACGAACTTCGCGACGTTCTCCGAGGTCGTCTTCGCGTTCCGCCTCACGCCGGCCCTCCTCGCGACCGGCATCGTCTTCTCGCTCGTCATGGGCTTCTTCGGGGGCCTCTTCCCGGCCGCCCGCGCCGCGTTCACGAAGATCACGAGCGCCCTCCGGCAGGTGGGCTGAGGAAGCGCCATGGCGGACTGGCTCGTCAAGACGGAACCCGGCGACTATTCGTTCGAAGATCTTCGAAAGGACGAGGAGACCGTCTGGACCGGTGTGAAGAACCCGGTGGCGCTGAAGAATCTCCGCGCCATGAAGAAGGGCGACCGTGTGATCGTCTACCACACGGGAAACGTGAAGTCCGCCGTGGGCGCCGCGACCGTGACGGCCGCGGGCCCGGACGTCGTCCTTCGCGCGGGAAGACCTCTCCCCCGCCCTCTTCCACTCAAAGAAATCCGGGAATCCTCTCTCTTCTCCGACTCCCCCCTCGTCCGCATCGGCCGCCTCTCCGTCGTCCGCCTCACGAGCGCGCAATACGCATTCCTCGCGAAGGGCTGATGTTCTTTTCGCGCGCGCAGGAGATCGCCCTCGCGGCGCTGCCCCTCCTCGACCCACGCGGTCCCGCCGGGAAGGGCCGGGGCGCGAAGGACCTCGCGGAGGTCTCGGGCGTCCCGGCGCCATTCCTCGCGAAGATTCTCGGCCGCCTCGTCGACCGGGGACTGTTGCGAAGCAGGCGTGGCCGGACGGGAGGCTTCGTCCTCGGCCGGCCGGCGGTCGAGATCACGCTCGCCGACGTCGTCCTCGCGCTGGGAAAGGAGGGCGACCTCGAGGCCGCGTTCCCCGAGCCCCCGGGGGCGGCGGCCCGCCTCCTCGCCCCGGTGCGGCGCGACTTCCTCGCGCGCCTCAGGGCCACGAGCCTCGCCGACCTCGCGTCCCCCGCCCCACGGGCCTGACGCGCGGAGGACCCCGGACTCTGGCAGGATGCGCGCGGAGGTTCGTATGTCGCACCCGGTCAAGGACCCCGTCAGCTGGCTATACCCCCCGATCGAACCGCATCGCACGGGGATGCTCAAGGTCTCGGACGTCCACACCCTCTCGTGGGAGGAGAGCGGGAACCCGAAGGGCAAGCCCGCCGTGTTCCTCCACGGCGGCCCCGGCGGCGGGTCGGACCCGAAAGTGCGCCGCTTCTTCCATCCGGACAAGTACCGCATCGTGGTCTTCGACCAGCGTGGCTGCGGCAAGTCGACGCCGTACGCGAGCCTCGAGGCGAACACGACGTGGGACCTCGTATCGGACATCGAGAAGCTGCGCGCGCATCTCGCCATCGACCGCTGGCAGGTCTTCGGCGGCTCCTGGGGCTCGACGCTCGCGCTCGCGTACGCCGAGAAGCACCCGGACCGCGTGACGGAGCTCGTCCTGCGCGGGATCTTCCTCCTGCGCAAGAAGGAGATCGACTGGTTCTACCAGGAGGGCGCGTCGATCATCTACCCGGACGCGTGGGAGCCGTACTTCGCGCACATCCCCGAGGCCGAGCGCGGCGACCTCGTCACGGCGTACCACAAGCGCCTCACACACGACGACCCGGCTGTGCGGCTCGCGGCCGCGAAGGTCTGGAGCGGCTGGGAGGGCGCGACGTCCAAGCTCCTGCCGGACGCCTCGTTCGCCGGCCACTACGAGGAGGACGAGTTCGCGCTCGCCTTCGCGCGCATCGAGGCCCACTACTTCGCGAACAAGGGCTTCTTCGAGGTCGACGGCCAGCTGCTCCGCGACGCCGGGAAGATCCGCCACATCCCCGGCGTGATCGTGCAGGGGCGTTACGACGTCGTCTGCCCGATCTTCAGCGCGTGGGCGCTCCACCGCGCCTGGCCCGAGGCGGACCTCATCATCTCGCCGGACGCCGGCCACAGCGCCTGGGAGCCGCCAAACACCCGCGCCCTCGTCGCCGCTACGGACAAGTTCGCCTGAGAGACCTGCGCGCGTTCCTCGACGCGCTCCGCAAGGAGAACGACCTCGCCGTCGTCGAGGCCGAGGCTGACCCGCGACTCGAGATCCCCGAGATCCACCGGCGCGTGATCGAGAAGGGCGGTCCCGCCCTCCTCTTCACGCGGCCGAAGGGCTCGCCGTATCCCGTCGTCACGAATCTCTTCGGGACGAAGAAGAGGATCGAGATGGCGTTCGGGAACCGCCCGTCCGAGTTCGTGAGGACCGCCGCCCGGGCCGCGACGGACCTGCTCCCTCCGACGGCAGGAAAGCTGTGGGGCTACCGCTCCTTCCTCGCCCGGGCCGCGAGGATCGGCACCCGCCGCGGGAGCGACGTCCCCGTGACCAAGATCGTGGACGAACGCTTCGACCTGACGACGCTTCCCGCCCTGACGCAATGGCCGGAGGACGGCGGCCCGTTCCTGACCCTGCCGCTCGTGTACACGGAGCACCCCGAGAGCCGGCAGTCGAACCTCGGGATGTACCGGATGCAGGTGCACGACGCGCGGACGCTCGGAGTTCACTGGCAGATCGGCAAGGGAGGCGGCTTCCACTACCACGTCGCCGAGGCGCGGGGCGAGGCGATGCCGCTCACCGTCTTCCTCGGCGGCCCGCCGGCGCTGATCCTCGGCGCGATCACGCCGCTTCCCGAGGGGCTCCCCGAAGTTCTCCTCGCGTCGCTCGTCCTCGGCGAGAAGCTGCCCATGGCCGAGGTGTCCGGTCACCCGCACCGGCTGGTCGCGAGCGCGGAGTTCGCGATCACCGGGCGCGTGCCCCCGAAGATCCGGCGGCCCGAAGGCGCGTTCGGGGATCACTACGGCTACTACTCGCTCCAGCATGCCTACCCCGTCCTCGAGGTGGACCGCGTCTTCCGCCGCAGGGACGCGATTTTTCCGGCCACCGTCGTCGGCAAGCCTCGACAGGAGGATTTCTTTCTCGGCGACTACGTCCAGGAGCTGCTCTCGCCGCTCTTCCCGCTCGTGATGCCGTCCGTCGTCGACCTCTGGAGCTACGGCGACACGGGCTTCCACTCTCTCGCGGCTGCGATCGTGAAGGACCGGTACGGAAGAGAGGCGATGGCGTCGGCGTTTCGGATCCTCGGCGAGGGCCAGCTCGCGCTGACGAAGTTTCTCCTCGTGACGGACGCGCGGCGCGACCTCCGCGACTTCAAGGGACTCCTCGCGCACGTCCTCGCGCGCTGCCGGTTCGAGACGGACCTCTTCGTCTTCGGGAACCTCGCGATGGACACGCTCGACTACACCGGCCCGAAGGTGAACGAGGGCAGCAAGGGCGTCCTCCTCGGCCTCGGCGACGCGATCCGCGACCTCCCCGCGGAGTTCCGCGGCCCGCTCCCGGCCGGGGCGGCGGGGGCCGCCGTCTTCGCGCCGGGCGCGCTCGTCGTCGAGGGGCCCGCGTATGCGGACGACCGCGCCTACGCGGACCGCCTCGCGTCGGACCCGGCCGTCGCGGCGTGGCCGATCGTCGTGCTCGCGGACGACGCGGCGGCGACCGCGAAGGACGAACGCGCGTTTCTCTGGGGCGTGTTCACGCGCTTCGAGCCGGCGGCCGACATCCACGGCGCCTCGCGCGTCGTCCGGAATCACCTCGCGTTCTCGCCGCCGGTCGTGATCGACGCCCGGACGAAGCCGTGGATGCCGAAGGTCGTCGAGGCCGACCCCTCCACGGTCACGCGCGTGGACCGCCGCTGGCGCGAGTACTTCCCGAAGGGCTGACCGACAGTTTCTGTCGGGCCGCCGACGCCTGAAGACGGTGAGGGCGGGTTCGAGCGACAGGTTTTTGCCCTTTTCCTCCCGTTTGACCCGGCCCGGATCGTGCTACCGGGACGGTGGACATGCCCGTCAACCTTGGAGTCGGAGATCTTCTCGCCGAAGCCGGCGACCTCACAGTCCGCCGCCTGAGCCGCGCGTCCACGTGGCAGAAAACGCACGGCGGGACGATCGAGCGGGCGCTTCTCTCGACCGGCGCCGTCAGCGAGGAAACGCTGACCGCGGCCCTCTCCCAGGCGTACGGGCTGCCCGGCGTTTCCCGGGCGACGCTGCTCTCGGCCGACCCGGACATCGTGGAGTGCCTTCCCGCCAAGGCTCGGCGGCGCTTCCGCGCGTTCCCGTTCTCCCTCTCGGGGAAGATCCTGAACGTCGCGATCTCGGACCCGCAGAACATCGTCCTGCAGAAGAACCTCTCGATCGCGAGCGGCTTCTCCGTCGAGATCTTCGTCGCGCCCGACCCCGTGCTCGAGGACGTCATCGAGAAGTTCGAGGGCGGCCCCGCGGGCCGTGCGCCCTCGCCCCTGGCGGCGCCCGCTCCGGTGGCTGCGCCCGCTCGGGGGGTCGTTCCCCCTCCCGACGAGGATTGGATCGACCGCCTCGGCCGGGCGCTCCTCGCCGAGGCCCTGCGTTTCGACGCCACGGAGCTCGAGCTCGGCGCCGACACGCACGGCGCCTTCCTGCGCACGTTCGACACGGCCCACCCCGCCGTCACACGCCGCCTTTCGGCCGCGCTCCTCGCGCCTCTCGTCGCATGGTTCCAGGGCCGCTGCCGCGGCGCCGAAGGCTTCGTCGCGGAGTCCGCGCTGCCCGGCGCTCCGGCGACGCGCCGGCGGGTGGACCTCATCGCCGCTGACTCGCACGGCGTGCGCGTGCGCCTCGTGCCCGTCGGAGACGCGGTCGAGCTGCCCGCTCCCGCCCGGTTGGACGTGAGCTGCGCGCACGAGCGGACCGACGGGTTCGTCTTCTGTCCGCGCTGCGGCGCCGTGCTCTGAGCCGGAGCTAGCCGGACGCCGGCGGAGCCGGAGCCCCGCCGCCCGCGCTTCCCGGATTCCCGCCCGGACCCCGGCCGCGCCCGCGCCGGCGCCGCCGCCGTCCGCTTCCGCCGCCCTCGGGCCTCGGGCCGCCGGTCTCGCCGCCCGGACCTGCCTGCGGAGGCCGCGGCTGCTGCGGGGGACGCTGCGGACGGGGCTCTCGTGGCGTCTGGGCCTGCGGGGCCGC
>JBDTTJ010000170.1:0-7266 GCA_039930645.1 Acidobacteriota bacterium
TCGACGCTCACGAACCTCACGAAGGTCACCGTCCTGCGCGAGATCCAGAGCATCCGCGAGGGGCAGCGCGTCCCGCCGCCGCCGGCCGACACCGCGCAGCGCGAGAGTGAGGAGAGGACCTTCCGCGCGCGCGCCGAAACGGTCGCGGAGCTTTCCGTGCGGGACCTCGACGCGGCCACCGTGGGCGCGGACCTCGTCTTCCGCGACCCGCTGATCCCGCTCTACCGCGAGAAGCGGCTCGGGCGCGTCCTGCTGCGGTACGCCGTCACGGCGACGCGCGACAAGAAGCGCGTCTCCGAGCTTTCGCCGGTCGCGTCGATCGTGCCGCGCGTGCCGCCCGACCGGCCGCTCCGCGTGGTCCCGGCGGTCGAGGAAAACCGTGTGTGCCTCGACTGGTGGCCGCCCGCCGCGATGCTCGACGGCGCGACGCCCGCCGTCGTCGCGGGTTACGCGATCTACCGGCGCGACGCCTCCGAGGAGGCGTTCGACGACCAGCCGATCGGAATCGCGATCGGCGCGACGACATACGTCGACGGGACGGCCCGGCCGGACCGCGCCTACGTCTACACGGTGCGCGCCGCGCCCGTCGCGGACCTCCCGCTCGTCCTCGGCCCGGCCGCGGACCCCGTTGCCGTCTCCACGAAGGACGTCTTCCCGCCGCCCTCGCCCGAGGGGCTCCTCATCCTCGCCGAGACGGGCGGAACGCGCCTCGTCTGGAACCCGTCGCTCGCTCCGGACCTCGCGTTCTACCGGGTCTACCGAACGGACGGGGGGACGCGGACACGTCTCGGGGACGGCCTCAGGGACCCGCTCTTTTTCGACGCGGGGGCGTCGGGCCGAACGTACGGTGTTACCGCCGTCGACAAGTCGGGTAACGAGAGCGCGCCGGGGACGGCGAAGTGAACGTCTCCCCGCTCGGCGGCCTCCCGATGCGTTTCACGAAGATGAGCGGCGCGGGGAACGACTTTCTCGTCTGGGGTGTGGGCGGGAGCGTGGGCGCGGCGGAGGTCGCCGCCATCCGGCGCCTCTGTCGACGGGGCACCGGCGTCGGAGCCGATGGCGTTCTCTTCGTCTTCCCGGACGGGCCAGGCCGCGTCGCAGCGGACTACCGCAACGCCGACGGGTCCGTCGGGCGTTTCTGCGGCAACGGCACGCGGTGCGCCGCGCGCTACGCGGTGCTGAAGGGGCTGGCGCCGGAGAACCTGATCGTCAAAACGGGTTGGGGTGACGTCGTCTCCCGCGTCGAGGGCACCGACGTCACGCTCGGCCTGCCCGAGCCCGTCTCCGTGGGCCGCGCGGTGTCCTCACGCGACCCGACGGGCGCGCTCCAGCGTGAGGCGTACGCCCTCGCGGTCGGTGTCCCGCACGTCGTGGCTTTCGTGGCGGACGGCGTCGACCTCGAGACGCTCGACCTCTCGCGCTTCGGCCCCGCGCTCCGCCGGCATCCCGACCTGCGCGAGGGGGCGAACGCGAACGTCGTCCAGGTGCTCGGTCCGTCGCGGCTCCGCGTGAGGACCTGGGAGCGCGGGGTCGAGGCCGAGACGCTCGCGTGCGGCTCGGGCGTCGTCGCGACGGCGGTGAGCGCCTGTGCGCTCGGCCGCGTGAAGGCGCCGGTCGCCCTCGAGACGCGGTCGGGGCAGACGCTGCGCGTGGATTTCGAATTCGAGGGCGAGGTCGCACGGAACGTCACGCTCGCGGGCGACGCCCGCGTCGTCTACGAGGGAACGCTGGACCCGGGGGAATGGGAGGACGCATGAGGCTGGTGAGATTCCTGAACGCCGGCGCGCCCGCGTGGGCGCTGGCCGAGGAGGAAACGCTCGTCCCGCTCGCGGCAGCGCCGTGGGAGACGGGGGGAGCGCCGAAGCCTTGCGGGCCCGCGGTGCCGCGCCGCGGCGCGCGCCTCCTGCCCGCCGCGGCGCCGACGAAGATCCTCTGCATCGGACGGAACTACCGCGCGCACGCTGCCGAGCTCGGCCACGAGGTCCCGAACGAGCCGCTCGTCTTCTTCAAGCCGCCGTCGTCCCTGCTTGCGCACGGCGGGACGATCCGCCTTCCGAAGGAGAGCGCGCGAGTCGACTACGAGGGCGAGCTCGCGCTCGTGATCGGGCGGCGCGCCCGCCGTGTTCCGAAAGAGGATTGGCGGGACGTCGTCTTCGGCGTCACGTGCGCCCTCGACGTGACGGCCCGCGATCTCCAGAAGACGGACGGCCAGTGGTGGCGCGCGAAGGGCTTCGACACGTTCTGCCCGCTCGGCCCCGCGATCGAGACCGACGTCGACCCGTCCGCGCTCACGCTCGAGACGTTCGTGGACGGCGAGAGGCGGCAGAGCGGGACGACGTCGGACTTCATCTTCGACGTCGGGACGCTGATCGCCTGGACGTCGGCCGCGATGACGCTGGAGCCCGGAGACGTGATCCTCACGGGCACGCCCGAGGGCGTCGGGCCACTGGCGGCGGGACAGACCGTCGAGCTGCGGATTTCCGGAGTCGGAAGCCTTTCGGTCGCCGTGGCGGCGGAAGACTAGCGGGTCTTCAGCGACTCCAGGAGCCGCTGCGGAAACCCTCCGAACGCGCCCGACGACATCGAGACGACCACGTCACCCGCGCGGAGCTCGGGGAGGAGCGCCGCGAGGAGCTCCTCGGGCGTCGGCGCCGTGAGCGCGGGCTTCCCGGCCGCACGGAGGCGGGCCACGAGGGCGGAGGCGTCGAGAGCGCCGGGCCCGCCCGGCTGGGCGAGCCGCGCGGCGTGGAACGGAGCGGCGAGGGCGACGGCGTCGGCCGCACCGAGCGCAGCCGCGTACGGCTCGAAGAAGTCCGCCCGGCCGGCCGTCATCGAACGCGGCTCGAACACGGCCCAGACCCGGCGGCCCGCAAAGCGGTCCTTCGCGCCGGCAAGCGTCGCCGCGACCGCGGTCGGGTGGTGTGCGAAGTCGTCGACGACGGTGACGTCCGCCACCGTGCCGAGGATCTCGAGGCGGCGCTTGACGCCTCGGAAGGACGCGAGGCCGCCCGCCAGCTGCACCGGGTTGAGGCCGAAGCCGAGGGCGACGGCGAAGGCGGCGAGCGCATTCGACACGTTGTGCCGGCCGGAGAGGGGCGAGAGGACGGAATATGGCTCCTGGCCGGAGCGGTGCACCGTGAAGCGGGTGCCGCCCTCGCCCTCGGCGACCTGCGTTGCGAGAAGGTCCACGTCGGGCGCGCCCGCCGGGCGGGGCGCGACGCCGTAGAGAAGGACCCGGGCATGCGCGGCACCCAGCACCTCACGCACGTTCGCGTCGTCACCGTTCGCGACGATCGCGCCGTCCTCGGGCACGAGCGCCACGCCGGCGCGGAACGCGGCCTTCACGGCCTCGAGATCCGCGTACAGGTCCGCGTGGTCGAACTCGACCGACGTGAGGACGAACGTTCGGGGCGCGTAGTGGAGGAACTTCGGCCCCTTGTCGGCGTAGGACGTGGAGTACTCGTCGCCCTCGACCACGAACGGCGCGCCGCCCCCGAGCGCCGCCGGCCCAGGAAAGTTCGCGGGCTCGCCGCCCACGAGATAGCCGGGGTCGCGGCCGGCGGCGGCGAGGAGCCACGCGGCCAGAGCGGTCGTCGTCGTCTTTCCGTGCGTCCCCGCGATCACGACGGGGTGCCGGCCGAGGAGGATCTCGTCGTGGAGCGTCTCGGGCATCGACCGGACGTTGAGGCCCCGGCGCAGGGCCTCGAGGATCTCGGGGTTGTCCCTCTTGGCGAGGTTCCCCGCGACGACCTCGGACACGTCGGCGCCGACGTTCTCCCCGCTGAAGGCCGGAAGGACGGTGATGCCCAGGGCCGCGAGGCGGTCGGACATTGGCGGGTAGAGGGGGCCGTCGGAGCCCGTCACGCGCTCGCCGTGGGCGAGGAGGAGGGCGGCCAGAGGCGTCATCGCGGTCCCACCGACGGCGATCAGGTGGAACGTGCGAGGGGCTGCGGACACCGGGCGCGGAGTTTGCTAGACAGGCCGGGCGCCGTCAAACGGCGCCTCGCTGGCGTGTCCCCCAGGGGGGGCCGGCGGCCCCACGTATACTCGGCAAGGCTCGAATTCACAGTGTTTCAAGGGTCCCGGCGCCGCCGGGCCCGTTCCCGAAGGAGGCTCCCGGACATGACTCCCCCCCGCCATTCCCGACTCGTTTCCGCGTTCGCGGTCTCCGCGCTCGCGGTCCTCGTCCTGCCGTCGCCCCTCGCTGCCCAGGCGAAAGCCACGGAGGCTGCCGCCGCCGGCCCGAAGCTCGTCGTCGTCGAGGACAAGAAGGACGTCGGGCAGGTCGCGAAGGGCGAACCCATCAAGCACGTGTTCATCCTCAAGAACACCGGCAACGCCGACCTGCACATCACGGACGTGAAGCCGTCCTGCGGCTGCACGGTTCCGGAGTTCGACAGGGTCATCAAGCCGGGCGCCGAGGGGAAGGTCACCCTCACGGTCGACACGAAGGGCTTCTCGGGCCCGATCTCCAAGACCGCGCTGCTCATCACGGACGACCCGGCCGTGCCGCAGAAGACGCTCTTCCTCTCGGCCGTCGTGAAGCCGTTCGTCGACGCCCTGCCCTACGCCTTCTTCCGGATCACGGCCCTGTCCGGCGAGGCCGCGTCCGCGGACGTGGTCCTCGTGTCGGACGAGCCCGACTTCAAGCCCACGAAGGCGGAGGCCCCGAACTCCTTCCTGCGCGTGGCGCTCACGCCCGTGCCCGAGAAGGAGCTCGTGAAGGACCGCGGCCCGAATCAGTGGAAGGTCACGGTCACGACCGCGCCCGACGCGCCCGAAGGCCTGCTCGGCGGCGCCGTGAAGGTGACGACCGGCGCCAAGAAGCAGCCCGAGATCGAGCTGCAGGTGACCGGTTTCATCAAGCCGGCCGTGTCTGTGACGCCGCTTTCGATCAACTTCGGGAACTTCGACCCGAAGGGCGATCCGCAGAAGCGGAACGTCATGCTCGTGAACAACAACGCGGCCGTCGAGAACTTTTCGGTCACGAAGGCCGAGACGAACGTCCCCGGCATCTCGGCCCAAGTCGTGCCCGTCGACAAGTCGCGCGTGCAGGTCGTCCTGACGGTCGACCAGAAGATCAAGAAGGGCATCTTCGAGGGCGACCTCACGATCAAGACGACCGACAAGGCCCGCGCCGAGGTCAAGGTCCCGATCAAGGGCGTCATCCTGTAAGACCAGGGGACCCGCTGGAAACGGAAGGGGCGCTTCGGCGCCCCTTTTCATTTCTTGCGGCGCGGCGCCGAGGCCGGCTGGGGTGAGGCCGGGACCTCGTGCAGGGGTGGATACCGGAGCGTCGCGGCCTCTTCGGCGATCGCCTTGAACATGCTGAGGCTCGAGAGGCGGCGAGTGCGCCGTTGCCGCGCGTACGTGGGCGACAGGAGCGCCGAGAACGGCGAGTCCGCGTCGTAGTGCGAGGCCCACGTCAGGTCCGTCGTGCCGTCGGGCCGCACGTCGACGAAGAAGGACAGCGTGAGGCTTTCCACCTTCTCGTCGAGAAGATTCGCATCATCGGATTTCAGCAGGAAGGACAGGACCTCCCCGGGCTGGTAGGCGATCACGGACAGGTCGATCCGCCGCGGCCCGTCGGCCGTCGTCGCGTCGATCGAAAGGACGTCGCCCCTCGACGCGGTGAGGCCCTTGCCGTAGCGCGCACGGCGGGGCACGACGTTGGGAACGCCCGCGAGGAGCCACGTGCTCACCATCTCGGGTCCGACGAGGAGGCGCCAGACGATGGCTTTCGGCGCCTCGATGGAAACGCACTCGGCTCCCTGGAATGTCGCGATGGGCGTCTCCGTGGCGTTCCGGAGCCGCGTGCTGAGCGGGTCGGGCTGCTGCGCCGATGCGCCTCCCGCCGCAAGGGCGAGGATGCCGAGGATGGAAAAGGGGCGCTTCATTCGGTTCAGCATACCGGGAAACGTGGACTCTACAATTCCCCGATGGACTTCCGGCGCCTCGCCGCCCTTCTCCTTTTCGCGTCCCGGGCTTCCCTGGCGTTGGCCGAGGATTCGCCTGCACCGTTCCGCTGGGAGGGTCTCCGGCGCCGCAACCCGGGGATCGTGATCTTCCGGAGTCGATGGAATCCCGGCGTCCTCGAGCTCCGGGACGACCTCGTCCGCTGGACGGACCGGAAGGATCCCGGGAAGAACCTCGTCCTGCCCGTTCGCCGCCTGACGGGCCATACCCTGGTGTGCCGCGGCGGGGCCGCGGCGCCGTGCACGGAGTGGCGCGTCGGGACGAAGACGGAAAACTACGTCTTCCGGGAAGTCCCGCCTGCGGGCGGCGCCTCGCTCCGGCGCGCGTTCGACGCCCTGCGCGGCGCGTACGCGGACGTCCCGTCGAACGAGGAGCGCTGAAGGCGCCGGTTACTTCTTCGGGGCCGGAAGCGGCGCGAGGATCTCGAGCCAGTCGAATCCGGCCGCGAGCGTCCGCTCGTCGGTCGCGCCTGGGATGCGGTCCTTCGGGGACTCGGCGTACGCGAACGCGAACGTCAGCTCGTTGACGCCGCGCTTCCACGCGTCCTTCGGCGTCGGGATCGTGTAGACCCTCGGCTCCCCGCTCAGATTCACGGTCTCGATCTTCCGGCCGTTCACGGAGAACGTGAGGGTCTGCCCGGAGCCTCCCGGGAAGCCGAACGGCCAGCACCGGAAGCGCACGAGGCGGTCGCCGTCGGCGCGGCTCTGGACGACGACGCGCGCCTCCTTGCCGTGGGCCCAGACGAAGGTGTCGCCGGAGTCCGTCTTCTCGAAGCCGTCCCAGCCCGATCCGAGGGCGCCGGCCGTCGTCTCGGGGTCGAAGTTCAGGGACCGCGTCTCCTCGACGCGGCGGCAGGACGCGGTGAGGGCGAGCGCGGCGAGCGCCGCGAGGACGAGGCAGACATTTTTCACGGAGCGAGTCTAGCGCCGGCTCTCGAGACCCCGGACTTCGACACCGGCCGCCACGAAGACGGCGCGTCCCTCGCGGGTTTCCGCGCGGCCCTCGGCGGCGAGCGTCCCGCCCGCAAGGCCCTCGGGCAGCGTCCACGAGCCGTCGGACACGATCGGGAGCAGCGCGTCGCCTTCTTTGAGCGCCGGCTTTCCCGCGGCGCCTTCGTTCTTTCCCTCGACGCGCACGGCCCTCGCGGCGTATTTCGCCGGAGCCGCCACGACCGCCGCGACGCTCACGGCCGAAAGGCCGCGCAGCGGCTTGCCGTAGAGGTCCGCCGCACGCGCGGGAGCTGCGGCGGACAGTACGAGGGTGGCGGCGAAGACTGCCGCGGCGCGGGCG
>JBDTTJ010000171.1:0-7122 GCA_039930645.1 Acidobacteriota bacterium
GTGTAGCCGAGGAAGCTCTTCGAGAAGAGCTGGCCGCCGATGACGACGTTCCAGCGCATCGCGAAGATGCCCATGAGGGTGAGGCAGCCCGCCAGCGTGTAGATCCCCTTGCGCGCGCCTTCGCTGAGCTTCACGAGCTGCGTGAAGGCCAGGAACCCGAGCGGGACGATGGTGCCGAAGACGATCTGGATGAGGATCTGCGACGTGTAGAGGCGCGTGTGCACCATGAAGTCGAGCGTCTTGAACGACTCGTCCGCCTCGTAGATCCTGTGGATGAGGTCCATGAGCTCGATCGAGAAGTCGATCAGGAACGCGTAGAAAAGATAGCGCGCGATCGTGTCCACGCAGGGCATGTCGACCGGCACGCCCTTCAGAACGCACAGGGCCATGTACATGAGCATGATGAGCGAGATGCCCGAGACGATCGCCGAGAAGAGGAAGACGATCGGCATGGCGGGGCTCGACCACCAGGGGTTCGCCTTGATCGACCCGAAGATGAACCCGACGTATCCGTGGAGGAGGAACGCCGACGGGATTCCGATGATCGTGATGAACCGCCCGAGCTTGTCGTCGATCCGGAGGGATTCCTCGCTGATGTTGTCGACGCCGAGACTCAGCGCCTTGTAGAGCGTCTTCTTCCATCCGGTCTCGCTCCGCGACATCAGGACGATGTCCTTGCGGTAGTCGAGCCAGATCTCGAGGACGAGGACGGCCATGAGGTACCAGAGATAGACGAATCCGAACATCGCCATCGCGGACGACGTGTGCGGCGTGAGGTACATCTCGAACGAGCGTTCCGGGTGGCCGAGGTGGAGCTGGAGCGGCAGAGGGGCGACGATCATGAACGCGAGGGCCGACAGGAGGGCGAGCCGGTACGTCGGCTTGACGGCCGCGACGTTGAAGACGCGCTCGAGCGACGCGAGGATGAACGCGCCCGCGACGAGGCCCGTGATGAACGGGTAGAGGACGATCAGGATGCTCCACTGGAGCTCGATCTCGTTCGGGTACATGTACCCCTGGACGGCGTGGAGAAGGCCTTCTTCCATGTTCTTACCTCACCGACCCGTCGAGGGCGTTGTAGAAGACCTTGGAGCCCGTCGCCATCTGCGGCTTCAGCACGTGGACCTTGTGCGTCCTCAGGAACTCGTGGACCGGGTCCTTCGGGTCCTTGAGATCGACGAGCTGGCGGGCGCCCGTCGGACAGTTCTCACAGCAGGCCGTCGTGAGGCCCTTCGTGATCCGGTGGTAGCAGAGGTTGCACTTGTCGACGGTGTTCGTGCGCGGGTCGATGAACCGGCAGCCGTACGGGCAGGCCTGCACGCAGTAGCGGCAGCCGAGGCAGTACGTCGTGTCGACGAGGACGGCGCCGTCCGGGCTCTCGAACGTCGCGCCGACCGGGCAGACCTGCGTGCACGGGGAGTGCGCACACTGGTTGCAAAGCTTGGGGACGAAGAAGCTCTTCGCCCTGTCGCCGGGCGCGAACTTTTCGGGGAACCCGTTGTACCCGCCGTTCGGCGAGTCCACCTCCGGATGCTCGGAGAGGCCCTCGACGTGGTAGCGCTCGACCCACGTGCGGAAGTAGAACGGGTCGAGGGGCACGTTGTTCTCGGTCTTGCAGGCGCGCACGCAGCCGCCGCAGCCGATGCACTTGTCGATGTCGACGATCATTCCCCAGAAGTGTTCCGCCATCTTGTAGGCGGACTCCTCGGGCTCGGTCTTTCCCGCGGCGAGGGCGTCCCAGTAAGCGGCGGCGGGCGCCGTCAGCACGAGGACCTTGCCGGCCGTGGCGAGGAATTCGCGGCGGTCCTGGCTCATTTCTTCGGCTCCTTGTCGGGCGCGTGCTGGTCGTGACAGGTCGTACAGAGCCCGCCGTCCATGTGGGTCTTCGGATCGATCTGCGGGAACTTCGCCGGCTTGGCGACGTTGACGGAGTGACAGGAGAGACAGAGCGTCTTCGCGTCGGGCTTGACGGGCTTCAGAGCCGACGGGTCCGCCGCGTGCTTCGCGAGAGCGCCGTGGCAGGCCTCGCAGCCGATCCCCTTGTGCTTGCCGCCCTTCCAGCGGTCGCCCTCGTCCGTGTGACACTCGACGCACGCGCCCCGCCCCGCGTAAACGACGGGCTTGCTGCGCACGTCCGCGAGCGCGCCGCCGCGGTAGTGCCCGTACTGCCCGAACCCCTTCGGCACGAAGATCGCGCGGGCGACCACGAAGAGCACGATCCCCGCGAGAAAGAGCCCCGCGACCCGGACCAGGTGTTCCTTGTCCTTGAAGAGTTTGTTCATCGACGATCCACCTCGCGGATCTTGAGATAGAGAAGCACGCCGAACAGCGAGATCAGGACGGTCGCGAGCAGGAGGCCGTTCCGACGGAACCGGTACTCCTTCCAAACGTTCGCGGCGCCTCTCTTCAGCCCGTCGAGGACCTGTCCGGTCGCGTCGGAATTGCGTGTGAAGTCGCTGCGGTCGAACGTGTGGATCCCGAGCCGCGTCTTGCGGAGCGCGTCGTTCACGGCGCTCGACTGGAACTTCAGCTCGTCCACGTCGAATCCGCGCTCGGCCAGCCGGTCGACGTCGTGGTTCAGAGTCTCGTGGGACGTGCGAAGGGTCGTGATCGTCCTGTAGAAGTAGCTCGCCGTCTCGTCGCACTTCGGCTCGCCGAACTTCGCGTGGCAGGCGTGGCAGAGACCCTTGGGGTCGTCCGAGAGCATCTCGTCCGTCGGGCGCGTGATGTCGTGCTTGCCGTGGCAGGTCTCGCACTCGGGCCAGCCGTGCTTCTCGAACGCCTTCTTGTGGGGGCTGCCGTCGAAGAGGCCGCCGTTGGCGGCGTGACACGTCCGGCACACCTGCGAGACGAACGACACCTGCGGCGGGAGGGCGGCGTGGTTGCCGTGGCAGCTGTTGCACGCCGGCGCGCCGGCGTCGTGCTTGACGAGGAGCGCGAGCCCGTGGACGCTCTTCTTGTACTGCTCGAGCTGGTTCGTCGGAAGCGGCGTTACGCCGTCGTCCTTCGTGTACCCCTTCATGTACGCGGCGTCCGCGTGGCACCTGCCGCAAGTGGCGGGGATGTTCTCGCGGTAAACGAGCGAGTTCGTGCTGTCGGGCGGGCGGATCCCGTGCACGCCGTGGCAGCTCACGCACTGCGCGACCTTCGAGTCTTTCTTCTCCAGCAGAAGCTGGCCGTGCTTCGACGTCCGGTACTTCAGGAGCTGGTCGACGGGAAGCGACGGGTTGTAAGCCCGCATGAACTCGCTCGACGAGTGGCAGCGCGCGCAGAACTCCGGAATCCACGAGCGGTCCTTGTGGCGAACCTCGGACGAAGGCCAGCGCTTGCCGATGTCGGCCGACATCTCCAGGTCCGTGGGCTTGCCGCCGTGGCAGCCCGCGCACATGAGACCGCCGCGCACGTGGACGTCCGCGACGACCTCGCGGATGTCGAGGTGGGCGAGCGGGTCGGTCTTCTCCCGCTTCTTGAAGAGGATCTCGTCCGGCAGGTCGGGGTTCGAGTGGCAGAGGAAGCAGTTGTCCCCGAGGACGAGCTCGACCTTGCGGTCGTCGATGTCCAGGGCGAGGAGCGCCGCGAGGTGCGTCCCGCCCGAGAGCGTCCCGGCCTTCGCGGCCTCGAAGAACAGCTGCTGCGCGTGCGTCGGGAGCGCTTTGAATCGCGCGCGGGCCTTCTCATCGAGAATCGGCACGCTCTTTTCGGCCGCGTCGTACATCTTGCGGAAGTCCACGGGCCAGGCCGCCTCGGCGACGTGGCCGGCCGGGACGGCCGAGGCCGTCGCGGGAGGCGCGGCTTTTTCCTCGGCGCTGGCCGTTGGGGCGAGGAGCGCCCCGAGAGCGAGGACGCTCGCGGCGACTGCCCCGGAGCCCTTCACGCGGCGCCCGATCGCCATCGCCGCGAGAGCCGCGAGGGCGATCCCGCCCGAGGCAAGCCACGAGAGGTGGGCGAAGCCGTTCAGCGCGGCCTGCAGGAGGACCGCAATCGTGAAGTCGAACGCGGAGTGCTTCCACTTGAGGCGCCGGAGGACCGCCACCGCGATTCCGATGCCGAGGATCCAGAGCGCCGCCGTCCGCGCGATCGTGTTCGCGAGCACGGGATCGGCGGTCGGATCCTTGCCTTTCGGGACCGTGACGCCGAGGTCCCACGCCTTGAGCGTCAGGAACCCGAGGAAGAGGATGCCCGCGACACCGAGGTCCGTGAAGAGAGGGCTGGGCTTGCCCTTCGCCGCGTTGCGGTCCAGCGCCGGGATGAAGAACGCGATGCCCATGAGGACCGACGCGAGGAGGAGGCAGGCCTGCGGCCCTTCCATTCCGAGGAAGTGCGCCGGGAACTCCTTGAGCATCTGGTAGACCCACAGGAAGTACCACTCGGGCTTGATGCCGGGGTACGCGGGCTTGAGCGGATTCGCCTTCTCGCCGAGCTCCCATTCGGCGCCCGGAATCCCCGGGCCGAACGGCAGGACGACCGCGAGGAGCGCGAGGACGTTCAGCACGATGACCCACAGCAGCAGGTCGCGCAGCGCGAAGTTCGGGAAGAAGGGCATCCCCCCCTTCTTCTTCAGAGGCTCGTGTCCGCCCTCGAGCGGCTCGGCCATGCCCTGCCGCTGGATGAACAGGAGGTGGCCGCCAATGAGGCCGGCCATCACGAGCGGCAGGATGCAAACGTGCAGCGCGAAGAAGCGGTAGAGCGTCTGCACCGAAACTTCCTCGCCGCCGCGCAGGACGCGAAGGAGCCATGGGCCGACGACGGGCACGGCCTTGACCGAGTCCGTGCCGACGGCCGTGGCGAAGTAGCTCAGCTCGTTCCACGGCAGGAGGTAGCCCGAGAAACCGAACCCGAGGACGAGCCCGAGCATCGCGAAGCCCGAGTACCACGTGAGCTCGCGCGGCTTGCGGTACGCCTTGACGAAGAGAACGCTGAAGAGGTGCGCGAGGACCGAGAGGCTCATGAGGTGGGCCGACCAGCAATGGATCGACCGGATGAGCCAGCCGAACGGGACGCGGCCCACGAGGATCTTCATCGACTCGTACGACGTGTTCTCCCCGACCTGGTAGTTCATCAGGAGGAGGACGCCGGTGCCGATCTGAACGACGAAGAGAAACAGGGAGAGCCCGCCGAGGTAGTACCAGACGATCGAGTGCGCGACCGGCACTTCCTTGTGCGAGAGGAAGGTGACGAGGCCGGAGAGCTGGAACCGCTCGTCGATCGCTTCCCAGGCGCGGACGGCGAGGTTGCGCGGGGCGGGGGTGGCGCTCATGCGGCGCTCCCGCGGGAAATCGTCACGGCGCCCTTGAGGTCGCCTTCCACGCGAAAGGCCGCGAGCGGGCGCGGCGGCGGCCCCGAGATCACGCGTCCGTCGAGCGAGAACTTCCCGTTGTGGCAGGCGCACCAGACGATGCCGTCGGCCGGCACGAACTGGACCGTGCAGCCCTCGTGCGTGCACTTGGCCGAAAGGGCCCGTATCTCCTGACCCTTTGCCTTCAGGACGATGACGCGGTCGCTTCCAAGGCGCGCGATGAGGAACCCGTTGTTCCCGAGCTCCGTCTTCTGCGCGTCCGTCAACGTGACCTTGTTCGCGCCCCCGCCGTCCTTGAGCGGCGTCAGGTACCGGAGGACCGGATAGACGACCGCGGCCGCCCAGGCCACGAAGCTCGTGCCGAGAAGCGCATCGATCCAGCGGCGGCGCGATACGCCGGCATCCGGCTCACGAGACAGGCTGCTTTCCACCGTTCCTCCCGATCCCCCGTGGATGACGTGAATGCCCCAGCTCCGCATCCGCGTCTGGAACGCGCACACGGACGCCTGATCTCGTTGTTGGAGGCGATGCTGCGTCCGAGGCTGGTTTTCGGCCATGATGCGATTGCTTCAAATCCACGGCCGACCGCCCTAGACTCGATTCATGCTTCTCGCGCCCGTCCTCCTGGCCGCCGCGGTCACCTCCCTGCCGTTCGCAGCGCCCGCCTCCGCGGGGATGTCCGCCGGGCGTCTCGCAAGTCTGGATCCGGCGATCACGGAATCGATCGCGAAGAAGGAATGTCCCGGCGCCGTCGTCCTCGTCGGACGGCACGGGAAGGTCGTCTATCGGAAGGCGTACGGGAACCGCGCTGTCGCGCCGGCCGTCGAGCCCATGACCGTCGACACCGTCTTCGACATGGCCTCCCTCACGAAGGTCGTCGCGACCGCGACGAGCGTCATGACGCTCGTGGAGGACGGGAAGATCCGACTGCTGGACCGCGTCGCGAAGCTCCTCCCCGAGTTCGCGTCCGGCGGCGGCGCGCGCGACCAGGTGACGGTCGAGGAGCTCCTGACGCACCGCGCGGGCCTCGCCGCGGACGACCCGATGGCGCTCTACGCGGGAGGATCAAGAGAAGAGATCTTTGAAAGGAAATACAGGCAGCCGCTCGCGAATCCGCCCGGCGCGCGCTTCGTGTATTCGGACGTCGGCTACGAAGTCCTCGGCGAGCTGGTTCGCCGCATCTCCTCTCTTCCTCTCGACGAATATGCCGCGAAACACGTATTCGAGCCGCTCGGGATGACGAACACGGGCTTCATTCCGCTCTCTTCACCTTCAAAGAAATCCCCTCTTTCCCTCCCTCTCTCCCGGATCGCCCCCACGGAGAGAATCAACGGCACGATCCGCCGCGGCGCCGTGCACGACCCGCGCGCGTACGCGCTCGGCGGCGTCGCGGGGCACGCGGGTCTTTTCTCGACGGCCGACGACCTCGCGCGCTTCTGCGCCGCGATGCTGAAGGATGGCGGCGGCGTCCTCTCGCCCGCGGGCGTCGCGTCGATGATGCGGCCGCGCGTCTACGGCGACGGCGTTCTCAGGGGTCTGGGCTGGGATGTCGGAAGCTCGTTCTCGTCGAACCGCGGCGACCTCTTCCCCCTCGGCTCCGTCGGGCACACGGGCTGGACGGGGACCTCGATGTGGCTCGACCCGTCGACGGACACCTTCGTGATCCTCCTGACGAATCGCAACCACCCCGACGAGTCCGGCAACGTCGTTGCGCTGCGCGGCAGGGTCGCGACGATCGTGGCGTCGGCGATTACGGACAGAAAACCGGAAGACCTTCAAAAGGCTTCGGAGGAGACCGCATTTCTTGCGGCCATCGGCGCGGTATC
>JBDTTJ010000172.1:0-7007 GCA_039930645.1 Acidobacteriota bacterium
ATCGCGACGGCGGCCTTCAAGAACCCCGTCTCGAAGGGCTGCCACTACCGGAAGAGCTGACGGCTCCGGCCCTTCACATGTGCCCCACATGCGAGTAATCTACTCGCATGTCCACGATGATCCAGATCCGGAACGTCCCCGACGACCTTCACCGCAAGCTGAAATCCCGCGCCGCCCTGGCCGGCATGTCGCTGTCGGACTACCTCCTCGGGGAAGCCCGCCGCGCAGCCGACCGCCCGACCCCCGACGAGATCCGCAAGCGCCTCGAAGACCGCGAGCCCGTACGGTTCAAGGGCAGCGCCGCCGAGGTCCGCCGCTTGCGGGGCCCGCTCTGACCGTCGTCGACGCGTCCCTCGTCGTCGACGTCCTTCTGGGCGAACCGGAGGCCGTGCGCTTGCACAGGCGCCTCTTCGCGGGCGGCGCCTCACTGCACGCTCCCCACCTCCTCGACCTCGAGGTCCTCCATGTTCTTCGGCGTTTCGAACGGCGCGGAATCCTCCGCCCGTCGCGAGCGGCCGAAGCCGTCGAGGACCTTCTCGACCTGCCGCTGACGCGCTATCCCCACGTCGCGCTCGCCGGCCGCGTCTGGGAGTTGCGGGGGGCGCTGACAGCCTACGACGCGGCGTACGTCGCCCTGGCCGAGGCGCTCGCCGCGCCCCTTCTCACGCGCGACGCCGCGCTCGCGTCCGCGCGGGGCCACCGCGCGCGCGTCGAACTCGTCTGAGGATTCACGGCACGAGGATCGAGACGTGCCCGGCCGCCGAGCCGACGGTGACGGGCGTCGTGCCCGCCGCGTCGCCGTCCACCTGCACTTCCAGCTCGTAGCCCGCCTTCGAGCGCGCCGTGAAGGACCGCACGGACATCCGCGAGACGCCCTCGTCGAGGAGGTGCGCGGCCTTGCCTCCCGAGAGGTGGTGGTAGAAGAGCATGAGCGTCTTGCGCGAGCGCGACGTGAAGAGGACGAGGTCGAGGAGGTCGTTCGAAGGGTCCGCGTGCGGGGAGAGGATCGGGTCGCCGCCGTAGCGCGTCGTGTTCGCCGACAGGACGAACGTCGCCTCGCGGCGAAACGGCCGTCCGTCCGCGTCGATCCCCTCGACCTCGATCGCCGGGAACTCGTACGTCGCCCACTCGAGCGTCGCCGTCCATCCGATTCCCGTGCGGCCGAAGAGACGCTTCAGAACCGGCACGGTATTCGTCATGACGCGCGCGTCGAACCCGACGCCCGCGCCGATGAGGCATGCGCGCCCCGCCGCGTGGAAGACCGTGAGCGGACGCGTCTTCCCGGAATGCAGCGCGGCCTCGGCCGCACCGACGTCCGCGACACCGTACTCGCGCGCGACGACGTTCGTCGTCCCCGCCGGCAGGATCGCGATCGGGACGTTTCGCCCGAGCAGCGCCTCCGCCGCCTCGCCGAGCGTGCCGTCGCCGCCCGCGACGGCCACGAGGTCGAGCGCGCCTCCGAGGCGCGCGGCGACGAGCTCCGTCGCGTGGCGCGGCCGCTCGGTCGCGAGCGCGTCGAGCACGAGGCCTCGGGCGGCCGCGCGCCCCACGACGCCGGGCACGTCGATGCGCCGCGCCGCGCCGCCCGCCTTCGGGTTGTAAACGAGGATCCCGCGCCGCGGGCGCCCGTCACCCAAACAGCGTTCCAGGACCCGAGGCCGGCTTGAGGCCGAGGTGCCGGTAGGCGAGGGCCGACGCGACGCGCCCCTTCGGCGTTCTCTGCAGGAAACCGGACTGCAGGAGGAAGGGCTCGTACAGGTCCTCGAGCGTTCCCTTGTCCTCTCCCAGCGAGTGCGCGAGCGCCGACAGCCCGACGGGCCCGCCGCCGAAACGCTCGATCATCGTCGAGAGGATGCGGCGGTCGACTTCGTCCAGACCGTGGTGGTCCACCTCGAGCTTGTCGAGCGCCGTCTCGGCCGCGCCCGCCGAGATGCGCGTCTCGCCCGCCACCTCGGCGTAGTCGCGCACGCGCCGGAGAAGCCGATTCGCGATTCGCGGCGTGCCGCGGCTGCGCTTGGCGATCTCGCGCGCGGCGTCGGCGTCCACCGGGCAACCGAGGATTTCGGACGAGCGCGTCACGATCGTCCCGAGGGCGTCGGCGTCGTAGTAGTCGAGGCGGTGCGTGATCCCGAAACGGGACGTGAACGGCTGCGAGAGGAGGCCCGCGCGCGTCGTCGCTCCGACGAGCGTGAACGGCGGGAGCTTGAGCTCGACCGTCCGCGCGCCCGGGCCGGAGCCGATCACGAGGTCGAGCTTTCCGTCCTCCATCGCCGGGTAGAGGATCTCCTCGACGGCCGGAGGCATCCGGTGGATCTCGTCGATGAAGAGGACGTCGCCGGGCGCGAGGTTCGTGAGAAGGGCCGCGAGGTCGCCCGCCTTCTCGAGGACGGGGCCGGACGTCACGCGGATCTGCGCGCCCATTTCGCGCGCGATGATGTGCGCAAGCGTCGTCTTGCCGAGGCCGGGCGGGCCCGAGAGAAGGACGTGGTCGAGCGGCTCCTGCCGCTGCCGCGCCGCCTGCAGGAAGACGCCGAGCATCTCCTTGAGCTTCGGCTGCCCGATGAACTCGGGCAGCGCCCGCGGCCTGAGCGTGAGCTCGGGGTCGGACTCCTCCGTCTGGAGGACGCCCGAGAGGATCCGTTCGTCCATGAGCCGATTATCGGGCCAGCGACTTCAGCGCCGCCGACAGGATCTTGTTGAGGTCGCCCGTCCCGACGAGGCGCACGGCGCTCTCGACGGCCTGCTCGGCCTGGAGCGCCTTGTAGCCGAGGTTCTGAAGCGCGCCGATCGCGTCGTCCACGACGGACGTCTTCCCCGCCGCGGCGCCGGAGCCCGAGCCGAGGCCGAACCCCGCGAGCTTCTCCTTCAGCTCGAGCCCGAGGCGCTCGGCGAGCTTCTTGCCGACTCCCGGGATCGTCGCGAGGACCCGCGCGTTCTGCGAGGCGATCGCGCCGACGAGCTCCGGGAGCGGCAGGCCCGACAGCACCGTGAGCGCGACCTTCGGCCCGATACCCGAGACGGAGAGGAGCCGCTCGAACACGTATTTCTCCTGCGGCGTCGCGAACCCGAAGAGCTGGAGCGCGTCCTCGCGGACGTGCGTGTGGATGTGGAGAACGGCCGTTTCGCCCGCAGCCGGCAGAGCCGAGAACGTCCCGAGAGGGATTGCGATCTCGTAGCCCACGCCGTGCACGTCGAGAACGACCCGGTCCGTCTTCAGGTCGAGGATCGTCCCCGTGAGGCGCGCGATCACGCCCCTATGTTACGTGCACCACGCTACGTGCGCGCCCCGGCCATCCGCGAGAGCAGGTCCTTGTTGAACTCCACCTTGAGATCGGACCGCTGCCGCTGGATGAGCGCCTGGAGCACACGGGAGGCCTTCTGGCCCCGCAGCTGCTCCTTCAGGGCGGCCTTCTCCTTCTCGAAGGCGGCGGCGTCGAACGGCGTGACGCTCTCGACGCGGAAGACGACCGCGCCGCGCGCGTCGACGGCGACGGGACCCTTCACGTCGCCGGCCTTCGCGGAGAAGACGGCGTCGAGGACGGCCTTCGGCGCGCCGAGGCCCGGGATGGGTCCGGACTTCGGGAACGCATCGGGCGTCTCGACCTTGAGGTTCGCCTTCTTCGCGAACGCTTCGAGCGACCCCGCGGACTCGAGCGCCTGCTTCACGCTCGCGAGCGTCGCCTCGTCGCTTTTCTTCTTCTGGATGTCCCCCATGACGCGCGCCTTGACCTCCGCGAACGCCGGGAGCCCGGGCTTCCGGATCTCGACGCACTTGACGATCGCCTCGCCGCGCGCCGTCGAGACGCCGGCGGCGGCGGTCTCGCCTTCCTTGAGGCCGAAGAGCTTCTCCGTGAACTGCGGGTTGAACCCGATCCCCGCGGGCGCGTCCGTCCGCGCGAGGAAGTCCGTCTCGTTGAACGTGACGCCGGCGGACGCGAGCTTCCGGAGGTCGTCGTCCGAGGGCTTCCCGAGCTTCGCGACCTTCTCCGCGACCGAGACCGCGAGCCGCTTGGCTTCCTCGCGCGCGCGATCTTCCTGGAGGCGCTGGCGGATCCCGGGCGCGACCTCGAAGAACGGCTGGACGCGCTCGCCCGTCCGCTCGAGAACCTGGATCACGTGGTACCCGAAGCTCGACCGGACGGGCCCGACGATTTCCTTCTCCTTCGCGCCGAACGCGGCCGCATCGAACTCCTTGACCATGCGGCCTTTCGGGAAGGACCCGAGGTCGCCGCCGTTCGCCTTCGAACCGGGATCGTCGGACTCGGCCTTCGCGAGCGCGGCGAAGTCCGCGCCCCCCTTCAACTTCCTCACCGCGGCGTCGGCCTTCGCTTTCTGGGCCGCGTCGTTCGCCCCGTCGACCTTGTAGAGGATGTGCCGCGCGTGGACCTCTTCGCCCTTGCGGTAGGCCTCCGTGTTCGCGGTGTAGTCGGCCTGCACGTCGGCGTCCGTCACCTGGATCGAGGGGCGGATTTTCGAGGTCTCGACGAGCAGGTACTTCGCCTTGCGCTTCTCGGGCTGCATGTAAGACGTCGGGTTCGACTTGAACCACGCCTCGGCTTCCTTGTCCGAGACGGCCGCGGGCGCCGCGACGGCCGGGGGCGCGAGTGCGTAAGCGATCTTCGCCTTCACGTTGCGGCCCTCGTACTCGGCCTTCAAGTCGTCGTCGCCGACGACCATCGACTGCGTGTAGAACCGGTTCAGCTTCTCGAGGATGAGCGCGTCGCGCGAGTCGGCCTCGAAGCTCTCGGGCGAGAGGCGGTTCGCGGCGAGGATGCGCTTGTACGCGGCGTCGCCCACGAAGACGCCGTCCTTCACGAACAGCGGGCGGCCCGACTGCGGGTCCTTGATGCCGAGCAGGTGCTGCGTGAGCTCCTCGTCCGTCACCTTGATTCCGAGCTTTTCCGCCTCGCCGCGCAGGAGGCGCCGGTCGATCATCCCGTTCAGAACCTGCTCGGGCAGGTTCATCGCGCGCGCGAGCTCGGGGCTGAAGTTCTTGCCGTAGGCCTGCCGGTAGCGCTCCTCGGCGAAGGCGTATTCCTTCTGAAACTCCGCGGTCGTCACGCGGATGCCGCCCGCCTTGGCGGCGAGCGTCGTGTCGGTCCCGGCGCCGCGCGAATTGCCCATGCCCCAGTCCACGAAGACGAAGAGGACGAAGACGGCGATGACCCCCCAGAGGATCCACTTGAGGTGCTTGAAGTTCTCGCGCAGCTGTTTGAGCATTTCTTCTCCGGAGCCGGGCACGGCCCGCATCGCGCGGAGCCGCCACCCGAAAGAACGGGCGACGATACCTTACAGGCAGCCGGGGGTAAAGTTGGCGGTTCTGCCCCAGCCGGGGGCGCCCGGCAAGGCCTTCGCGTGCTATAACATCCGTTTCTAGAAGGGTTTCCGGAAAAGCGAAGGCGCCATGATGGACAACAAGAAGGGTCGGGACCTCGAGTCGCAGCTCGAGTGGTACTACGTCTCGACGCAAATGCTGGTCCGAATCGTCGTGGGGTTCCTCGTGATCGCGGGCCTCGTCGCGGGCGGCGTCTTCTTCTTCGTGAAGCGGGACGATTCCGCGCGCCGCGCCGCGCGGGAGATCGCCGACGCCGCCGACGTCCTCTCCCGCGCGAAAAAGCAGCAGGACGCTCCGCTCCTCCAGCGCGAGATCGCCACGGCCGACGAGAAGCTCCTCGACGCGCGCAAGGACCTCGCGGCCGGGCAGAACGAGCGCGCGATCCGGACGGCGCTCGACGTGAAGTCCATCGCGCTGAAGATCATGGCGGGCGCCGTCATCAAGAGCGAGGCGCACGTCGCGGACGTCGCGGGCACCGTGCAGATCCAGCGCGCGAACCGCACGACCTGGGAGACGCTGCGCCAGAGCATGCCGCTCCACGAGGGCGACTTCGTCAAGACCGGCCCGAACGGGACGGCCGAGGTCCTCTGGAACGACGGGACGATGTACCGGATCCGGCCCGAGACCCTCTTCGAGGTCCACGCGAACGCGGGCGGCTCGAACCCGAAGCTCGTGGTCGGCACGACCGACGTCTCGACCGGCGACAAGAGCCGCTCGAAGGTGTCGACGGACGTCGCGACGGCGAGCATCGACTCGAACTCTTCCGTCGGGATGCAGCAGGACGCGACCTCCACGTCCGTGTCGTCCTACCGCGGCTCGACGGTCCTCTCGAACGCCGCCGGCCAGAGCGTCACGCTCGGCGTGCGCGAGCGCGCCGTCGCCGCGCGCGGCGGGCCGATCGGCCCGAAGACGTCCCTGCCGGACGCGCCCGCCCTCCTCGCGCCGGACGACAACCTCCTCGTCGACCTCCGCAAGACCGAGCCCCTGCGCCTCCGGTGGTCCCCGGTCAAGGAGGCGAGCAGCTACCAGGTGGAGATCGCGGCGAGCCGGCTCTTCGTGAAGGACTCCGTCCTGCCCGGCTTCCCGTCCGAGCGCCCCCAGGCCGACACGCTCATCCAGGTGCACGACCCGGGCCTCTACTTCTGGCACGTGCGCACCGTGAAGAAGGGCTCTCCGACTCTCTACTCGGAGTGGACGGCCGAGCGGCGCTTCAAGGCCGTCGGCGGCGACCAGGCCGCGGTCCAGGGGGACGCGCTCCCGCCCGACCTCGTGATCACGCAGCGTCCGAACGTCGTCGGCTCCTCCGTCGTCCTCGTGGGAAGGACGGTCCCCGGAGCACTTGTCACCGTGAACGGGGAGATGACCGACGTGAACGCCGACGGCAGCTTCCGGAAGATCGTCACGATCGGCGGCGACGGCATGCAAACGATCGTCATCAAGGCCCGCACGGCGGGCGGCGAGACGATCAAGCGAGAAACGGTGCTCATCAGCAACTGACCCCGGCGGTCTCCCGCCGAACCCCGAAAGGAATCGTCCCTTGGCCCTGCGCTCTTTCTTCTCGATCTTCTCCTCCGACCTCGCGATCGATCTCGGCACGGCGAACACGCTCGTGTTCGCCGAGGGCCGCGGCATCGTCGTCCGCGAACCCTCGATCGTCGCCGTCAACAAGATC
>JBDTTJ010000173.1:0-6935 GCA_039930645.1 Acidobacteriota bacterium
TCGCGATGTTCGTGACGGCCTTCGGGATGTCGGTCGTCTCGTCCATCACGATGATGGCGGCCGACCCGAACATCGACTTCGCGGCCGCGATGCCGTCGAAGTCCATCGGGATGCCGGCGATCTCGGCGGCCGTGAGCATCGGCGCCGAGGAGCCGCCGGGGATGACGGCCTTCAGTTTTCGCCCGTCGCGCACACCGCCCGCCATCGCGAGGAGCTGCTCCCACGGGATCCCGATCGGGGCCTCGTAGACGCCGGGCTTTGCGACGTGGCCGGAAACCGCGTAGAGCTTCGGCCCGGTGTTCTTCTCGTTACGCCCGATTCCCTTGAACCAGTCGGCGCCGCGGTCGACGATGTGCTTGACGCAGCAGAGCGTCTCGACGTTGTTGACGACCGTCGGACAGCCCCAGACGCCGGACACGGCGGGGAAGGGCGGCTTGATGCGCGGGTGGCCGCGCTTTCCCTCGAGGCTCTCGATGAGCGCCGTCTCTTCGCCGCAGATGTACGCGCCCGCGCCGCGGTGGACGGTGATCGTGAGGTCGACGCCGGAGCCGAGAATGTTCGTCCCGAGGAAGCCCTTCGCGTGCGCCTCGGCCACGGCGGCGTTCAGGATCTCGGCCCCGTGGACCATCTCGCCGCGGATGTAGATGTACGCGTGCTTCACGTCGAGGGCGAAGCTCGAGAGCATCATCCCCTCGAGGATCTGGTGCGGGTCCTGCTCGATCAGCAGCCGGTCCTTGAACGTGCCGGGCTCGGACTCGTCCGCGTTGCAGAGAAGGTAGACGGGCTTTTCGCCGCGTTTCTCCTTCGTCGGGACGAACGTCCACTTCAACCCGCACGGGAAACCGGCGCCGCCGCGGCCGCGGAGGCCCGAGGCCTTGACCATGTCCGTCAGCTTCGCGGGGGTCCATTCGCCGGCCTTCGCCCCGCCAAGGACGTTCTTCCACGAGGCGTAGCCGCCGTCGGCGACGTAGCCGTCGATCGCGCGCGAGTCCGGCCTGCCGAGGCGGGCGAGGAGGACGGGAGGAATCGTCTCGAGTCCGCTCATCGCCTCAGCCCAGACCCTTCAGGAATGCGTCGAGGTTTTCCTTCGTGACGATCGCGTAGTCGTCGTCGTTCACCATCACGGCAGGGGCCTTGTCGCACTGGGCGAGGCACTCGACCTCGATCACGGTGTACTTCCCGTCCTTCGACGTCTCGCCGGTCTTCAGTCCGCCGAGCCGCTTCTTGCACTCGTGAAAGACCTCTTCGGCGCCGTTCAGGTGACACGAGATGGACGTGCAGACCTGGATGAGGTGCCTGCCGACGGGCGCGCGGTTGTACATCGTGTAGAACGTCACGACGCCCCACACGAACGCGGAGGAAAGGCCGAGAAGGGACGCCACGGTGTCGACGGCCTCCCGCGAGATCCAGCCCCACTCCTTCTGAGCGAGCCAGAGCGTCGGGAGGAGGGCCGCCTGCTTCGTCGGATAGCGGGTCAGAAGGCTGTCGAACTCCGCACGGGCCTCCGCCGAGAAGGAAAGGGACTTGCCGCACGAGACGGCACCGTGCTCTCCCGTGCGGGGGAGTCCGGCCTGCTCGGCCACCGGGACGTTTGCTCCGCCGCTCACATCATTTCCAATCGAAGGCGCCCTTCTTCCAGAGGTAGCCGAAGCCGAGGAAGAGCACGACGACGAAGACGAGCATCTCCACGAAGACGGCCATGCCGCCCTCGCGGAACACGACCGCCCACGGGTAGAGGAACGCGGCCTCCACGTCGAACAGGATGAAGATCATCGCGACGATGAAGAACTTCACGCTGATGCGCTTGTGGCTATCGTCGAGCAGCGGCATGCCGCTTTCGTAGGGGGAGAGCTTGCGTTTCGTCCTCACTTTACGGCCGAGGACGTAGTTCAGGCCGAGGAGCAAGGCTCCGACGCCCATGGCGCCCACGAGCATCATCAGGATCGGAAGGAAGGCCAGCGGGCTGCCCATTCGTCGCTCGTGATACTTTTCACAAACAGGGCGCTCCCGTCAATCCCCAACCGTCATGTCCGAGAAGATTTACGAAGAGTTCCGCCCCGCCGCGCTCGTCCCGGCTTTCCGTTGCGCCTCGACGGTCGGCGGCGTGGTCGAGGGGCTGAAAAGGGTCCTGCCGGTAGTTCTGGTCGTGGACGACGGGAGCGGCGACGGCACCGCCGACGCGGCCCGCAGCTCGGGCGCCCGCGTCCTCGTCCGTCCCGCGAACGGGGGAAAGGGCTCGGCCCTGAGAGACGGACTCGCCGCCCTCCTGAAGGAGCCGGTCTCGCACGTCGCGTTCGTGGACGCCGACGGCCAGCACGACCCGGCCGACCTGCCCGCGCTCCTGGCAGCTGCGAAGGCAGGGGCCGACTTCGTGATCGGGTCGCGCCTCACGGACACCGCCACGATGCCCGCGAAGAACTATTGGGCGAACACGATCGGCGACAAGGCGCTGCGCCGAATGACCGGGCTTCCGGTGGAGGACGGCCAGTCGGGCTACCGCGTGATCGCGGCGGATCTCCTCCGGCCGCTGCGCCTGCGCGCCGAGCGGTATTCCATCGAGAACGAGATCCTCATCAAGGCCGCGCCGCGCGTGCGCCGGTTCGCCGCGGTGCCGGTGAAGACGATTTACGGCGTGCGCTCGCACTACCGTCCCTTCCGGGATACGTGGATCACGTCGTGGCTCTCCGTCTACTACAAGACGCTCGATTCGGACGCGTCATAATCCCGGCGTGCCCGTGTCTCCCATTCTGACCATCGACGTGGAGGATTGGTTCCACGTGTGCGGGCACGCGTCCTACTCGGACCCGGCGACGTGGGCGGTGCGCGAAAAGCGCGTCCACGTCGGGACGGACCGGATACTCGAGCTTCTCGCCGGGACGGCCTCGAAGGCGACGTTCTTCGTCCTCGGCTGGGTCGCGCGGCAGAGCCCGGCGCTCGTGAAGCGGATCGCGGCGGCCGGGCACGAGGTCGGTTGCCACGGCGACACGCACCGCCGCGTCTTCGACCTGACGCTTCCGGAATTCCGCGAGGAGGTTCGGAAGAGCCGCGACGCCCTGCAGGACATGGCCGGGCGGCCCGTCAAGGCGTTCCGCGCCCCGGAGTGGTCGATGCTGAAGGCCGACAACCCCGCGTTGGCGATCCTCGTGGAAGAGGGCTTCGCGATCGACTCGTCCCTCACGACGGCGCCGCCCGTGGGCGACCCCGACAATCCGATGCGCCCCATGGTCCTCGCGACGCCGTCCGGGCCGATCCTCGAGGTCCCTCCGCTGATGGGCACGTTCTTCGGCCGGCGCGCGATGTGGGGCGGCGGCGTCTGCGCGCGCCTGACGCGCACGAGCCGCGTCGAGGCCGCGATCGAGCGGTCGCTCGCGGCCGGGATCGCACCGGTCCTCTATGCCCACCCGTGGGAGTTCGACCCGGCTCATCCGCCGATGCCGGGCCTGTCGTCGCTCCAGCGTCTCGTCCACTTCGCGGGGCGGACACGGACGGAGGCGCGCTGGGCGCGCTGGCTGAAGCGGTGGACGTTCGAGGCGATCTCGTCGGTGCGGGTCGAAGAAGAAGAAATGAAAGAGAAAAAAGAGAAGATTCCTTTGAAGGTGAATACAGAAAAGAGCGGGGTCGCGGCTTGAACGGGTTCGGCGCGCTCTTTCCGGGCCAGCTCAGCGAGAAAGCCGGGATGGGCGAGGCGCTTGCGCGGCGCTACGCCTATGTGTCTTCACTATTCGAAGAAATCTCTTCCCGGTCGGGAGTTCGAATCGCCGACACGTTTTTCGGAGAAGGTCTCCCGTCGCTCCATGACGACAAGCCCGCCCAGGTCGGCGTTTTCGCGGCGTCCCTCGCGGCGCTCGAGGTGCTCCGTCGCGAGCACGGGCTGGTCCCCGACGCCTCCTGCGGATACAGCCTCGGCACCTACGCGGCGTTCGTCGCGGCCGGATGCCTCTCGCGGGAGGCCGCGCTCGACGTCCTCCTCGAGGCCGAGCGGCTCCTCGCGGAAGGGAAGAAGGCGGGCGATTTCGAGGGCACGATGGCCTTCGTGATCGGGCTCGGACGGCCGGACGTCGAAACGGCGCTCGCGGGCGTCTGTCCGAACCTCTCGCGCCTCGCGATCGCGACGGAAAACGCGGCGGCGCAGTTCGTCCTGACGGGAGAGCGGGATCTGGTCGAAGAGGCCGTCGACCTCCTGCGGCCGCGGGCGCTGAAGGCGGAGATGCTTGCGATCGGCTTTCCGATGCACTCCAGGGTGCTGGAGCCGGTCACGGACAGATTGAAGATTTTCCTAGAAGGTGGTGTGAGGGTCGCGCCTCCGCGCTCGGCTCTCTTTGCCCCCATGCTGGGGAGGCGGGTCACGAATGGTGCGGAGGCCGCCCATGTCCTTTCTAAGCAAATCTCATCTCCCTCTTTCTTCGCTCCCGCTCTCGTGGCGATGAGCAAGGCAGGCATTCAGCGCTTCGTCGAAGCCGGCCCTGGCGACGTCCTGACTCGTCTCGTCCGCTGGACGCTCCGCGACGCGATCGTCGCGCGGCCCTCGCTGGAGCGGCCCGAGGACGTTCACGTCTTTGCCGCGACTGTCGCGCCCGCCGGCCCGCATCGGGTGCCGGCCCCGGTGACTCCGTGACGGACGCCCCGCGCGCCCGCGTCGCGCTCGTGACCGGCGCCTCACGGGGCATCGGCCGCGCCGTCGGCGAGCGCCTCGCGGCCGACGGGTACCACGCCGTCCTCACGTACCGCGCGGACGCCGCCGGCGCGGAGGCGGCCGCCCTGGCGATCCTCGCCGCGGGCGGCAGCGGGGAAGCCGTGAAATGCGACGTGACGTCCGCCGCGGACATCACGGCCCTCGCGGACCGCCTCGACAAGGAGCGCGAGGGGATCGACGTCCTCGTGAACAACGCCGCCGTTCTGAAGAACGGCCTCTTCGCCCTCATGCCGGACGCGAACTGGAACCTCGTGATGGACACGGCTCTCGGCGGGACGTACCGCACGACGAAGGCGTTCGTGCGCGGAATGCTGAGGCGACGCTGGGGGCGCATCGTGAACGTCTCGTCCCTTGCGGCCTTCTCGGGTAGCGCGGGCCAGACGAACTACTCGGCGGCCAAGGGCGCGCTCGTCGCGTTCACGAAGTCGCTTGCGGCCGAAGTCGGCCCCTTCGGAGTCACCGTGAACGCCATCGCACCGGGCTTCGTCGAGACCGAAATGATCTCCTTCCTCGGGAAGGAAGCTCGCGAGGACTTCCTGAAGCGCGTCCCGGTCCAGCGCTTCGGGCGCCCGGAGGACATCGCGCCCTTCGTCTCGTTCCTGTGCACGGACGGCGCCGCGTACCTCACGGGGCAGACGGTTCGGATCGACGGCGGCTTCGTCGGCTGAGCCTGATATTCTCGAAGGTCCGGTTTCCACCGGCACGGGAGAAAAGACGTTGTCATCAGAGGACCTGAAGCCACGCGTGAAGGAATTGATCGTCCGGCAGCTGAAGCTGGACGTAGACCCGGCCTCCATCCATGACGACACCCCCCTCTTCGGGGACGCCGACGGCGGACTCGGCCTCGACTCCATCGACGCGCTCGAGCTCGTGCTCGGCGTGGAGAAAGAGTTCGGGATCAAGGTGCAGGACGAGGAGGTCGGCGTGAAGGCGTTCGCCTCCGTGAACGCCCTCTGCGAGTTCATCCGCGCGAAGGCCGCATGACGTTCCGGCCCCTTCCGCACGTCTTTCCGTTCCGCTTCGCCGACGCGGTCGTCGCGTCCTCGGGCCGGGCGGAGGGCCGCGTGCGGGCCATGGTGACGGCGGGGGCGCAGGCGTCGCAGGGCGGGCCGCTCGCGGCGACGCTTTACGGCGAGCTCATCGCGCAATCCGCGCTCCTCCTCGAGGGCGGAGACGCCGACCTCGGCCGTCGGGGATTTCTCGCCGGGATCTCGGACCTCGTCGCCGTCCGGGAGGCCGTCCCGGGCGACGTCCTCGACGTGGACGTGTCTGTCGCGGGCCGCTTCGGCGACTCGGTGAAGTTCCACGGGCGGATCTCCGACGGGACGGGGACAGAGGTCGCCCGCGGCTCCATCATCGTGCGGCACGGGAGTGCGGCGTGACGCCCGACTCCGGGACGTTCCCGCGCGATTCGGGCCTCTTCGCGAAAAAGAAAGTTCTTCTCGCGGGCCCGCCCGCGGGCCTCCTCCGGGGCGGAGCGTCGGTCCTCTCGCTCGCGGGCTACGTGGTTCGCGCCGCCGAGAGCGTCGAGGAGCTCGAGGCGCTCGTGCCAGAGAAGATTCCCGACCTCGTCATCTTCGACGCCTCGTTCCCGCCGGACGGCGGCGTCGGGGCCTGCCGGCGGTTGCGGGAAAAGGCGCACTGGCGGGCGGTCTCGATGATGCTTGTCGTGCCAGCGGGGATGCCGCATCTCGAGGAGGCGCTCGTCCCGGGCATAAACGACTTCATGCTCGCGCCGTTCCCGGCCGAAGAGCTGCTCGACAAGGCGAGCCGCCTCACGCTCATCCCGGCCCGGCGCGAGGTCAACACGATCGCCCGCGTCACGAGCGAAGGCTCGCTCAAGCTCGGGAAGTTGCTCAATGTCTCCTCGAACGGCGTCCTCGTGGAGATCGAGGCGCCGATCCCGATCGGCCGTGCGGTCGCGCTCGAGTTCTACCTGCCCGAGGATCCCAAACCCCTCCATGCGTCAGGGAAGGTCGTGCGGCGCACGAACGACCTCGATCACTTCCACCCGGCCTTCGGGATCCGGTTCACGGAGATCTCCGAGGTCGACCAGGTCCGGATCGACGGCTTCGTGGCCGTCCGCGAGCGGGCCGGCTTCCGGCGGTAGAAATTTGACGGGGCCTGCGGGCCCGCTTATCCTCCTCGCCCGCGCGAAAGTGGCGGAATTGGTAGACGCGCAAGGCTCAGGACCTTGTAGCCCTTACCGGCTGTGGGGGTTCGAGTCCCCCCTTTCGCACCA
>JBDTTJ010000174.1:0-6917 GCA_039930645.1 Acidobacteriota bacterium
GCGGGCGACGAGAACCGCGAGTCGGGCTACACGCTCGCCGACTACCGGCGCCTCCTCGAGGGCGTCCTCCAGGACGCGCGCTCCGGCGAGTCGAAGCGGCTCGCCGAGTCCGTGCAGGGCGGCCTCGTCACGGGCCTGAGGCTGTCCGTCCCGCGCCTCGAGGACCACGGCGTGAAGGAAGCGCCGTTCGTGGTTTTGATCGCCACGGAGATGCCCGGCATCCTCGCGGAGGTCTCCACGGTCTCCAACGACGACGAAGCGCGGCGCCTCAAGGACGCCGGGTACCGGCAGACGATCGCGCGCGCCCTCGCGGACGGGATCCTCGCGTACGCGGAATCCCGCAATCATCCCCCCTCGAAACGGAGTTGACATGACCTCGAAGAAAGACGTCCTCCACGTCGGCATCGACCTCGGCACCTCGCGCAGCGCGATCGCGGCGTCGAACGGCACGAAGCACGTGGTGGAGAGCTACGTGGGCTGGCCGCTCGACATGGTCGCGCGGAAGATCGTGAAGAAGACGATCCTGTTCGGAGCCGAGGCGCTGGAGGCGCGGTCGATGCTCGACCTGCACCGGCCGCTCGAGCGCGGCCTCATCAAGCAGGGCTCCGCGAAGGACGAGGAGGCGGTGCACGAGCTCTTGAAGCACCTGATCGCGCTCGCCGGCCGCCAGGAGGGCCAGCGCGTCGAGGCCGTCGTCGGCGTGCCCGCCGAGGCGCTGCGCGTCTCGCGCCAGCACCTGCGCGGGGCCGTGAAGGGCATCGCCGACGCGCTCCTGATCGTCTCCGAGCCGTTCGCGGTCGCCTACGGAATGGACGCGCTCCTGCACACGATGGTGATCGACATCGGCGCGGGCACGACTGACTTCTGCGTCATGAACGGCCGTTATCCGACCGAGGAAGACCAGAGAACGCTGACGCACGCGGGCGACTCCATCGACGACCAGCTCATGAAGCTCGTGAAGACGAAGGCGCCGGACGGCCGCTTCTCCGTTCACATGGTCCGGGAGTGGAAGGAGAAGTTCAGCTTCGTGGGCGACTCGAAGCAGCCCGTCGTCGCCCGTTTCCCCGTGAAGGGCCGGCCCGCGGACGTCGACATCACGGCCGAGATGAAGAAGGCCTGCGAGAGCGTCGTCGGGCCCATCGCCGAGACGATGCTCGACCTCCTCTCGAAGGTGGAGCCCGAGTACCAGGAAAAGGTCCAGCGCAACGTCATCCTCGCGGGCGGCGGCTCGCAGATTCCGGGCCTCGCGGCTGCGCTCGAGAAAGTGCTCCTCGACGTGGGCGGCGGGCGCGTCAAGGCCGTGGAAGACCCGGTCTTCGCGGGCGCGAACGGCGGCCTCGCCATCGCGGTCGACGCCCCCGAAGGAGAGTGGGAGCCTCTCGGCGCATGAGAGGCGACGGCGGGTTCGGCCACGACTCCGGGACGACGAAGCGGCGCATGCTGCCCGCCGTGACGGACGTCGTCCGCGAACTGGCCCGCAGCGTCTCCGCGGACCCGGCCGTCCTGTTCAAGGCGGCGCGCTCGGTCGTCGCGGACGAGCTCGCGAAGGTGAAGCAGGGCTTCGAGTCGGCGCCGCTCGACGTGCTCGTGCGGCGCGCGCGCCGCCAGCTCGAGCAGGAAGGCGTCGTGGCGCCGGCCACCGAGGAGTTGGAAGAGCCGAAGTCCGTTTCGATCCCGGCGCCGCCGTTGAAGCCCAAGAAGGCCGCCGCCCCGTCGTCCGACGGTCCGTTCCAGGGAGCCGGTGCGGCCGACCTCGACTGGGAGAAGGACTTCAACATCCAGTCCGACGACGCGCCATTCCGCTCGGCGATCCTCCCGCTACCGCCGCGTTCGCGCGCGCCGGTGGGGATCGCGCCGCCGGAGAAGACCGCCGTCCCCGCCCCGGCCGCGCCGGGTTTCGCGGCGCCGCCTCCTCCCTCCTTCTCGCGCCTCCCCGCGCCGGACCGCGTCCTCGCGCCGGGAGGGCTCGCCGTCGAGCGCAGCGGCGCCGCCCCCCGTCCCAAGCCCGCCGTGGACGACCTTCCGCTCTTCTCGTCGCCGACGCTCGAGCTGTCCTCGCCTCTCGCGCCGGCGCCGCCTCCCGTCGCGCGCACACCCTTCGTTCCGGAACCGCGGCCGGTCGAGGAGATCCCGGCCTTCACGCCACCCGAACCGCTTCCTCCTCCCCATGTCGAGGAGCCCGACTTCGAGCGCCCGGACCCGTGGGCGCGCGCGGCGCAGCCGCCCGCGTACGAACCCCCGGCTCCGCGCCTCGATCCGCCGGGGAAGTCGATTTCGGAAATGCCGCCGCTCGCGCCCCTCGTCGGGGACGCGACCGAACCGGTCGAGCCCGCGATGGAGGAGTTCGCGTTCAAGGCCGCCGAGGCGCCCGCGCCGCCGAAGAAGAGCGGAAGGACGGGCTGGATCGTCGCGATCGCCGTCGTCCTTGCGGTCGCGGCCGGCCTCATCTGGGCCGTCCGGACGTTCCTGTCCGGAGACGTCGTGAAGAAAGTGGAGGCGCCCGCCCCCGCTCCGAAGAAACTCGAAGCGCCGGCCCCGGCTCCCCCGCCGGTCGCGGCGCCCGTGCCCGCGCCTGCGCCGAAGCCGGCCCCCGCGGCCGCTGTGGTTTCGAAGGGCAAGGCGGCGCCGCTCGTGACGCCCGACTGGGCGGGCAAGCCCGTCGTCTACGTCGTCCACTTCTCCTCGCACAAGGACCGCCCGTCCGCCGAGAAGGAGGCCAGGCGCCTTGCGAGCGAGCTCGGGAAGCCGGGCCGCGCCGTCGAGGTCGACCTCGGCGCGAAGGGCACGTGGTTCCGCGTCGTGATCGGCGAGTTCGCGAACGTCGACGAGGCGCGTGCGTACCGCGCCGACCTCGAGGCGAAAAAGACGCCGAATCTCGGCTTCGTTTACGAGATGCGCGGGCGCTGACGGCTCAGAACGACGGCAGGAACGTCTTGACCAGGTCCGGGACGGTGACCATCGGAGCGCCCGCCCGCGCCGTCACCTTGATCGTGTCGAGCCGGTCGTTCAGCGAGGGGCTCTCCACGTCGTAGAGGACGCCGGTCGAGAGGACGTCCGTCTCTCGCGTGTACTTGAAGGCCTCGAACCGCGACGTGACATCGTGTCCCGCGGGAAGCGGCCGCGCCTTGGCCTTGAGCGTCTTGAACTGGTCGTCGCCGCGCCACGTGACGCAGGGCGACATGACGTTGAGGAACGCGAAGCCGCGATGCCGGAGCGCCTTGACGATGAGCTCCACGGTGCCTTTGAGGTCGCCGGAGAACGCCCGGCCGACCCACGTGGCGCCGAACGAGATCGCGAGCTCGCACGGGTCCACGGCGGGCTCGGGGTTTCCGTAGTGCGTCGTCTTCGTCTTGTCGCCCGTGGGAGTCGTCGGCGCGACCTGGCCCTTCGTGAGGCCGTAGATCTCGTTGTCCATGAGGATGTAGGTCACGTCGAGGTTGCGGCGGGCCGAGTGCATGAAGTGGTTGCCGCCGATCGCGAGTCCGTCGCCGTCGCCGCCGACCGCGATGACCTTCACGTCGGGCCGCGACACCGCGACGCCGGTCGCGAGCGGGAGCGCGCGGCCGTGCACGGTGTTGAAGCCGTACGTCTCGACGTAGCCGGGGAGACGCGACGAGCAGCCGATGCCGGACACGACGGCCGTGAGCTCCGGCGTGAGCTGGAGCTCGGCCATCGCGCGGTAGAGCGCGGTGAGGACGCCGAAGTCGCCGCAGCCAGGGCACCAGACGGGCTTGAGATCGGTCTTGTAGTCGCCCGGGACGAAGACGGGCAGGGTGGGCGGAGCGGCGCTCATGCGGCCCCCTTCTTCTGGTCGGGCGAGAAGTATTTGCGAATCTGGTCGTCGACCTCGGAGATCGTGAGGTTCTTGCCCCCCGACCTCTTGAAGAGGATCGTGTTTTCCGGGAGCGTCGTGAACGTCCGGAGGTACTTGTAGAACTGCGCGGCGTAGGAGATCTCGATGACGAGCACCTGCTTCACGCTTTTTTGGAACTCCTCGAACGCCTTCACCGGGAACGGGAAGATCATCTGCGGAATGAAGGCGGCGACCTTCTCGCCCCGCTCCTCGGCCATGAGAACCGCCTCCTTGACGGCGCCCTTGGACGAGCCCCAGCAGACGATGCCGAGGTCGGCCGTCGCGGGACCGTAGCGGCGCGCGCGCTGGTACTTGTCGCGGATGGGTTTGAGCTTGCGGTAGCGCTTCGCGTTCATCGTCTCGTGGACGTGGGCCATCGAGGCCGGGCGGCCGAACTCGTCGTGCTCGAGGCCGTTCGTCTGGTAGATGCCGCCCTTGAGGCCCGGGACGCTCATCGGGGAATATCCCTCGGGCGTATCCCGGTAGCGCTTGTAGTCCGTGAGCTCCTCGGCGGTCGGGACGGCGCGGTCGATCACGTTGTGGACGAGGCGGTTCGGGTCGAGCGTCTCGCGGCGCTGCCCGATCGACTGGTCCGTCAGGACGATGACCGGAACCTGGAACTCCTCGGCGATGTTGAAGGCCTCGACCGTCGTGTGGAAGCAGTCCTCGACGTCGGAGGCCGCGATCACGACGCGCGGCGCGTCGCCGTGGCCGGCGAACACGGCCTGCCAGAGGTCGGACTGCTCGCTCTTGGTCGGGAGGCCGGTGGAGGGGCCGCCGCGCTGGACGTCCACGACCACGCACGGAACCTCGGCCATGGAGGCCAGGCCGAGCATCTCGGTCATGAGCGACAGGCCGGGGCCCGAGGTCGCCGTCATGGACTTCACGCCGGCGAAGGAAGCGCCGACGACGGCGCCGATCGCGGCGAGCTCGTCCTCGGTCTGGACGACGGAGCCGCCCATCTTCGGGAGCCACTCCTCGGCGAACTGGAGGATCTCGGTCGAGGGCGTGATCGGGTAACCGGCGAAGAACCGGCAGCCTGCGTGCAGGGCGCCGAGCGCGGATGCCTCGTTGCCGGACATGAGGAGCTTGGCCGGGCCGGGCGTGAACGTCAGGCCGCGCTCCGGCATCGGGGGAAGCGTGCCGCCGTGGACGAGGCCGGCCTCGTAGGCCTTGAGGGCGAGCTCGCCGACGGCCGCCTTCTTTCGGCCGAAGCGCTTCACGACGGCGCGGCGGATCGTCTCCTCGGCGAGGCCGAAGAGCGCGGTCAGGACGCCGAGCCCGACGACGTTCTTCGAGCCCTTGGCGCCCGCGTCGCCCGCGAGCTTCGAGAACGGCACGGCCAGCCAGTGACCGTCCGCGCCGATGCCGAGGTCCTCCCGGGTTCGCGCCACGGGGTCCGCCTCGTCGAAGAGGACGACCGCGTTCGGCGCGGGCTGCACCTCTCCCTTGAAGCGGCCGAAGTCGGCCCAGGAGAAGACGACGAGGACGTCGACGGCGTCCCCCTGTTCGTAGATCGCGCTCGGGCTCAGCCGCACCACGCACGAGGACTCGCCCCCCCGAATCTGGGGTCCGTAGGCCTCGGTCTTGATGACGTTGAGTCCGTTGCGCGCGCCGGCCTGGGACAGGATGTCGCCCATGGTGACGATCCCGTCGCCGCCGGCCCCGACCATCGCGATGGTGAGATCACGTCTCGACATGGGGCACAGGGTGTCTCCTGCGGCTCGCGCCGTCCATGGTGCAAACGGATCATGGGCGAACGAGAAAGCGTCTCAGCCCGAAATGAGCCGTGCGAGCGCGTAGGCGGCGCCGGACGCGAGCGCCCCGACCAGCACCGTCCGGAGCGCCTCGGCGGCCGCCGGGCGGCCCGTAAGACGCCCCTTGAAGGCTCCGAAGATCCCGAGGGCGATGAGCGTGACGACGACCGACGCGAGGAGCGCCGTCGTGATCGGAACATGGAAGAGGTACGGGGCGAGCGGGATCGCGCCGCCTGCGACGTACGAGCCGCCGATCGTGACGGCCGAGACGCGCGCCCGCTTCGGGTCGGGCTCGGAGAGGTGAAGCTCCTCGCGCATCATGAAATCCACCCAGCGGTCCCGGTCGGAGCAGACGGCCTCCGTCGCGGACTCCAGGACGCCCGCTTCGAGGCCCCAGCTCTTGAAGACCTTGCGGACTTCGTCCTTCTCCTCGGCGGGGACCTCGACGACCTCCTCGTGCTCGCGGCGGAGCTCGGAATGCCACGTGTCGGCCTCGCTCTTGGCCGCGAGGTAGCCGCCGAGACCCATCGCGATGGCCCCGGCCGCGAGCTCCGCGACGCCCGCGACGAGGACGACGCGCGAGTTCGCGACGGCGCCCGAGAGGCCCGCGGCGAGCGCGAACGGAACCGTGAGGCCGTCGGACATGCCGAGGACCACGTCGCGGACCGTCTCGGAGCCTTCGAAGTGCGACTCGACGTGATGGTGCCTCGGGAGGCCCCGCGAGGTTCCCTTGGCGTGCGGCGGCGCTTGCGGCGTGTGCGGCCGCGACTTTCCCTTCTGTGCGCTCACGGGTTCGTCTGCCAGATTTCGAGTCCCTTCACGAGGGCCCGGTCATCCAGCTTCACGAGCGCCACGATCCCGGCCGCCACGTCCTCGGGCTGGATCGCCTTCTTTTCGTCGAATGCCATCCCGGCCTTCCGGACGAGGTCCGTCGCGACCGTGGACGGGTAGACGACGGACACGCGCACGTCCGAGGTGCGCGCCTCGTACATCATGGCCTCCGAGAGTCCCGCAAGGCCGAACTTCGACGCGCAGTACGCGCCGCCGCCCACGAAGCCACGCCGCCCGGCCGTCGAAGCGACGTTCACGATGTGCCCGCGGCGGCGCGTCTTCATTCCGGGCAGCACGGCGCGCGACATCAGGAACGGCCCGCGCAGGTTCACGGCGAGCACGCGGTCGAAGACGGCCGCATCCATCTTCTCGACGGGCGCTGCCGTGAAGATCCCGGCGTTGTTCACGAGGACGTCGACGGGGCCGAGCTGCTGCTCGGCGGCCGCGACGACGCGCGAGACGACGCCTTCGTCGGA
>JBDTTJ010000175.1:0-6824 GCA_039930645.1 Acidobacteriota bacterium
TGCTGGATCTTCCACATCCACTGGCGGCCCGTGACCCAGTACTGCGTGGCGCCCGCCGGCGGCCGGTTCTGGTCGAAGAACACCTTCGCGCCCCAGCCGAAGAGAACGAGGAGGAGCGCGAGCGGGATGACCGACCACACGAGCTCGAGGATGTGCGACTTCGGGTTCGTCTCGTAGACGTCCTCGCCGATCTCGTCCTCGCTCTTGCGGCGGTACTTGACCATGAAGACGAGGATGAGGACCGCGATGAGCGTCGAGAAGACGACGAGGCCCGAGAGGGCGAAGAGCATGAGGTGGTCGACGGACCGGGCGACATCCGACGCCTGATCGGGCAGGAGCGGGGAGTCCGGAATGTTCGGCATCAGGCCGCTCCCGCCGCGCGCCTTTCGCGCCCGAGCAGCGTGAGCACGAGTCCGACGACCGCCGCGAGCGTGAGCGCGGCGCCGCCGCGAAGGAGGTTCGTGATCGCGGGGGTGTAGCGGCCTGCCTTCGGGTCGTAGTGGTAGCAGAGGAGGAGGAGCTGGTCGACAACGGTGCCGAGCCTTTCCTCGGACGCCTCGATGAGGCCGAGGCGGAGATCCTTGGCCGGGTACTCGATGCCGAAGAAGTAGCGCGCGATGCGGCCCTCGGGCGTCAGGATGAGGACGCCGGTCGCGTGCGCGAACTGCTTCTGCTCGGCGTCCCACACGTAGCGGAAGCCGACGGCCTTCGTGAGCGCGTCGACGGACGCCTTGTCGCCCGTGAGGAAGTGCCAGCCCTCCGCGCCGCCCTTGCGGCCGTACTGGCGCATCACGGGGCCCTTCTTCGCCGACGCCATCTCCGACGTCTCGCGGGGGTCGAAGCTGACGGAGAGGACGTCGAACTCGGTCCCGACGCTCATGCGCAGGGCGCGGAGGCTCCTCACGAGGCCGTCCGTCGTCATCCCGCAGAGCATCGGGCAGTCGAAGTAGACCAGCGAGAGGACCACGGGCTTCTTCCCGAGGTAGTCGCGCAGGTGGACGGTCTTGCCCGCCTCGTCGCGGAACGCGAGATCGAGCGGCACCGCGTCGCCGATCTTCTGGTCGAAGCCGATGTCCTTCAGTGGCGGGGCCGGGAGCGGCGCCTCGGCGGGCGGCGCGCCCGGCGCGGTCGCACGGAGATCGCCGGACAGCGCGAGAGCGAGGGCGAGCGCGAGCGCAGAGGAACGGGTCACTTCTTCACCTCGGGAGCAGGCGCGGGCGGCGGCGCCGTGCGGGGCGGGAAGCCTTTCGCGGCAACGATCTCGAGAGCGCGGTCGGCGGGGACGCGGGCGCGCGTGTGGGCCGGGTCGGCCCATGCCCAGCTCGAGAGGACGGCGTCCTCGCGGGCGCGGAGAATCTTCAGGTCCTTCTCCGGGTCGCCCTGCAGGAGCACTCCGGCAGGCAGGCTCTTGACGCGCGCCTCGGCGAGGACGGGCGGAGGCGCGTCCTGCTTCACGAGGCGGTTCTTCTGCCACGCAAAGACCCCCCAGACGATCAGGAACGCGACCGTCAGAAGAACGAGGAGAGCAATCAAGAAGCCGAAGATGCCCCCGTAGTTCAGCTCGGCGTCGACGCCGCGGTTCTCAACCATGAGCGTGGACCTCCATCGCGACCGGCAGGGCCGGATCGTTTACGGGGAGGAGCGGGCGCTTTGCGAGCTCGCGGGAGAAGAACGCAAGCCAGAGGCCGAAGAGGGCGGCGGGGAGCGCGGCGTCCAGCCAGTGGATCGAGAGGCCCTCGGGGTGCCAGGCGGGCGCGACGAGCCAGAACAGGTCGACGCCGCGCATGAAGAGGAGGATCGCCGCGATCGCGGAGAGCCGGCCGAGGTGTCTCTTGAAGTTCGCCGAGAGGAGGAACACGAACGGCACGACGAACTGGAAGAGCGCGAGCGCGAGCGAGACGGCGATCCAGCCGCCCGTCACGCGGGCCTTGTAGAACGTGATCTCCTCGGGGAGGTCGCCCGACCAGATGATGATGAGCTGGGAGACGGAGAAGTACGCCCAGAGCATCGTGAACGCGAAGAGCAGCTTGCCCCAGTCGTGGACGTGCCGCTGTTGGACCGCGGCGCGAAACGGCTCGCGCCTGGCGAGGAAGAGTGCGACGAGCAGCGTGAAGGCCAGGCCCGAGATCGCCTGCCCGCCCACCACGTAGATCCCGTAGATCGCCGAGTACCAGTGCGCGTCGGTCGACATCAGAAGGTCGATCGACGCGACCGAGATCAGGAGGCAGTAGATCGCGAGAGCGGGCGCCGCGACGAGCTGCATCCGCCTCTCGAGGCCGGCGACGGGCGCCTCGTCCTGCCGCTTCGAGAGACGGCTCAGGGCGAACGCGAAGGCCGTCCAGACGGCGAAGCAGAGCGCGAGCCTGAGGATCACCCCCGTGGGGTTCATGTACGCGGCGCGGTGGCGGAGGATCTCGTCCGTCGCGACGCGCGCCGGGTCGGCCCACGGGTAGACGTGCCTGAGGCCGAAGAGGAGCGGCACGGCGAAAAGGGCGACGAGAGGGAGCGTGCGCGACGAGGCCTCGAGGATGCGGCGGATGACGAGGCCCCAGGCGCCGCCCGTCATGTGATGGAGCGCCTGGATCGCGAGGGAGCCGAGCGTCACGCCGAGGACGAGTCCGAACGCAACCAGATATGAACGGTAGAACTGCACCGGGTTCGCGACGAAGCCGGCGGCGGAAGCAACGGCGAAGACGGCGCCGACGACGAGGGCGATCCGGCCGACGCGCGCAAGCGCGTCGGCGGGGGGAGCCCAGTCGGCGGCATTGAGAGGCTTCTGCGGGTGGACTTCGGTCATCGGGTCTCGCTCAAAGAAGAAGAAGATTCCTTAGAAGGTGAATGAGGCGGGGGCGCGGCCGGCGCCTCGCCCGTGGCGGGCGGCGCAGCCGGAGCCTTATCCAGTTTTTCCTTGTCTTCCTTTCCAAGAAAATCCCCGGGCATGTTCTGGGAAGCCTGGAGGGTTTTCACCCACGCGACGACCGCCCAGCGGTCTTCAGGCGTGATCTGGGACGCGTAGCTGGACATCTGGCCGAAGCCGTTCGTCATGACGTCGAAGAAGTACCCGGCGCGCTCGTTGCGGAGGCGGTCGACGTGGAACGTGCTCGGGTTCTTGAAGCCGCGCTGGACGATCATTCCCTGTCCGTCGCCCGTCCGGCCGTGGCACGGCGAGCAGAAGATGTCGAAGCGCTCCTGCCCGCGCAGGAGAAGCGTTTTCGTGACGGGGACGGGGAGGTCCATGACGAACTTGCCGTCCTCGCCGACGCCGCGGTAGAGCGCCGCGTCGGCGCGCAGGAAACCGCGCGCGACGACGCCCTCCGGGAGCGGCCGGGCCGAGCTGTGGTCCGCGAAAAAGGGCGACTCGCGCAGCGGCTTCGTCTTGGCCTGGTTGTGCATGTCGTTGCGGCAGCCGCCGAGCGCGAGAGCGAGAAGAGCGAGCAGGAGCGCGCGGCGCATCAGTCCTCCACGTCCTGCACGTGGACGCCGCCGAGGGTCTCCATGAACCGGAACGTGTCGCCCGCGCGGAACTTCGGATCGCGCGCGAGGATCATCAGGAAGTACTTGTCGCGCGACGCGAGCTGAAAGCGGTCGACGGAGAAGACCGGGTGGTAGGGCATCGGGAGGCCGTTCAGGACGAGCATCCCGAGCACAGCCGAGATCCCCGCGACGAGGATCGTGCACTCGAACGTGATCGGAATGAACGCGACCCAGCTGTTCAGCGGACGGCCGCCGATGTTGAGCGGGTACGCGATCCCGGCCGCCCAATACTGCAGGAAGAAGCCGCCGAGCCCGCCGACGATGCCGCCGATCAGGACGAGGAGCGGCACGCGCGACGGGCCGTGGCCGATGGCGTCGTTGAGCTCCTCGATGGGATACGGCGTGTAGGCCTCCATGACGACGTAGCCCTCCGCGCGGGCGCGGTGGACGGCCTGGACGAGCGCGGGCGAGCCCGCGAACTCGGCGATGACGCCGTAGAGGTGGGGCGGCAGGTTTCCGCCTCCCTCGCGCGGTCCGGGCTTGCCGACGCCGGCGGCGACGTGGCGGGGGAAGAAGCGGCGGAGGAGGCTCACGCGCGCCCCCCCGCCGCCTTGTCGGCGGGGTCGCCCTTGGCAATCGTCCGCATCTCGAAGATCGAAATGACGGGCAGGAACCGGATGAAGAGGAACATGAGCGAGAAGAAGAGGCCGAGCGAACCGACGAAGAAGGCCCAGTCCCAGCGGGTCGGGCTGTACATGTCCCACGAGGACGGAAGGAAGTCCCGGTGGAGGCTCGTCACGACGATGACGAAGCGCTCGAGCCACATGCCGATGTTCACGACGATCGAGATCACGAAGAGCGTCGCGACCGAGTTGCGCACCTTGCGCAGCCAAAGGAGCTGTGGCGTCAGGATGTTGCAGAGGATCAGGAGGAACCAGATCCAGCCGTACGGGCCGAGGACGCGGTTCCTCATCATGAACTGCTCGAACGGGTTGCCGCTGTACCAGGCCATGAAGATCTCGATCGCGTAGCCGTACGCGACGATGAGGCCTGTCGCGAGCATGACCTTCGCCATGTTCTGCAGGTGCCGCATCGTGATGAAGTCCTCGAGCCCGAACAGCTTGCGCAGCGGAATCGAGAGCGTCATGACCATCGCGAAGCCCGAGTAGATGGCGCCCGCGACGAAGTACGGCGGGAAGATCGTCGCGTGCCAGCCCGGGATGATCCCGACCGCGAAGTCGAAGCTGACGACCGTGTGGACGGAGACGACGAGCGGCGTCGCGAGGCCGGCCAGGAGGAGGCTCGCGACCTCGTAGTTGTGCCAGTGCCGGGCCGAGCCGCGCCAGCCCATCGCAAGCATCCCGTAGGCGATCTTCCCCGCGAGGTGCTTGCTGCGGTCGCGGAGCGTGGCGAGGTCGGGGATGAGGCCCACGTACCAGAAGAGGGCCGAGATCGTCGCGTACGTAGAAACCGCGAACACGTCCCACATGAGGGGACTCCGGAACTGCGGCCAAAGGCCCATCGTGTTCGGGTACGGGAAGAGCCAGTAGACCGCGAGCCACTGCCGGCCCGTGTGGAAGAGGACGAACTGGCCCGCGGCCGCGACGGCGAAGAGCGTCATCGCCTCGGCGAAGCGGTTGATCGAGGTGCGCCACGTCTGCCGGAGGAGGAGGAGGATCGCCGAGATCAGCGTTCCGGCGTGGCCGATGCCGATCCACCACACGAAGTTGACGATCGCGAATCCCCAGCCGACCGGGATGTTGATGCCCCAGACCCCGACGCCGAGGAGCAGGAGCTTCGCCATCGACAGCAGGAGGAGCTGCAGGGCCACGAACGAGATGGCGAAGCCCAGGAACCACCACTTCGGCGTCTTGTTGAGGACGACGGCGCTGATCTTGTCCGTGACGGTCGCGGGCGTGTAGCCGGGCGCGATGACGGGGGGGCGCTCGACGGCGCTCACGACCGGACCTCCGGATTCGGGTTTGTGAGCTTCGCGAGGTACGTCGTCCGCGGGCGCGTGTTCAGCTCGGCGAGGAGAGGGTACTCGAGCGGGTCCTTGCGCAGCTTCGCGGCCCGCGACGTCGGATCGTTGAGGTCGCCGAAGACGAGCGCCTCCGTCGGGCAGGCCTGCTGGCAGGCCGTCACGACCTCTCCGTCGCGCACCCGGCGGTTTTCCTTCTCGGCGGCGATCCGGGCGCGGTTCACGCGCTGGATGCAGTAGTTGCACTTTTCCATGACGCCGCGCTGGCGGACCGTGACGTTCGGGTTCGCGAGGAGCGTGAGAACCGGGAGGTGCTTATCCTTGTTGTAATCGTAGAAGTTGAACCGCCGCACCTTGTAGGGACAGTTGTTCGAACAGTATCGGGTCCCGATGCAGCGGTTGTAGGTCATCTCGTTGATGCCTTCTTCGCTGTGCGTCGTCGCCGCGACGGGGCAGACGACCTCGCACGGGGCCTTCTCGCAGTGCATGCACATGACCGGCTGATTGTGCGAGGCCGGATTCCCGGGAGTCCCTTCGTGGTAGCGGTCGATGCGCAGCCAGTGCATCTCGCGGCCGCGGCGGACCTGGTCCTTGCCCACGGTCGGGATGTTGTTCTCGGCCTGACACGCGACGACGCATGCGCTGCAGCCCGTGCAGGAGGACAGGTTCACCGCGAGGCCCCAGGCGTGCTGCTCGTACGTCCAGCCCGGGTACAGGGAGATCTCGGGGACCTCCTCCATCTTCTTGGCGAACTCAGGGTCCTTGCGGTACGTCTCGTAGGTGCCGGTCCGGACGAGGTGCCGGCCTTCCATGTTGAAGTGCTGCTGCGTCGAGGCGAGCTCGGCCGTTCGTCCCGTCTTCCGGAGCGTCGCCGTCGCGTTCCACAGGGCCACCGACGTCCGGAGAGGGTAGACGTCCGCGCCGACGCCGTTCCCGACCCGGCCCGCGCGCGTGCGCCCGAAGCCGAGGTGGACCGTGACGACGCCGTCGGGCTGGCCCGGGAGGATCCAGACCGGGAGCTCGACCGCCTTGCCGTTGGCTTCGACCGCGACGACGTCCTCGTTCTTCACGCCCAGCCCCTCCGCGCTCTTGGGCGAAAGGTGAAGGACGTTGTCCCACACGAGCTTCGTGAGGGGTTTCGGCATCTCCTGCAGCCAGCCGCTGTTCGCGAAGCGTCCGTCGAAGAGGCCCGGATCGGGCCGCAGCACGAGCTCGAACGCTCCCGCCGGCGCCGCAGCGGCCGGCGCGGAGGCGGCAGGCGCCTTCGGCGCGAGCGACAGCGGCGCGAGAGCCGTTCCCTCGACGAGGCCGTCGTGGAGGGCCTTGCGCCAGAACGCGTCGAAACCCGCGGGGCGCTGTTTCTGCCAGG
>JBDTTJ010000176.1:0-6803 GCA_039930645.1 Acidobacteriota bacterium
CGCAGCGCCCGGATCTCGCCGACGCGGCGGCGCTGCTCTCGTCCGAACGCCTCGACGACGAGCGCGACGGCGAAGCCTAGCCCGCTGCGACGCGCGGCAAGGCGCGCCCGGGAAGGACGCACGTCGCGGCGGTTCCGCCGCCCGGCCGCGCGCCCAGCGTGAGCGTGCCGCCGTGCGCCGCGAGGATCTCGGCGCAGAGCGGCAGGCCGAGCCCGCGGCGGCCGCGCGCCACGGATGAGAGCGGCAGGGCGGCCTGCCGCATCGCGTCCTCGGTCATGCCCGGCCCGCGGTCGAGAACACGCAGGATGGAGCCGCCGTCTTGCCCCGCCTCCACAGAGACCGCGATCTCCCCGGCGGGGCCGCCGGCCTCGGCCGCGTTTTTCAGGAGGTTCAGGAGGACCTGCTGGATCTGCGCAGGATCGAAGATGCCGGATGCGGGCCCGGATTCCTCGAGGATGCGAAAGGGCACGGCCAGCCTCACGGATTCCAGGAACGGCGCCCACGCCACGGCCTCCGGCGCGGGCGCGGGGATGCGGGCGAGAGTCGAGTAGCCCTCGAGGAAGCGCGAGAGGTGGCGGACGCGCTCGTCGATCGTCGCGAGGATGTCCTCGAGCCGGCCCGCGTGGCGCGGCGAGGAGACCGCGAGACGCGCCGAATGCACGAGCGAGCTCACCGGCGCGAGCGAGTTGTTCACCTCGTGGCTGACGACGCGGATGACCTTGCGCCACGCGTCGAGCTGCTGCCGGCGCACGTCGCCCGTGAGGGTTTCGACCACGACGAGCCGGTGCCGCTGCGTGTGGAGGTGGAACGCGCGCACGACGACGCGCCACGTCTCCGCCTCGCGTCCGGGCGCGCAGCCCGTGACCGTCGCATCCTGACCGGCGAGGAGGGCGTCGCGCAGCTCCGGGGACGGGGCCTCGACGTCGGCGAGCGGGAGGCCCGCGAGGCGGCCGCGGCCCGCGAACATCCGACGCGCGGCGCCGTTCGCGTAGACGACGCGGTCGCGCGCGTTCAGGAGGAGGATCGACAGCGGGGCGCCCTGCAGGACGGCGTCGAGGAGGAGTTCGCGCTCGAAGATCTCGCGGCGCTCGGTGCGGAGGACGTCGCCCATCCGGTTGAAGAGCGCCGTAAGCGTCCCGACCTCGTCGTCCCGTCCCTCGGCGAGTCGGAAGCTGAAGTCATTCTCCTGAAAGCCGCGGACGCCGTCCGCGATGCCGCGGAGCGCGTCGCCCGCGGGGCGCCACGCCCACGAGATGCCGCCGATCGCGGCGGCGAGGCCCGCGGCGGCGGACAAGCTGACGCCGAGGCCGAGCGGCAGCCCCGTCGCCACGAGGACGGCGAGGAGCGCGATGGCGAGCAGGGCGGCGCCGAACGCCGCTCCGGCGAGCCGTCCCTCGATGCTGAAGGGGCGGCGCACGCCTTCAGTCCCTCGGCCGCCGCTCGAGCGTGATGCCGAGCTTCTCCATCTTCCGGTAGAGGGCCTGCCGGGAGAGCCCGAGCTCCTCGGCGGCCTGCGAGACGCGGCCTTCGTGCTTCACGATCACGGACTCGAGCGCGGCGCGCTCGGCGGCATCCGGCCGCGCGGGGTCGGGTCCCGGCTGCGCCCGGTCGCCGAAGCCGAGAGCCGCGGGGTCGAGGACCTCGCCGCCCTCGACGACGAGCGCGCGGCGGAGCCGGTTCTCGAGCTCGCGCACGTTGCCCGGCCAGGAGTGTCCGAGGAGGGCGCGCTGCGCGGCGGGCGACAGCACGGGCGTCTTCCTTGGCGCCGCGAAGGAGGCGAGGAGCGCGGACGCGAGCGGGAGCACGTCGTCGGGGCGTTCCTTCAGCGCGGGAACGGCGAGTTCGACCACGTTGAGCCGGAAGTAGAGGTCCTCACGGAACAGGCCCTTCCGGATTTGCTCGGCGAGGTCCGCGTTCGTCGCGCACACGACGCGCACGTCGACGCTGCGCGTCTGGCTGGAGCCGAGACGTTCGAACTCCCCGCTCTGGAGGACTCTCAAGAGCTTGACCTGCCCCTCGGGCGGCAGGGTTCCGATCTCGTCGAGGAAGAGCGTCCCGCCGTCGGCGGCCTCGAAGCGCCCCTCGCGCGCTCGATGCGCGCCGGTGTAGGCGCCCGCTTCCGCCCCGAAGAGCTCGCTCTCCAGGAGGTCGTGGGGAAGGGCTCCGGCATGGACCTTCACGAACGGGGAGCCGCCGCGGCGCGAATTCGCCTGCACGATCTCGGCGATGCGCTCCTTGCCCACGCCGTTCGGGCCCGTCACGAGGACCGGCACGTCGGCCGGCGCGATCTTGACGGCGAGCGAGACGAGGCGGTGCATCGCCTCGCTTTCGTAGACGAGGCCGCGCAGGTCGTGGCGCGCCGCGAGGTCCGCGCGCGAGACGGCGCGCTCGTTGCGCGCGCGGGCGCTCTCGTCTTCGAGCGTCCGGAGCCGCAGGAGGTTCCGCACCGAGGCGACGAGCTTCGTGTCGTCCCACGGCTTCCCGAAATAGTCGGCGGCACCCTCCCTCACGAGGGCGACCGCGGTCTCGAGGGAGGTCCAAGCGGTCATGAGGAGGACGGGCTGACCGGGATCCGCCCGACGCAGGTCCCGGAACAGCGCGGCCCCGTCGGCGCCGGATGTGGCCCCGGGCCGGAAGTTCATGTCCTGGATCACGAGCCGGATGCGCCCGCCGGCCACGGCCGCGAGGGCCTCGGCGGGCGTCCGCGCGACACGACTCGGGATGTCATGCAGGTCGAGGAGGAGCGCGAGAGCCTCCGCCACGGCCGGGTCGTCCTCGACGATCAGGACCGTGGACACGGAGTCCGCCCTTCGGAGGGTGCTGCGCCGGGCCGACATCTCTCTGGGAGACGCAAGCGTCGGGCAGAAGGTTCCGCCAACGGGAGGACTTTCACACGTTCCGGGTCGCGATCGCGGGGGCAACCCGGGCCCCCCTGAGGGCCGGGAGCCACGTCGCGAGGAGGCCCGCCGCCCAGAGGAGAAGGACGCCGCCCGCGAGGTACGAGCCGTCCATGCGGTGAGCGCGCAGCTGGTTCACGAGGATCACGTTCAGCGCGACGGCCAGAAGCACGCCGAGGGAGAGCCCGAGCGTCGTGACGATCCAGTTCTCGAGGAGGAAGTACCGCAGGATGTCCGACCGCTGGGCGCCGAGCGCGCGCCGGGTCCCGATCTGCCGTGTCCGCTCGGCCACGGAGAACGACGTGAGCCCGATGATCCCGAGGGACGTCACGAACAGGAGCAGGACGATCACGCCCGAAAGGACGCCGAGGACGAGGCGCTGGGGCGCCTGGAACCCTCGCTTGACTTCGTCCAGCGTCCGCACGCGGAGATTGCGGCCGCCGTTGGCGGCGAGGAGCGACTTCTCGGCGGCGGCCGCGACGGTTTCGAGGGCGCCGGGCTCCGTCCGCAGAAGGTAAGCCGACCCGCCGGCGTACGTGGCCGAGGAGCTCGGATAGAACATCGCGTATTCGTGGATCGGCCAGCCGTACGGGTTGTAGAAGCGGTCGATGACCCCGACGACGTGGTACTGGTCGCCGTCGCTGTCCTCGAGGCGCTTGCCGAGCGGCGAGCCGTCGCCGAATGCGAGGCGCGCAAAGGCCCGGCTGATCACGACGTCCTGCGAGATCTTGTTCTTCGGGGTCCCGTCCTCGCCGCGCTCGCGGGAGTTCGCGAGGAGGGCCGCGAGCCGCGCGTCCTCGGCCTCGACCTCGCCGCGAGTGAAGCCCCGCCCCTCGACGACCGGCGACCCGAGCGTCGCGAACGTCCCCTCGTCCGCGTTGTAGATCTGATTTCTCAGCCACGGCCCCTTGCTCCCGGCCGGGCGCGTCTCCGTCGAGCTTCCGCCACCCTGCCAGGGAAGGAAGCGCGTGTTCGACACGGCCTTGACCCCCGGGATCTTCCCGAGGACGTCGAGGTCCTGGCGGACGGAGTTCGAGAGATAGCCCGTCTCCTGGAACGCGGGGGCGAACGGCTGGCTGCGAACGACGAGGATGTTCGCGTCGTCGAAGCCGGATTCCTTCCCGAGCTGGGTCTGCGCGTCGCGGATCAGGCTGACGCAGTTCGTCACGACGGCGAGCGTGAGCGCGACCTCGAGGACGATCAGGCCGTAGCGCACCTTGCTGCGCGTCATCGCTCGGAGGATCGGTCCGAATTCCATGGCGCCTCCTCAGGAGACCTTCAGGTGGAGCGCGGGCGGAAGCTGGCACGTGCGCCACGCCGGATAGGCGCCCGCGACGAAGCCGGCGGCGAGGGCGAGGAGAATCGAGAGCCCGACCATCGGCGTGTCGAGCCGGAAGAAGTCCGGCCGGGCGCCCTGGGCCTTCATCAGGGTGTTCAAAAGCGCGAGACCGCCGACGGAGAGCGCGAGGCCGAGGAGCCCGCCGACGAGGCCGATGACCTCGCACTCGATGATGTGCTGCACGAAGATGTCGAGCCGGCTCGCGCCGAGCGCGCGTCTCACGCCGATCTCGGGGGCGCGCGCGAGAAACTTCCCGAGGAGGAGCCCGACGAGGTTCAGCGAGGAGATCGCGAGAAAGAGGAGCGAGACGACGAGGAGGGTGTTCGCTTCCCTCGGAACGATCCTGAAGTCGTCCATGAGTTCCGGAATCGCCGAGAGCTTGTTGTTGAGGGGCCGGAGGAACCGTCCGTGGCGCCGCTGGTCGAGCGCGTAGGCGTCGAGAAACGAGCGGTAGGCCGCGACGGCGTCGGCGTCGGGGAGTTCGACCCACATCTGGATCCAGGTCTGCTCGGACACCATGACGCCCTCGATGCCCCGTTGGGCGGGCGAGGGCCCCCAGCCGTCGGAGTTTCCGAACGTCCGGAGATTCATCGGCCTCCACCACGCGAAGGAGATGAACATGTTCTCCGGGGCTCCGACACCACGGTTCTGCGTCAGGTCGTAAACCTTGACGCTCGGCGTCCAGGCGTCGAGGACGCCCACGACGCGGAAGTCCCGGTCCTCGAGGCGCACGGTCTTCCCGACGCTGTCGGCTCCGCCGAAGAGCTTCTCATTCATCTCCCGCGAGAGGACGGCGACGGGATCGCCCGACGCGTCCGCCTTCGCATCCCAGCCCGAGCCGTACCGGAACGGAACGGCGAACATGGGAAAGAAATCCGCGTAGCAGACGCGGATCGTCTCCTTGAATGGCCGAGAGACCTTCGGGTCCGGAAAGACGTAGAGCATCGTCTTGAACGTCCCGGTCTGGCGGACGGGAATCTTCGACTTCATGAGCTCGGCCATGTCCCGGTAAGTCACCTGCGTCGGCACGGTGTTCGCCCCGTCGCCCGGATACGCCTTCTGCGGGTCCCAGCTGTCGAGGCGTACGTAGCGGAGAACCTTGGTCTTCGCAGGCAGCGGGTTCTGGGCGAAGGCGTGGCGCGCCGCCGCAAACGTCGTCGAGAGCGCGATGCCGAGCGCGATCCCGACGACGATGAGGGCCGACAGCGCGCGGTTTCGCTGCATGCTCTTCCAGGCGATGTGCAGGTTGTGGAGCAGCATGGCCGTCTCCTCAGGCCAGCGCGGCCGCGAGGTTCGCCGAGACGGGGGGCACGCGCACCTCGCCGGCGGCCGGCTGCTCGGTGTCGACGACCTTTCCATCGAGAAGGTGGATCTCGCGCGACGCGCGCGCGGCGCACTCGGGCGCGTGCGTCACCATCACGATCGTCGTCCCCCGGGCGTTGATCCTCTCGAGGAGGTCCATGACCTCGCGCGACATGAGCGTGTCGAGGTTGCCGGTAGGCTCGTCCGCGAGAATGAGCCGCGGGTCGCCCGCGAGGACGCGCGCGATCGCGACGCGCTGCTGCTGCCCGCCCGATAGCTGCGAGGGCAGGTGATGCAGGCGCGAGGAGAGGCCGACGAGCTCCACGGCCCGCGCGATGCGCTCCTTGCGCTCGGCGGCGGGCAGGCGGCGGTAGCGGAGCGGAACGTCGACGTTGTCGAAGACGTCGAGGTCGGGGATGAGGTTGAAGCTCTGGAAGACGAAGCCGATCTTGTGGTTCCGGATGACGGACATCTCGCGGTCCGTCAGCCGGCTCACGTCCTCGCCGTCGAGGAGGTACGTGCCCCCGTCGAACGTGTCGAGGAGGCCCGCGATGTTCAGGAACGTCGTCTTCCCCGAGCCCGAGCGCCCCATGAGCGCCACGAACTCCCCGGCCTTGACCTCGAGGGAGAAGTCGTGGAGCGCGTGCGTCTCGACGAGGTCGGTCCGGTAGACCTTCTGGATGGCGCGCATCGACAGCATGGGGGCGGTCTCCTTTTTCGTCGTCTTCAGCGCACGAGGACCGTGCGCGCGTTCGCGAATTCGGTCGTGTCGGACAGGATCACGCGGTCGCCCGTCGCGAGGCCGCGCACGACCTCGACCTCCGAGACGCTCACGGCGCCGGTCTCGATCGTGCGTCGCGTCGCGACGCCCGACGCGTCCACGACCCAGGCGGAGCGGCCGGCCCCGCTCTCGAGGAAAGGGCCGCGCGGAAGCTTCAAGACGCCCGTCTTCGTCTCGAAGAGGAGCCGCACGGAGACGCGCTGGCTCTGGCGGAGGCCCGAGGGCGCCGCATCCGCGAAGACGACGGTCCCCTTCACCTGGCTGTCCTTCACTTCGGGCGAGATCGCGGTGATCCGGCCCGCGTATTCCTTCCCCTCGTAGCCGATCGTCGCGCCGGTGCCGGGCACGAGGTCACCGGCGTAGTTCTCGGGCACGGTGATCTCGACTTCGTACGTGCCGAGATTCACGATGGTGAGGATGGGGGTGCCTGCGGGCACGGAGTCGCGGTCCTGGACGGCGACGGTCGCGACGACGCCCTCGAACG
>JBDTTJ010000177.1:0-6799 GCA_039930645.1 Acidobacteriota bacterium
CGCGGCCGGCGCCTGGCGGCGGGAGGGTCACGACGTGCGCCTGGGGGTGAACCTCTCGTTCCAGAACCTCCACCGCCTCACGCTTCCCGAGGAGCTCGAGCGCCTCGCGAAGGCGAACGGAGTCCCTCTGTCCGGCCTCACGGTGGAGATGACGGAGAGCTCCGTGGCGCAGGAACTCGCCACGAGCCTCGAGATCCTGACCCGGCTGCGGCTGCGAGACATCGGCCTCTCGATCGACGACTTCGGAACCGGCTTCGCGACGATGGACCACCTCAAGAAATTCCCGTTCACGGAGCTCAAGATCGACAAGGGTTTCGTTTGGGCGGCGGTGGACGACCTCACGGCGCGCACGATCGTCGAGTCGAGCGTCTTTCTCGCGCGGCGCCTCGGGATGACGACGGTCGCGGAGGGCGTCGAGACTTCGGAGCAGTGGGACCTTGCGGCGCGCGTCGGCGTGGACGTCGTGCAGGGCTGGGCGCTCGCGCGGCCGATGCCCGAAGACGAGTTTCGCGCGTGGCTCAACGCGCGTGAGCGCGGGTAGGATCGCCGCGTGACGCCGGACGATCCCGGGATCCTGCGCACGGCCCGGGCCCTCGCCGCGGACCGGCGGGCCCTCGTGGAGCGGCTGCGCTCGGCCGGCCTGGTGTCGGATCCGCGCGTCATGGACGCGCTCGGCGCCGTTCCGCGCCACCTCTTCGTCCCGGCGGCGCTCGCCGGCGAGGCGTACGGCGACCACGCGCTCCCGATCGGCCACGGGCAGACGATTACGCAGGCGGCCAACGTCGCCCGCTCGGCCGAGCTCGCGGGTCTGTCGCCCGGCGCGCGCGTCCTCGAGATCGGGACGGGGTCGGGCTATCAGGCGGCCGTTCTCGCGCGTCTCGCGCGATGGGTCTTCACGCTCGAGCGCATCGCCGAGCTGGCGCGGGGCGCGCAGACCCTGCTCAAGGGGCTCGGCGTCGCGAACGTCTCCGTGAAAGTGTTCGATGGCTCCTACGGCTGGAGCGAGCACGCCCCGTACGACGCGATCGTCGTCGCCGCCGCCGCCCCCGAGGTGCCTGAGACTCTCGTCGCGCAGCTGACGCCGACGGGGCGACTCGTCGTGCCGGTCGGGGCGCCGGGCCGCCAGCGTCTGCTTGTCGTCAAGAGGCTCCCGAACGGGCGCGTCCGCACGGAAGACGCCGGAGAGGTCGCGTACGTCCCGCTGGTGGGGCGGTTCGGATTCGCGGCGAAAGAACCCGCGCGATGATGCGGGACCGCGACGTCGACGAGTCCGGCGGGTGGAACCTCTCGGTGCGCCGCTTCATCGTGACGGGCCGCGTCCAGGGCGTCGGTTACCGGGCGTTCGCCGCGCGGGTGGCCCGTACCCTCCGCTTGTCGGGCGGCGCCGCGAACCTCGACGACGGCCGCGTGGAGATCGTCGCCCAGGGGCCGCAGCACGCCCTGGATCGGCTGGAGGCCGCGTTGGCCGAGGGGTCGCGCGTCGCGCGCGTCGACCGCGTGGAGGTCGAGGCTCTCGCGGCGCTGCCCGCGGACGGCTCCTGGGACGTGGATTTCTGACGGGCGTTTAAGATCGGGTCTCCGTGAACGAACGAAAGGTCCTGATCGTCGACGATGACGAGGACATCCTCCTCATCGTCCAGACCCTGCTCGGCAACGCCGGGTACTCGACGGTCGTCGCGCGCAACGGCAAGGAGGGGATCGACCAGGCCGTGGCGGTCCAGCCGGACGTGATCCTCCTCGACGTCACGATGCCGGAGGTTTCAGGCTGGGAGGTCTGCGCGACGCTCAAGAACCTGCCGGAGACCGCCTCGATCCCGATCGTGATGCTGACGGTGAAGTCCGAGATCAAGGACCTCATCACGGGCATGCAGGTGGGCGCCGACGACTACATCACGAAGCCGTTCACGAAGCGGCGCCTCCTCGAGACCGTCGAGCGCCTCCTCGAGCCGCGCGAGGGCCCGCGCTCGGCCTTCCTGCCGAAGGAGTCGGGAGACGTCAGGACGCGCAACCTCCTTTTCGACAGCGTCACGGGCCTGCCGACGATCCCCGTGATCGTGGACGCGCTGCGCGAGTGGCTCCTCGTGGACCAGGAAGTCGGAGTCCTCTTCGTGGACTTCGAGAACTACGCCCACATCGAGGACTTCTACGGCTGGGAGGTCTTCGACGACGTCCTGCGCGAGGCCGCGCGCGCGTTGAAGCGCCTCCTCGGGACGCTCTTCTCGGCCGAGGACCTCATCGCCGTGAACCGGCCGTCGGGCTCGGAGTTCTACGTCTTCCTGTCGATCCCGCCCGGCCTCCGGAGCGAGGAGGCTCTCGAGCGTCTCCAGCGCAAGGCGCGGCAGGTCGAGGAATCGCTCCGGACCCAGCTCAACGAGAAGTTCCGGGACCGCATCCAGAGGAAGATCGCGCTCTTCGTCGGGTGGTCGAAGATGCTTCACAGACCGCAGGTCCGCCTCGAGCGGCTCGTCTACCGGTCGCTCCGCGAAGCGATCTCGATGGCCTCGACGAAGGAAGGGGAGCGCGCCGCCCTTTTGCGCGAGCAGTTCAAGGACATTCTCGTGCACCGGCAGATCGGCACCGTGTACCAGCCGATCGTGGATCTTGCGACCGGGGGCGTCTACGCGCACGAGGCCCTCTCCCGCGGGCCGGCCGAGTCTCCCTTCGAAAATCCCGAGGTCCTCTTCGATTACGCGCTCAAGTCGGACCAGGTCTGGGCTCTCGAGAAGATCTGCATGCAGTTCTCGGCGGAGCGCTTCCACGGCAAACGCGAGGGCAAGTTGTTCGTGAACGTGGAGACCGAGCTCATTCACGATCTGAAGGTGCGCGGGCACGAGGTCCTTCAGCCGCTTCTCGCGATCCGGAGCGGCGTCGTCCTCGAGATCACCGAGCGCGCCGCCATCCGCGACTACGAGCTCTTCCGCGAGAGCATCCAGGTCCTTCGCGGACTCGGGTTCAAGATCGCGATCGACGACGCGGGCTCCGGCTACGCCTCCCTGCAGTCGATCGCGGAGCTGAAGCCGCACTACCTGAAGATCTCGAACTACCTCGTGACGGGCCTCCACCACGACTCGATCAAGAGAGACGTCGTCGAGATGCTCGTCCGGCTGGCCTCGCGCATCGATGCCACGACCGTCGCCGAGGGGATCGAGACCGAGGAAGAACTCGAGGCCGTCAAGCGTCTCGGCGTCACGTACGGGCAGGGCTACCTGCTGGGGCGGCCGGGCGCGCTCTAGGACTCCCCCCACTGTCGCGCCGGTTATCATTTCGTCGAAGCCTGATGCTCTGCACTCACTGTCAGACCCCGAATCCCGACGGGGCGCCCACGTGCCTGCAGTGCCACCAGAACCTCGACGAATCCGGTGCGACTCTCGCTCCCTCCGGAGCGGCGGGGCTGACCGCGACACCGACCATCGCGCCGGCCCGGACGCGGGCGACTCCTGCCCGGCCGTCTTCGGATCCCGGTGGGTCCCGGCGCACGCCTTCGAGCAGCCTCGCGTCCTTCTCGGGACCGTCGACGCTTCCGGAAGGGTTCGAGATCGGGCATCGCTACCGCGTCGCCAAGCTCCTCGGCCGCGGAGGCATGGGTGCCGTCTACCGGTGTCACGACCTCGAGCTGGACCGCGACGTCGCCCTCAAGCTGATCCGTCCTGAGATCGCCGAGGACCCGGCCACCCTGGACCGTTTCCGGCGCGAGATCCAGCTCTCGAGCAGGGTGACGCATCGGAACGTTCTCCGGGTGTACGACCTCGGCGAGGTCGAGGGCATCCGATTCCTCACGATGCAGTACGTGGATGGGGACGACCTCGCGAGCCTCCTCAAGCGCGAAGGCCGCCTTCCCCTGCCGCGCGTGCTCTCGGTCTTCGGCGAGATCTGCAAGGGCCTCTCGGCCGCGCACGAGCAGGGCGTCATCCACCGGGACCTCAAGCCGCAGAACATCATGCTCGACGCGGCGGGCACGGCCTACGTGACGGACTTTGGCCTCGCCAAGAGCCTCGCCGGCACCGGCATGACGGAGTTGGGGGCGATCCTCGGAACGCCCTTCTACATGTCTCCGGAGCAGGTCAAGGGTGAGAAGGCCGGACCGGCCTCGGACATCTACTCGCTCGGCGTGATCCTCTACGAGATGGTGACGGGCGTCGTGCCCTTCACGGGCGACTCGGCCTACCAGGTCATGATGCGGAGGCTTTCGCACAAGCCAAAGCCTGCCGCGGAGCTGAATCCGGACGTTCCGGCGTTCCTCCAGAAAATCATCGAGCGCTGCCTGGCCCTGGACCCGGCCGCGCGCTACCCGAGCGTGGACGCGGTGCTCGCCGACCTCGCGACGGGAACGTTTTCCACCAACGTCCGCTTCGAGCTGCTCCAGAAGCGGTGGGTGCTGATGGCCGCCGCGGCCGTCGTCGTCGCCGGAATCGCGGTGGGAGGCGTCGTCTGGCTCGCCAGAAGGCGCCCCGAACAGGTCGCGGCGCCCAAGGCGCAGTCCATCCTCATCGCGGACTTCGACAACAGGACCGGCGAGCCCGTCTTCAGCGGCACGCTCGAGTCGGCGTTCGGAATCGCGGTGGAAGGCGCGTCCTTCGTGACGACGTTCAGCCGCGCCTCCGCGCGCAAGGTCGCCGTCCAGCTCCAGCCCGGCAGCGAGGGGCTCCCGGACGCGGTCGCGCGGCTCGTCGCGGTCCGGGAAGGTGTGCAGGTGGTCGCCTCGGGGTCCGTCGCGAGCGCGGGGAGCGGCTACGACGTGGAGGTCCGCGCCGTCGACGCCGTGACGGGGCGCGTGATCGAGACGGTGAAGGTCCGGGCTGCGGGCAAGGAGGCCGTCCTCGGGGCGATCGCGAAGGCCGCCGCTGCGATCCGGACGTCCCTCGGCGACTCGACCCCCGCCTCGCTTCAGCTCGCGGCCGCCGAGACGTACTCGGCCGGCTCGATCGCGGCCGCTCACGAGTACGCGCAGGCGCAGGAGCTGCAGTGGGCGGGCAAGTGGGACGACGCCGCCAGGACGTACACGCGGGCCGCCGAGATGGACGCGAACATGGGCCGCGCCTGGGCGGGCCTCGCCGCCGTCTACGCGAACCAGGGCAAGTTGTCCGAGTCCGAAAAGGCCTACCGCGAGGCGATGGCCCGCATCGACCGGATGAGCGACCGCGAGAAGTACCGCACCCGCGGCGCGTACTACATCGTGATGCGGCAGCCCGACAAGGCCGTCGAGCAACTCGAGCAGCTCGTGAAGCTCTACCCGGCGGATACGGCGGGCATGGCGAACCTCGCGCTCGCGCAGTTCTACCGGCGCGACATGCCGCGTGCGCTGGCCGAGGGGCGGCGCGCGATCGAGGTCTATCCGAAGAACGTGATCCAGCGGAACAACGTCGCGCTCTACGCGATGTACGCCGGGGATTTCGACGCGGCGCTCAGGGAGAGCGCGGCCGTCCTCGCGATGAACCCGGCCTTCGTCAAGGCCTTCGTCGCCGAGGCGCTCTCCGAGGCGGCGCTCGGCAGGCGCGAGGACGCGGCGGCGACGTACCGCAAGCTCGAGGCGACCGGAGCCCGCGGCGCCTCGTACGCCTCGATGGGCCTCGCGGACCTTGCGCTCGTCGAGGGGCGGCCGGCCGACGCGGTCCCATTCCTCCTCGCGGGGAGCGCGGCGGACCTCGAAGGAAAGAGCGCCGAGGCCGCGGGCGCGAAGCTCGCGGCGCTCGCGGACGCGCAGCTTGCCCTCGGGAAGGGCGCCGACGCGCTCGCGTCCGTCGAGCGCGCTCTCGCGTCGAGCCGGAATCTCAGCGTCGCGTTCCCGGCCGCGCGCGTCTACCTCGCCGCCGGCCGGGAGCCGAAGGCGCTTGCCCTTGCCGACGAGCTTGCCGCGCGCCTCGAACCGGACGCGCAGGCGTACGCGCGCCTGATCCGCGGCGAGGCGAAGCTCCACCGGGGCAAGGCGCGCGAGGCGGTCGCGGACTTCGAGGAGGCGCGGAAGATCGCGGACACGTGGCTCGGCCGGTACGACCTCGGCCGCGCCTACGTCGAGCTCGGCGCGTTCACGGAGGCCGACACCGAACTCGAGGTCTGCGTGAAGCGCCGCGGCGAGGCGACGGCCGTCTTCCTCGACGACGTCCCGAGCTGGCGCTATTTCCCGCCGGCGCTCCACGCGCTCGGCCGCGCGCAGGAGGGGATCAAGAGCCCCGCCGCGGCCGATACGTTCAAGGCCTTCCTCGCGATCCGGGGGAACGCCGGCGGGGATCCGCTCGTCGCGGACGCCCGCCGGCGGCTGGGCGGAAAGTGACCGGTCGATCCCCGGTTACTGGAGCTTGATCGTCGTGGCCTTCGCCGCGCTTCCGTCGTTCAGCTGAAGAACGAGCGTGTAGCACCCCGGGCCCGGGACGACGCCCGTGTCCCAGTTGAAGATGAACCCGCTGCTGCCCGACCGGAACGTGCTGCCGCCCTTCGCCCCGGTGGTCGGCGAGTAGAGCAGTGTCTCGGCTCCGGTCGGAGCGCCCGAGCAGGCGCCGTTGATGTACGCAATCGCCTTGATGACCGTGGTCGAGGTCAGGTCGGTCACGTTCTTTCCCGAGCCGTCGAGGAGCTTCCACTTGACCGGCACGGCGTTCCCGTAGGTGGCCGTGCCGGAATAGGTCGGGGCGGATTGGGTCCCCGCGGTCGCAAGCGGAGTCTGGAAGCCGATGAACGTGTACGCCGCGTGGTTGACGTTCTGCGTCAGGGGTCCCGACGAGCTGGCGGTGAAGTTCCCGTCGCCGCCGTAGCTTGCCGTGATCGGGTGCGCGCCGATGGAGAGGATCGACGTCGTGAAGGTCGC
>JBDTTJ010000178.1:0-6793 GCA_039930645.1 Acidobacteriota bacterium
TGACGCAGCGGGAGCGGGACGCCGTCTGGAAGGGCTCCGGCGACTGGTACGGCGTCGAGGGTCTCTTCAAGTACCTCGAGAAGAAGCGCTACAAGGTCCACGTCCGCGTCCTGCTGGCGCGCTACCGCGGCTACTCGACGTGCCCCGCGTGCCGCGGCGCCCGGCTCCGGCCCGAGGCGCTCGCCGTGACGGTGGGCGGAAAGACGATCGCCGAAGTCTGCGACCTGCCGCTCGACGGGTTCGTGGCGTTCCTCGGCGCGCTCCCGCTGCGCGACGCCGAGCGTGAGCGGGCGGCCTCCCTCGTCGAGGAGCTGACGCGGCGCGCCCGGACGCTCGTCGAGATCGGCCTCGGCTACCTGACGCTTGCGCGGACGATGCGCACGCTCTCGGGCGGAGAGGCGCAACGCGTGCAGCTCGGGTCGGCCATCGGCAACGCGCTCACGGGCACGCTCTACGTCCTCGACGAGCCGACGGTCGGTCTCCACCCGCGCGACACGCGCCGCCTCCTCGCCGTCCTCGAGAGGCTCGCGGCGGCCGGCAACGCCGTCGTCGCCGTCGAGCACGACACGGACGTCATCCGCGCGGCGGATCACGTCATCGACCTCGGGCCGGGGGCAGGGGCGCTGGGAGGGCGGCTCGTCTTCGAGGGAACGCCGGAGGCGCTGACGGAGCAGGACACCGCGACGGGCAGGTCGTTGAAGAAGGAGAAAGAGGTATTTCTTGCTTCGGAAAGCAGGCCGTATGGTCAAAGCGCTTCGAGTCAAAGCCTCGCAGCCGAGACGGTGGGTGCCTTCGGCACTTTCCTAGAGGGGGTTGTGAGGGTCGTCGGTGCGCGAGCGAACAATCTCCAGAATCTGTCGGTCTCGTTTCCTTTGCGGCGGCTCCTGGCGGTGTCGGGCGTGTCTGGGTCGGGGAAGTCGTCCCTCGTCGTCGACGTCCTCGCCGCGGGCGCGCGGCAGCGGATGGGCAAGGGCCTGCTGCCGGGCATCGAGGCGGTGGGGGAGCACGACGCGATCGAGGGGCTCGACCGCGTGTCGGACGTCGTCCTCGTCGACCAGTCGCCGCTCGGGCGCTCGTCACGCTCGAACGCGGCGACCGTGACGAAGACCTGGGACGAGATCCGGACGCTCCTCGCCCGTACCCCCGCCGCGAAGGCCCGAAAGCTCGAGAAGGGAGCGTTCAGCTTCAACGCGGTGGGCGGACGCTGCGAGCGGTGCGAGGGCGCCGGCGTCGTGACCGTGGACATGCAGTTTCTCGCGGACGTGACGATCGTCTGCGACGTCTGCGACGGGCGCCGGTTCAAGCCCGAGGTCCTCGAGGTGCGCCTGAGGGGCCGAAACGTCGACGAGCTTCTCGCGACGACCGTCGACGAGGCGCGTCTCCTCTTCGCGGACGCGGCCGCCACCGCCGACCGCCTCCAGCCGCTCGCGGACGCGGGCCTCGGCTACCTCACGCTCGGCCAGTCGACGGCGACGCTCTCGGGGGGCGAGGCGCAGCGCCTCAAGATCGCCACCTTCCTCCGGGGAGCAGAGGCCCCGAAAGAGCCGGTGCTCTTCGTGTTCGACGAGCCGACGACGGGCCTGGCGCCGTCCGACGTCGACGTCCTTCTCTCGGTATTCCGCCGGCTCCTCGCGGCCGGGCATTCGATCGTCGCGGTCGAGCACAACACGGCCTTCCTCGCCCGCGCCGATCACCTGATCGAGCTGGGTCCGGACGGCGGTCCGGACGGCGGCCGCGTCGTCTTCGAGGGCGCGCCGGCGGCGCTCGCGGCTCGCGGCGGGACGCCGACCGCGCACGCGCTGAAAGGACGGGTACAATTTCCGCTACGGTGACGGAAGAGAAGTGGAAATACGTTCTCTCGGCCGAAGGCCGCGAGATCGAGCTTTCGGACGGAGAGGTGACGCTCGGGCGGAGCCGCACGTCGACGGTGCGGCTCGAGCACGAATCCGTCTCGCGCTCGCACGCGCTCCTGACGTTCGACCGCGGCGAGGCCGTCGTGAAGGATCTCGCGTCCTCGAACGGCACGTTCGTGGGCGGCAAGCGGATCTCGCGCGAGACGCGCCTCGTGAACGGCGACCGTCTCCAGCTCGGCGCCGCGGTGATCGAGGTGCGGCTCCTCGCCCCGGACGCCGCGGCCGAGCGCACGGCCCTCATGACGCCGGACCAGCTGCCAGACGCGCCGCCGCCACGTCCGCCCTCGGGCATCACGTACGAACCGGTCCCCGGCCTCACGAACCCCGGCTTGTCCGGGCTCGAGCCGCCGCTCGGACCGGACCCGATCTCGGCCTCGGACCTCTTCCGCACCGTGGACCGCCCGCCCGTGGCGGATCCTTCCCTCGTGGTCGACGTCTTCCCGCCGATGGGTGGCGCGCCCGACGAAGTCTCCACGATCGCGCCGCCCGCGATCGTGCCGCCGCCGCGCGAGCTCGCCGACTACTCGATCCGCGTCCACGAGGCCCAGAAGGCGGCTCACAATCCGCCCGGCGACAGAGCCGCGAGCTTCCGGGAACGCCGGACGCCTTCGCTCAACGAGACGCCGCGCGGCGTGGCGAACCCCTTCGCCCGCCTGCTTGCGGCGCTCGTCGACGCGGTGATCCTCGCCGCGATCAACGTGCTGCTCTTCGCTCCCGTTTTCCTGATCGACTACTTCCGGGCAGAGCTGCAGACGCGCGACGCCGCGCCCGACTGGGCGTTTCGCGCGATCACCGGGCTGTCCATCCTCCTCGCGCTTCTCGCGAACGTCCTCTACGTGGTCGGCGGCTGGGCGTGGCGCGGCCGCACTCCGGGCAAGTCTCTTCTCGGCCTCGCCGTCGTCAGGCGTGGCGGACCCTCGGGCCAGGGCATCGGATGGGGGTCCGCGTTCGTCCGCGCGATCGTCTGCGTCCTCGCGGGCCTCCCGCTTGGGCTCGGGTGGGCGTGGGCGTTCTTCGAGAAGGACAAACGGGCTTTCCAGGACCTCGCGGCCGGAACCTGGGTGATCAGGGTCCGTTGAGCGCCGCGAGGAGCGCGGGGGAGAGGAGCGCCTCCTCCACCTTCCTCGGGCCGCCCCGCTCGCGCCAGGCGCCGAGCGAGCGGCGCGCGCGGGCCAGGAGGAGCGGGTCGGACTCGCCCTCGAGAACGTAGCGCGTCCCGAGGACGAGACACTGCAGGAGGTCCGCCTCCCGCGCATCCGGCCGCGCGGCGCTGAGACCCGCGAGGGCCGCCTCGGCGCCGTCGAAGTCCCCGGCCGAAAAGAGAACGAGGACCCTCTCGATCGAGGCGCCGCCCGCGTTGGCGCGGGTCGGGCGGGCCGTCGGCGCGAGCATTGCGGGCGCGGCGGTCGGGGCCGGCGTCGCAACCGGAGGAAGGGGCGTCGGCGTCGCGGCGGCCCGGAGGGCGGCCGCGGCGCGGCGGTCGAGCGCATCGACCCGCGCGAGGAGGTCGCCGTACTCCGGGAACCGCCGGATGAGCCCGGCGTCGCGCGAGCGCGCGAGATCCTCGCGCGCGGCGGCGTCCTCACCGAGCTCCATCCGCGCCGCTCCCCTCCAGTAATACGGGTCGTAGAGGTCGACGTAGTAGCGGTTCGTCCCGAAGTGCTCCTTCACGTCGCGATGCCCGGTCCCGAGCGCCTCGTCCATCCGCTTCAGGACGTCCAGCCAGTCCTTCCGGCCTGCCGCGGCCACGCCCGCCTGGTAGGCCTTGACCGCCGCGTCGGGGGGTAGAATCGACTGCGGCGCGGCGGGACCCGCCAGCGCCAGCAAAAGCGCGGCAAGCGCCGGGATCCGGCCGGAAACGCGTGGGGTGGGGACCGCGACGGGACACTCCCTCGGAAGCATTTAGAAGGGATTCTAGAGAACGATGGGTTTCCCTCCCCGTTTCACGCTCCGCCTCGCCATCGCCACGGTCCTGGCCGCCGTTCTCGGCGCGCCCGGGGCGCACGCCCAGACCACGCCGTACCCGTGCCCGGCCGCCTCGCCCGCCCTCACGGGTCCGTCCGTGGCGCAGGCGGGCGAGACGTACGCCGTCTCGTGGACGAACGTTCTCGGAAACCTCGTCTCCTCGAGCGCCGCGTACTCGTACACGCTCGTGCGCGCGGCGGACAAGGATTTCACGAAGGTCACCGACTCGATCACGACCCAGCGCTCCGCGCTGACGCTTCCGGCGCCGACGGCCGGTGCGAGCACCCTCTACCACCGCGTCGTCGTCTCGACGCCTTGCCCGACGCTCATCGCCATCGTCTCGAACGTCCTCGCGGTTCCCGTGAAGACGACGTGCGACGTCCCGCCTTCGGTCGGTCCCCTCTCGGCGTCGCCCGAGAACCCGCCGGCGTTCTCCACGTGGGTCGTCTCGTGGAGCACGCTCGGCACCGGCCCCGGGCCCGGAGTCGGCGTGGCGAACCTGAAGTTCCGGATCCGGCGGACGAGCGCGCTCGAGCCCGAAGGCAAGGAGTGGGTCGTGGACGGCGGCGCCGCCTCGTTCGCGGGTCCGCCCGGCGACTATGTATTCGAGGTCCGCGCCGAGGCCGTCTGCGGCAGCGTGGGCCCGTGGTCCCCGCCGAAGAGGGTCACGGTCGGGACGGTGGTCAAGCCCTCGCTGGTCCTCGTGTCCGAGCCCGCGCCTCTCGCTGGGATCGTTCCGGCCGCGGGTGTGAAACCCGGGACGTCGTTTGCGGTTCGCAACGGAGGCACGGAGCCGCTCACGGCGACCACGCAGTGCGCCGACTCGGGCTTCGCGATCGCCCCGGCGACGTTCACGCTCTCGGCCGGCGCCGTCCAGGAGATTTCGGTCACGTCGCTGTACGTGACCGTGCTCGCCCAGCCCGTGAAGACCGCGGTCACGGTTTCTTCCGGCGCCACGACGCTCAGCGTCCCGATCGCGATCGTCCTCGCCGCCTCGGCCGCGGCCGCGCCGGTCGCGTGGAGTCAGCCGACGGCCGACGTCGACGTGAACGGCACGGCGGTGACGCGCAGCCTCGTGAACAGCGGCGCGACGGCCGCGGCGTTCGTCGGCTCGGTCAAGGCGCCGTGGATCGCGGTCCAGTCGCTCGACGCTCAGGCGTGGGACCGGCCGATGGCGCCGTACGAGACGCGCGCCGTCCGGCTCGTCATCGACCGCGCGAAGCGCCGCGGCGAGACCGGGACCGAGGTGGGCGCGGTCGCGATCACGACGGTCGGCTTCGCCGCGCCGCAAACGCTCGTCGTCAACGACGACGGTCCGAGAATCCCGCCTGCCGGGGCCGGCACGACGGCGACGCCGGCCGCCCTGGCGAAGACGCGCGTTCTCTACGCTTCGTTCCCGAACGCCGTCGACGCCCGCGGCGTCGGCCGCTTCGCGGCGGACCTGTGGATCACGAATACGGACGTCGTGAGCCCGATCACGCTGTCGCTCTTCTTCAACCCGATCGGGGGGCCGGCCGACGGATCGGCCCTCAAGCGCTTCGACGTCCAGTTCGCGGCCGGAGAGACGCGCCGTTACCGCAACGTCGTCGCGACGCTGCTCGGCTCCGAGGGCGCGTTCACGGTCGAGGTCCGCTCCTCGGCGCCCACGGTGAGCGCGACCGCGCTCGTCGCGAACACGGCGCTCCCGGTCGTCGCCGCGGCGCGCCGCGCCCTGACGGGAGCGGCGTCGGGCTCATACGGGTTCGAGATGCGCCCGACTTCGCCGGGGGAAGGCGCCAAGCAGAATGATCCGGTCCAGGTCACCTCCGGGCTTGCGCACGACGCGAATCGCCGGTCGAACCTGCTGCTCCTCGAGACCTCGGGGTACGACACGACGGTCCTCGTCGAGCTGTTCGACGCCGGAGGCCATCCCGTTCTCAAGGGCGGCCAGGTCGTTCAGCTCCTCAAGTCTGTGCCGGCGAACGCGACGCTCCAGATAAACGACGCGGATGAGCTCTTCGATGCGCCGCCCCTCGCGGCCGGCTCCTACGCGTACGCGCGCATCACCTGGAAGTCGAGCGCTTCGGACGCGACGGGAGCCCAAAAGGGGTCGGTCGTCGGGATGGCGACGGTCATCGACAACCGCACGCAGGATTCGTCGCTCCACGTCGGCGTCTCGACGAACGCGCTGAATCCCTCGTACGTCCCCACGTCGAGCCTGGCGGCTTCCCGCGCCGCGCTCGCCTCGCTCCCGTATGCCGGAGGCCCTGCCCTCCTGGCTTTCCCCGTCGCCCACTCGGCCGGCGCCGCGCTCGCAGGCGGAGCGAGGCCGTTCTGGCGGACGCGGGTGACGCTCACGAATACGGCGGAGACGCAGCGCTCCGCGACTCTCGAGTTTCGGAACGCGTCCGACCTTACCAACACCGCTACGAGGCAGCTCGGCGTCGGCCTCTCGCCGGGAGGTATCTATTCCATCGAAGACGTCCTCGAGGCGCCGACGATCGGAATCCTCCCGGGTCAGAACACCTACGGCTCGGTCACGATCTCCTCGAAGGCGAACAACGACGGGTCGTGGGCCGAGGGGTGGGCCGGTGTCGACGTCCAGACCGAGACCTATACCGTGGACCCGGCGCAGGGCGTCGGCGACTACAAGACCGGCATGGAGGGCTACGCGTATTTCCATGGCTACTCCTCGTTCCAGTCGAACCTGGGCACCATGTCGTTCGACGGGGCCGAGAACAGCACGAACTACCGGACGAACATCATTCTTCACGAGGTCGGAAACGCGTCTTGTGACGTCATCATCTCGGCCTATATGCCCGGCTCCTTCGTCCCCGTCGCTTCCGTCACGAAGCGCCTGGCGCCGCTGGGCTATGTCTCCGACGAGCTCTTCACGAACGTCCTCGGCCTGAACCTGACCGAGGTCACGGATGTGC
>JBDTTJ010000179.1:0-6743 GCA_039930645.1 Acidobacteriota bacterium
CGCCCGCTCGCGTACATCCAGGCGAACGTCCACGGCGGCGAGCTGCAGGGCAACGCGGCCATCCTCGCCCTCTTCGATCTCCTCGAGAAGGAGAGCCCGCGCGGAAGCGTCGTCCTCGTCCCGCGCGTGAACCCGGTCTCGGCGAACCAGCAGGTGGGCGACTACGTGGCGGGCGTTTACGACTTCGGATCCGGCCAGAACTTCAATCGCGGCTACGTGAATCTCACGGGTCCCTCGCGCGGCAGCTCGGCCTGCTACGTCGACGTCGAAGCCTTCGCCGCGGTCCACCGCGACGCCACGCTCTCCGAGATCCGCGACGGCTTCCGCGAGGCCCTGCACGGCGCCCTCGGAGCCGTGCGGGAGGGCTCCGGACCCTGGGGCATCGAGAACCGCCTCGAGCAGGCGCTCGCGATCCAGGAAATGGCTCTCGACGCCGACGTCGTCCTCGACCTGCACACGGGCGACCGCGCGCCGCGCTACCTCTACGCGCCCGCGGGCGCGACGGCCGCGACGCGGGCGTTCGGGATCCCGTTCGTCCTCGAGGTGCCACCCCGGTTCGGCGGGGCGCTCGACGAGGCCGCATTCGTCCCGTGGAACGACCTCTCGGAGGCCTTCCGCCGGATCGACCGGACGGACGTCCGCCGTTTCGTCGACGGCTTCACGGTCGAGCTCGGCTCGATGAACGCGTTCTCGATGGCGCAGGGAGTCGAGGACGCGAGGCGGATCGCGTCGGCGCTGCGCTACTACGGCATCCTCGACGGCGAGCCCGACGAGCCGCCCTACCGGATCGTGTGCTGCGACGTGGGCGACTACCGTTCGATCTACGCGCCCGCCGCCGGCCTCGTGGACCAGGCGATCTCGCCCGGCACGCCCGTCCGCAAGGGCGACCTCCTCGCACGGATGGTCGACCCGTCGCGCTGCACGGCGATGCCGCCGCACTCGGCCGACGCCGTCGTCGAGGTGCGCGCGCCGGACGACGGCGTCGTGCTCCTCTTCCATGCGTTCGCGTCCATCCCGAAGGGCGCGCGGCTGCTCTCGATGATGACGAACGTCCGGCAGCTCTAGCGCAGATACCCCAGGCTCCGGAGGTTCTCCACGTACTCCTTCGGGTCGACGCTCGGCGGCGCGCCCGCGCGCCGGCGGCCCCAGGAGGCGACGGTCTCGGACGTCGCGGCGCCCGGAGCGAGGAGGTCGGCGCGTACCTTCCCCGCGACGTCCCGCGCGGCCGGAACGCCGAGGACCGCGAGGACCGTCGGCGCGACGTCCGCCGGTTCGAGAGTTCCTCCGGCCCCCGCGCGCGCGAGCGGCCCCTGCAGCGCGACGACGCCGCCCGGTTCGCGCCGCCCGGCGTCGAGGACGAAGACGGCGAGGTCGGTGCCGGCGAGGAGGGCGGGATCCGTGAGGAACGCGCGCACGGCCGCCGTCTCGGCCGTCAGGGCCTCGGCGAGGACCACGCGATCCGCCGCGCTCCGCTCGGGCGCGGCGAGGGCCGACGAGAGGATGTCGGGCCCCGGGAGGTAGACGAGAGAGAGGCGCGGCTTCTCCCGCGCGGCGGCGTCGCGGAACGCGGCGATCGCGAAGGCGTCGAGGCCCTTCGCGTCCTCGACGAGCCGCTCGAGAGAGCCAGGCTCCGGCGCGAGGCGCGGCGCGAGGCGGGCCGCTCGCTCGGCGGCCTCGGCGGGCCAGCCCTCGCCCGCGAGCGTCGCGCCCGCGCGGGCCGCGAAGAAGAGGTGGTTGCCGAGCACCGTGCCGCCGCCGGCGGCCGCGGGGTACGTCGTCCACCAGTTGACGGTGAGCGAGGCGACGCCGCCTCGGCTCGCGACCTCCCATGCAGCCGGGGCGCGCCGTGCCGCCGCCGTCACGGACTCGAGGCGCGCGAGATGCAGCGCCGGGAGGAAGCGGCCGAGGTAGAGGTTCGCGCCCGCGAGCGGGCGCACGGGCGCGCCGACTCCCGCGACCCGCACGAGGTCGAGGGACCCGATCCCGTGCCGGCGAGCCGGCTCCCCGGTCGCAACGGTCGTCCAGAACGCCGCGGGGTCGCGCACGGACTTCGCGTACGAAGCGCGAACGCCTCCGGCCACGGGCGGCTCCGCCGTCCACCCGTCCACCGCGACGACGACGACGCGGCGCGAGTTCGCGGCGACGACGAGCGGGCCCTCGGCCGGAGGCGCGGGCCGGAGCGCGAGGACTGCGGCGCCGGCGAGGAGCGCGAAGGCGGCGGCCAGGAACCCCGCGAGCTTTCCGCGGCGCGACGTCGGCAGGAGAAGGCGTCCGGAAGCCGCGAAGACCGTGAACGCGAGGCCGCGCGCGACGCGCACGGCGATGAGGACGGCAAGGGCGACGGCGGCGAGCACCGCGACGACGCCGGGGAGGCCCGCCGTCTCGAGCGCGGGCCGCGCCGCGGCCACGCCGGCGACGCCCGCGAGGATGCCGAACGCGACCGCGACTTCGGTGGACGCCTCGTCCGCGTCGCCGCGCAGGCGCCCCCGGAGGAGCGCGAGGCCGACGAGCCCGGCGACAAGAAGCGTCGCGAGCGCGGCCGAGCCCGCGAAGAGCCAGAGAAAGAGGACCGCCGCGTCGCGGAGGGTCAGCGCCGACGAGACGGCGTGAAGGACCGCGCCCGCAAGGGCGACCGCCGCGGCGAGGAAGAGCGCGCCGGTCGCCGCGCCAAGCAGAAGCGCCCGCGTCCGGCTGCGGGCGGCGAGCGCGCCCTTGAGGACCGCCCCCTCCACGCCCCGGTCGAGATAGCCTTTCTCGCGCAGGCGCTCACGCGCGGCGTCGAGAGAAAGCTGCTGCGGGCGCTCGCGGCTCTCATTCATGCGGAGCCGACGTTACCGCACTGGCCAATTCACCTTTTAAGAGGTCTTTATCTCGTCCTGTCTCTCAACATGACCGCGAACTCCTTGAGCAGCAGGGCCTTCTTCCCGAAGGGCTTGAGGGAGTCGAGGGCGTGCTCCGTGAGCTCGGCGACGAGCGTGCGCGCGCCTTTCGCGCCGACGTGGCGCACGAACGTCGGCGCCGGCGCCCGCCGTGCGGACTTGCCGGTCTCGGCCGCGTCGCCGTCGGCCTCGAGGAGGTCGTCGACGATCTGAAACGCGAGGCCGACGTTGCGCGCGTACGAACGCAGCGCCGCGAGCTCCTTCTCGCGCGCGCCGCCCACGACGGCGCCGAACTCGGCCGAGGCGACGAAGAGCGCGCCCGTCTTGCGGGCGTGAATCGTCTCGAGGCGGTCGAACGTCGCGTCGGAAGCGCCCGTCTTCAGGTCCAGAGCCTGGCCCGACGCGAGGCCGAGGAGACCCGACGCGTCCGCGAGGCGCGAGACGAGGTCGAGCGCGGTTCCGGGCGGCAGCCCGGCGCCGCGGCGCCGGTGGAGGCCGGCCTCCGCGAGCGTCCCGAACGCGCGCACGAGGAGCGTCACGGCCGCGAGGATCGCGATGCTCTCGCCATGCGACCGGTGGAGCGCCGGGCGGCCCCGGCGGGTCGTCGCGTCGTCCATCGACGGAAGGTCGTCGAGGACGAGCGACGCCGCGTGGATCATCTCGATCGCGGCCCCCGCGTCGACGAGCTTGGCGCGCGGCGCGCCGAAGAGGTCGCCCGCGAGGACGACGAGCGCCGGGCGGACGCGCTTGCCCGGCGAGAGCAGGGCTTCGCGGACGGCGGGCGGGAGGGGGTCGAGGGGGTCCGGCTCGCCCTCCGGCGCCGCGAGAAGGTCCGGAAGGCGCGCGTCGACGCCGACGCGCACCTCCGCAAGCAACGTCGCGAGGGCGGTGGGGGGCACGAGCGTCAGGCGAAACTCGCCAGCGCGTCCTTCTCGTTCGGGAAGACGTCGAAAACGGTGATGAGCTGCGTCACCGTGAGGACGTCGCTGATCTTCGGCGGAAGGTTCTGCAGCTTCAGCTTCGCGCCCTTGTGCGTCGCCGTCGTGTAGCAGCCCACGAGCTCGCCGACGCCCGACGAGTCGATCGTCGTGACGTCCTTCATGTCGACGAGGATCTTCATCGCCCCGCCGTTGACCGCCGCGTGAATCGCCTCGCGCATCTGGAGGTCGCCCGCGCCGATCGTGATCTTCCCGTGCAGCTCGATGATCTTGACGTCGCCGGCATCCCGGGTGGTCACGGAAGTCTTCATGGTGTGTGCACTCCCTTCTTCGTTTCGGAATCCAGTTTCTTCTTCATGGAGAGGATCGTCCCGCCGTTCTCGCCGCGCGAGAACGTCACCTCGTCCATGAACGTCTTCATGTAGAAGATGCCACGGCCCGAGGTCTTCATCTGATTTTCCGGCGCGAGGGGGTCGGCCACCCCCGCCGCCTCGAAGCCCTCCCCCTCGTCGCCCACGACGATCTCGATCGCCTCGGCGCCCCCGGCGAGCGACAGGTAGACGCGCTTGGCCGGATCCTGCTGGTTGCCGTGCTTGATCGCGTTCGCGAGCGCCTCCCGAAGCGCGACCCCCATCCAGTGCTCCGCGTCCGTCCCCACTCCGCGCGCCTTGCACACGTGCTCGAGCACGGCTTGCGCCAGCTCGAGATTCTCGTAGCGGCTCGAGAGCCAGAGGACGATGGGGCCCGGCGGCGGATTGCTCATCGCAAGTTGCAAGGGACGCGCTGTTAAGCTGGCCCCGATGTGTCACCTCTCCCGTTCGCTGAAGCCGGGCGCATGATACGCGACGCCGTCTCGACCGGGAAAGGGAGGGCCAGGCGCCAGACCCCGGCGCTCCTGGCGGCCGCCGCCGCCCTCGCCGCCGCCCTCGCGGCGGCCGCGGCTTCTCCGCTCGCGCAGCGGCTGCCCGAGGCGGTCGCGGAGGCCCAGAAGCTGGTCGAGAAGGTCCGCGGCGTCCCGTTCCGGGGGGCCGTGGCATCCGCCCTCCTCCCCGAGAAAGACCTCGCGAAGATCCTCGGGAAGAAGCTCGTCGAGGACCTGCCCGTGCCATTCCCCCGGTACGCCGCCTCGCTCGCGGCCGTCGGCTTTCTCGACCCGGAGGCCGGCCTCGAGGAGAAGCTCACGAAGCTCTATGCGCGGCAGGTGGCCGGCTTCTACGACCCCGAGGTCAAGAAGTTCTTCATCGTCCCCGAGCGCACGGCCGAGGCGGCCGCCGTTGCGCCCGCGCTCGGCCTCTCGGCCGGGACGCTCCTCGAGGACGCTCTCCTCGCGCACGAGCTCACGCACGCGCTCCAGGACCGACGCCTCGACCTCGTCCCGCGCATGAAGGCGCTCAAGGAGTCCTCCGACGCGCTCCTCGCGCTCGAGGCGTTCCTCGAAGGCGAGGCCACCGTCGTCATGATGGATGCGCTCCTCGTGCGGCTGCCGCCCGAGGCGAAGGAGCTGTTCGGCGCGGACACGCTCTCGAACATGCTGTCCGGCCTCGCGGCGGGCACGACGAACGTCGACGGCTCCGAGGGCGTTCCGGACTTCTTCGTCAAGGAGATGCTCTTCCCGTACGTTTCCGGCACCGCGTGGATCGAGGCGCGGCGCGCGGAAGGCGCCGGCTGGGCGACGATCGACGCGAACTACAAGACGCCGCCCACGACGACCGCGGAGATCCTGCACCCCGAGCGGACCGCCGCGCGGACGCTCCTCGCGCCGGCCGACCGCCCGGCGGCCGCCGACTTCCCGCCGGGGATGAAGATCCTGTACGCCGACATCTTCGGAGAGTGGATGCTCGGGACGCTGCTCGAGCGCGCGGGAGCGCCGGACGCGAAGGCCCTCGCCGCCGAGTGGCAGGACGACCGGATCCTCTTCTTCGAGCCGAAGCGCGTCGAGGGCGAGGCGCGGCCCGTCGGATTCGTCTGGCGGATCCGCGCGGCGTCTCCCGACGCCGCGCGCCGCCTCGCCGCCGCGCTCGCGCCTCTCTACGAACGCCCGGACGGTCGGCCCGTCGCGGCCGTCGCGGCGAGCGGCGACCTCGTCGAAGTCGTCCGAGGACGGCCGCAGCCGCCGAAGCGCGTCAGCTCCCCTGCAGGAACTTCAGGGCCGCCGGCAAAAAGATGAACAGCTGCACGGCGTCGAACGTCCCGTGCGCGAGCATCGGGGCGACGACGCTCCCCGTCCGGTGGAACGCGATCGCGAGGACGGACGTGATCGCGAGCAGTCCGACGAAGAAGAACGGCTCCCCGTAGCCCGCGTGGGCGAGGAGGAAGAGGATCGAGGCCGGGACCGCCCCGAGCCGGCGCTGGAGGAACGCCCGGAAGTGGAACTCCTCGAGCGTCATCGCCGAGATCACGATCAGCAGCCGCTCGAGGCCCGGGCGGCCCGCGAGCCAGCCGACGAGCGGCGGAATCGCGCGCTGCTGGTGGACGTCGAAGAGGCTCAGCAAGACGGCCGCCACGACGGCCACCACGATCGTCAGCGTCCAGCCGATCAGGCCGAGGGCGACGCCGGCCGCGGCCTCCGGGCCGGGCTGCCTCGACTCGAGCGCGAGAAACGTCTTCAAGGGCGGACGGCCCGCGAGGAGCCACCACGAGGCGAGAAAGACCGCGAGGATTCCCTGCACGAGGAAGACCTGCGTGATCTTCAGCGTCGAGACGTCGGGCGGGCGGCCGCCGGCGGCGGCGGGCAGCAGCGTCGTCGCGACGAGGAGCAGCAGCAGCAGCCCGAGTGCGAGCCGCTTCCGAAGGGGCGTCGGGAATGCGTCGCGGCGGAACGCGCCTTTCCGGTCGGCCATCCACACGATGCCGACGAGGAGCGGAATCCCCGCCCCGAAGAGGAGATTGCGTGCGAAGGGAGTCACGTGCGCGGACCGGCCGGGCG
>JBDTTJ010000180.1:0-6720 GCA_039930645.1 Acidobacteriota bacterium
TCACATTCCGCCGGGTGTCCGGCAGAACTGAACAGATTCCATCGACGTGCGGTTATGCCGCGGGAGTACGGGATGAAGTATTGCCTTTCGGCTCGGTCGGTCGCTCTGACGTCGCTGTTACTAGCCGGCTCCGGCCTCGCGCAGGTTCCACCCCAGTCGAAGCTGTTTCCGATCACGCCGTGCCGCGTGGCGGACACGCGCCTCGTTCCGAACGGCCGGAATGCCGGGCCGGTACTCCAGGCGAACGGCGGCAGGGCCTTTCCGGTCGTGGGAACGTGCGGCATTCCGGCCACTGCCCGGTCCGTCGTCCTCAACGTGACGGCCGTGAACGCGACGGCGGACGGCAGCTTCGCGATCTTCCCGACGGGAACGGCGGCTCCGCTCGGCGCCACCGCGCTCAGCTACCGCGCCGTCAAGGCGCGCGCGGCGTCGTTCATCGCGAAGCTCGGGACGACCGGAGACATCGTGGTGTGGCCGATTCAGGCGAGCGGCACCGTGAACATCGTCCTCGACGCGACGGGCTACTTCGAGGATACGGTGCCCACGCCTGCGTCTCAGCTCTCGGCGTTTGCGAACATCGCGACGTTCGGATCGTCACCCCAGCTCGTCGCGCACCTGAGAGACGTCGGGATCCCGGCTTGGGTCACCGAGCAGATCGCGATCCCGCCGAACCTCTACCCCGCCATGCCGCTCCAGCCGAACACGATTCCAGGCACCTGCACGGGCAACTGCCAGCGGGACAACTACACGATGTACCCGCTCCAGAACCAGTTCTTCTCCAACGCGCTCTACGTTCCGGACCAGCTCCGGCAGCGCGTCGGGTGGGCGCTCCACAAGTTCCTCGTGATCTCGGGCCAGCAGGAAATCCAGCCCAGCCACATGGTGCCGTACCTGAACACGCTGCTGAGGAACGCCTTCGGAAGCTATCGGCAGCTCCTGATCGAGCTCACGGTCAGCCCCGCGATGGGCGACTACCTCAACATGAGGACGTCCACGAACACGAATCCGAACGAGAACTACGCGCGCGAGATTCTGCAGCTCTTCTCGATCGGCCTCGTCCAGCTCAACATGGACGGGACGCCGAAGCTCGACCTGGGCGGCAACACGATCCCCACGTACACCCAGGACGACGTCAACGAGCTCGCGCGCGTCTTTACGGGTTGGAAGCTCAACACGGCCGGGCAGGTCGCGGGCACCGACGACTACATCAACACGATGGCGCTCGACGAGACGAAGCACGACCGGGGCAAGAAGAACTTCCTGTGCGACTGGTCGACGGGCTTGCCGACGGCCTGCGCATGGGTCTTCAACCCGAGCCAGAACGGAGACGTCGACGTCATCCAGGCGGTCGACGCGATCATGGCGCATCCCAACACGGCGCCGTACGTGAGCCGGCAGCTGATCCAGAACCTCGTCACGTCCAATCCGAGCCCCGCTTACGTGGGCCGCGTCGCGGCCGTCTTCAACGACAACGGCTCCGGCGTCAAGGGAGACGTCGGCGCCGTCGTCCGCGCGATCGTGACGGACACGGAGGCGCTCGCCGGCGCGGCGAGCGCGAACTTCGGCATCCTGCGCGAGCCCGCGTTCTTCACAATCGGGCTCCTCCGGGCCCTCGGCGCCACGGCGGCGAACGGTGCCGGAGTCTCCGACGGCGTCCTCGCCCCGCAGGTGCTGGCCCTCGGCCAGAACGTGTTCAATCCGGACACGGTCTTCAGCTATTACCCGAACGACAATCTGCTGCCGGGCTCGTCCACGCTCCTCGGGCCGGAGTTCGGCATCCAATCGGCGCTCACGGCGCTCAAGCGCGCGAACCTCGTGAACACGCTCGTCTACTCGAACATCCCGACCGGTGGCAACAACCCGCTGGGTACGTCGCTCGACCTGAGCGGCATCCAGACGCTCGCGGCGGACCCGGCCGCCATGGTGGAGGAGCTGAACCAGCGCCTCTGCCACGGACTCCTGTCCCCGGGAGCGAAGACGGCGATCGTCACCGCCGTCAATGCGGTCCCCGCATCGAGCCCCCGCCAGCGCGCGCAGCAGGCGACGTACCTCGTCGCCACGTCCTCGCAGTTCCAGGTCGAGAGGTAAACATGACGAATCGCAGGGACTTCCTCAAGCTCGCGTGCGGCGCCGCCGGCTTTGCCGCCTTCGAACAGGGCCTCGACCGTTTCGGCTTGCTGGCTCACGCCGCCTCCGCGGCGCCGCCGAACCAGTACCGGGCGCTCGTTTGCATCTTCATGTTCGGTGGCAACGACGCGAACAACATGGTCATCCCGGTCGACGCCGGTGGCAACACGGGTTACAACAAGTACGCGCAGTCGCGCGGCGCTTCGCTCGCTCTTCCGGCGCTCGGCGCCACGGCCTTCCTGAACGCGCTGCCCAGCACGGGCCAGAGGTTCGGCCTCCATCCCGCGATGCCCGAGCTGAAGACGCTGTTCGATCAGGGCAAGCTCGCCGTCGTCCCGAACGTCGGGCCGCTCACGCGGCCGACGACGAAGGCCCAGTACCAGTCGAACGCGGCATACCGGCCGTACCAGCTCTTCTCGCACAGCGACCAGCAGTCCTCGTGGATGGCGCCGCAGTCCGATGCGAAGTCGATCTACGGCTGGGGCGGGCGCGTGATCGACATGGTCTCCGATCTGAACACGGGGACGTCGTTCCCCGCGTCGATCTCTCTCCAGGGCAACAACCAGTTCAACGTCGGCCAGACGCAGAAGGCCCTGAACGTCGCGCCCGCGCCCACGGCGCTGAACGCGATCTTCCCTCTCAACGGCTTCGCAGCGAACGCCATCGACAACGCGCGGAAGACGGCCTTCAACTCGCTCCGCACGTTCGACGCGGGAGTCCCGCTCGTGAAGGCGGCGAGCGACATCACGCAGCAGGGCCTCGACATCCAGGCGTCGCTTTCGCAGGACCCGGTCGTCGGAGCCTTCCCGGCCACCGGCCTCGGCAACCAGCTCAAGCAGGTCGCGAAGATCATCAAGCAGAACCAGGTGTCGCTCAACGTGAGCCGGCAGGTCTTCTTCTGCTCGATCGGCGGCTTCGACACGCACCAGGACGAGCTCGCCGCTCACACGAACCTCTACACGCAGATCTCGAAAGCGATGGGAGCGTTCTACACGGAACTGACCGCCCAGAACCTCGCGGCCAACGTCACGACGTTTACGATGTCGGACTTCGGCCGGACGATGGCGCCGTCGGGCTCGGGTACGTCCGTCGGGTCGGATCACGCGTGGGGTAGCCACCAGCTCGTCATGGGCGGCGCCATCAAGGCGGCCGACTTCTACGGCACCCCCGGCCTGAACGGCGCCGCGTTCCCCGACCTCGTGCTCGGGACGGCCTACGACACGGACAACCGGGGCCGGTGGATTCCGTCGACGGCCGTCGACCAGTACGCCTCCACGCTCGGCCTCTGGCTCGGGGCGACGCCGGCCGAGCTCAACACGGTCTTCCCGAATCTCTACCGCTTCCCGACGAACGACCTCGGATTCCTGAACCCCTGATCGAACCCGGGCCGCGCGGGGGGCGCACGCCCCTCGCGCGGCGTGTCAGTCGAGGTACGCGTACGCGGGGAGCGTGAGGAACTCCGCGAACGTGTCGTCGAGGACGAGGCGGTCGAGGATCTCGACGGCTTCCTTCATCCGGCCGTTCGCGAGCCCTCCGATTTTCGGAAGCTCCTCGTCGCGCACCTGCCGGTAGAGGTCCTCCGTCACGGTCCGGCCGTCGGCGAGCGTCGCCTTCCGGTTGATCCACTGCCAGAGCTGCGCGCGGGAGATCTCGGCCGTCGCGGCGTCCTCCATCAGGTTGTAGATCGCCGCGGCGCCGTTTCCGAGGAGCCAGGAGTTCAGGTACTGGAGCGTGACGTTCACGTTCAGGCGGAGCCCGGCGTCCGTGATGGTGCCTCCGGGCACGGCAAGGTCCGTCAGCTTCCGCGCGTCGGCGACGACGTCCTCACGTAGCTGCTCTTTCTGGTTCGGCTTCGTCCCGAACGCCTTCTCGAAGACTTCCCATGCCGTCGGGACGAGGTCCGGGTGCGCGACCCACGTGCCGTCGAAGCCGTCGGCGACCTCGCGGTCCTTGTCGGCCTGGACCTTCGCGAGCGCGCGCTCGTTCACCTCGGCGTCCTTGCGCGTGGGGATGAACGGCGCCATGCCGCCCATCGCGTGCGCGCCGCGGCGGTGGCACGTCTTCACGAGGAGCTCGGCGTAGGCGCGCATGAACGGCACGGTCATCGTGACCTGCCCGCGGTCGGGCAGGACGTCCGCGTGCGCGCGCAGTTTCTTGATGAGGCTGAAGAGGTAGTCCCAGCGGCCCGCGTTGAGCCCGCTCATGTGGTCTTTCAGCTCGAAGAGGATCTCGTCCATCTCGAACGCCGCCGGCAGCGTCTCCACGAGGACGGTCGCGCGGATCGTTCCCCTCGGAATCGAGAGGCCCTCCTGCGCGGCGACGAAGACGTCGTTCCAGAGGCGCGCTTCGAGGTGGCTCTCCATCTTCGGGAGGTAAAAGTACGGCCCGGTGCCGCGCTCCTTCAGCGCGTAGGCGTTGTGGAAGAGGTAGAGGCCGAAGTCGAAGAGGCTCGCCGAGATCGGCGCACCGTCCACGACAACATGCTTCTCCGGGAGGTGCCAGCCGCGCGGCCGCACGAGGAGCGTGGCGATCTCCGGGGCGAGGCGGTACTCCTTGCCCTCCGGGCTCGTGAACGCGATCGTCCGGCGGACGGCGTCCTTGAGGTTCTGCTGGCCCTGGACGACGTTCGCCCACGTCGGGGCGAGCGAGTCCTCGAAATCGGCCATGAAGACGCAGGCCCCGGAGTTGAGCGCGTTGATCATCATCTTGCGCTCGACGGGCCCGGTGATCTCGACCCAGCGCTTCTGGAGGTCGGACGGCGCGGGTGCGACCCTCCAGGCGGCGTCGCGGACGGCCTGCGTGTCGGCCAGAAAGGCCGGCAGCTCGCCGGCGTCGAAGCGCTTCTGGCGGTCGGCGCGGCGCGCGAGGAGCTCCTGCCGCCGCGGGTTGAACGTCCTGTGGAGGCGGGCGATGAAGTCGAGCGCTTCCTTCGTGAGGATCGCGTCCGTCGCCTCCGGGGCGCGCGACAGGACCTGGATGCCGTCCATCAGATTTCCTCCGAGGCCCGGAATTATGGAGGCGAAGCTCCGCCCGCGGGACTCATGAAGCGAATGTAGGGCCGTGGCTGGAACGGCGCCGCGGCTCAGCCCCACCAGGAGTCGTCGTCGGGCTTCTCTTCCTTCGGCAGCCCGAGCCTGTCTCCCTGGAACTGCGCCTCGTCGTCGCAGAGCTCGACGGGGAGGCCGCTGTCCATGACGAGCTCGAACACGGCCAAGGCCTGTTTCGTCGCCTCGGTGCGGGCGCCCTCGCGGTAGTAGCGAATGCGGGCCTTTTTCTTCTTCAGGCCGGGGAGCGCCTTCTTGAGCGCCGCGAGCGTGACCGGGCTGCCGTCGAGAAGGACGCGGCCGGCGCGCTCGACCTTCACCCGGGCAACGGGGATGATCGCCATGCTCGTCTCCGTGGGGATTCTCCACGGCCCCTGCCGTGGAGAGAATCGTGCCATTGCATCAATCCTGCCGGCCTGCGCCGGTGGCACATGATGCACGTGAATCCCTCGCGGCGCGCCCGTTCCGGCTCCCACGTTGCATTCAGCGGCGGTCCACGTCCGGATCGCGGGATCCGGTGCGGGGCGCGCCGCGAGGAGGCGTCCATGTACGTCCAGGACGTGATGAAGAAGAAAGTCGTGACCTGCCGGGAGAAGGACTCCCTCAAGAAGTGCGCCGAGCTCATGCGCGAGTGGAAGATCGGGATGCTGCCGGTCGTCGACGCGAAGCACCAGCTCGTCGGAGTCGTCACGGACCGCGACCTCGTCGTGCGCGGAATCGCGGAGAACCGTCCGCTCACGGCCGAGGCCTGCGACGTCATGACGAAGCGGCTCGTCACGTGCCGCGACGGGGACGAGCTCTGGTTCGCCGAGGAGCGGATGGCCGCCGAGCGCAAATCGCGCATCGTCGTCGTGGACGACAGCCGCCACGTCGTCGGCGTCATCAGCCTGTCGGACATCCCGTTGGCCGACGAGGGCCCTCGGGCCGGCGAGCTTCTCCGGCAGGTCGCCCGCCGCGAGGCGGCGCCGCGGCCCGCGCGCCACTGACCGGAGCCTGTTCCGGGGAGCGGGCGAGAGGGGCCGCCTTCACGGGGCGGCCCCTTCCTCCGCGATAATGGCGGCAGCTTCCGATGAGCAGTCCGCCTTCCCGCGACCCGGCGCCCGGGCCCTTTGTCGTCTGCGGGATGGGGCACGTCGGGTTCCGGATCGTCGAGCTTCTGACCCGGCTCGGTGAGCGCGTCGTCGTCGTGACGCAGGAGACGCGCGTGGAGTGGATGCGCGCGGCTTCCGCGGCCGGCGCGACGGTCGTGACGGGCGACGCGCGGGATCCGGAGCTCCTGAAGGCCGCGGGCCTCATGGAGGCGCGCGCGCTTCTCGCCGTCACGGACCGCGACCCCATAAACCTCGAGATCGTGCTCGACGCCCGGCGGCTCAGGCCGGACCTCCCGGTCGTGGCCCGCCTCTTCGACCAGAACCTCGCGCAGCAGCTCGAGGCAACGCACGGCGTCCGGCGCGCACTTTCGGTCTCCGCGCTCGCCGCACCCGCGTTCGCCGGCGCCGCGCTCGGCGAGTCGGTCCTCGCGTCCTTCGCTTCGCAAGGGAAGCTGGAC
>JBDTTJ010000181.1:0-6708 GCA_039930645.1 Acidobacteriota bacterium
CATGGGCGTCAGGGCTTCCGGGCGAGAACGAGGAGCGACATCCCGAAGGACGGCTCCGCGTCCTCCTCGGCCCTGAGGAGCGGCATGAGCCAGCGGAACACGCCGAGCTGCTGGCGCGGAAGGACCCGCCGGCGGAGGACGCGCGAGTTCAGCCACCAGCCGAAGACGCCCGGCCGGTTCAGGTAGCGGATCTTCTCGACGGCGAACCCGGACTCCTCCACGAGCCGCCGGAGGCCGGCCTTTTCGTACCGGCGGTAGTGCCGCAGCGCCTCGTCGAGCGTGCCGTAGAGCGCCGGCAGCGAGGGAACGAGGAGCGCGAGGTGCCCGCCGGCGGGCAGGACGCGGGCGAAGTCGCGCAGCGTGGCCGCGTCGTCCTCGATGTGCTCGAGGACGTTCAGGCAGACGATCGTGTCGATGCGCTCGGAGGCGAGGTCGCGGACGTCTTCGTCCGCGAGCGGGAAGCGAAAAGACGCGACGCGGACGTTCGCGCGGCCCTCGAACTTCGCCTTCAGCTCGCCGACGTAGTGCGGCTCGATGTCGGAGGCGACGACGCGCTCCTTGTCCGCGAAGAACCGGGTCTGGTTCCCGACGCCGGAGCCGACCTCGAGCACGCGGCTTCCGAGCCACGCTTCGAAGCGGTCGTGCAGCCACTTGTTGTAGACGGAGAGCCCTTCCATGCGGCGCAGCGTGATCGCGCCGACGTCGCCCTCGGGCGCCTCCCACCGGAAGTACTTGAGGATCGTCCAAACAGCCTGGAACCCGTCCTTGATGCCGATCTTCTTGCCTTCCTCGTACGTGCGGCCGTGGTACGAGATCGGCACCTCGAAGATCCGCGCGCGCATGCGGGAGACCTTGCAGGTGATCTCGGGCTCGATCCCGAAGCGCTGGGACCGGAGGTCCAGCCGGTCCACGATCTCGCGGCGCATGGCCTTGTAGCAGGTCTCCATGTCCGTGAGGTTGAGGTTCGTGAACGCGTTCGACATCAGCGTCAGGAGGCGGTTCCCGACCGTGTGCCAGAAGTACAGGACGCGGTGCCCGCCGGGGTGGCCGAGAAAGCGCGAGCCGTAGACGATGTCCGCGGAGCCGTCGAGGATCGGGCCGAGAACGACCGGGTACTCGCGCGGGTCGTATTCGAGGTCCGCGTCCTGGATGATCACGATGTCGCCCGTGGAAGCGCGCATGCCCGTCCAGACGGCCGCACCCTTGCCCATGTTGTGCGGCTGCAGGACGACCTTCACGCCGTCCTTGCCGTCCATCTCGCGCAGGATGTCGCGCGTCCCGTCCTTGGAGCCGTCGTCGACGATCACGATCTCGCGCTCGAGGCCGCCGAGGTCGACCGCCTGCACGCGCGCGACGATCTCGCGGATCGTGCTCTTTTCGTTGTACGCCGGCATCACGATCGAGAGTTTCACGGGCTCTTGTCCTTCAGGTCCCAGAGGATGATGGAGTATCCCATCCCTTCGCGCGCGAGCGGCGTGCCGCGCTCCTTCAGCGCGCGGCGAAGGCGCTCGAAGCCGGCCGCGCCGGAGGCGTCGCCATGGAAGGCCATGGCCTCGGGCCCGCAGCACCGGATGAACTCCGACACGGCGTAGCGGCCGGGCGCGAGCGGGTCGAGGGGACCCTCGAACGGCCGCGCCTTCGGGAGGTAGTACGCGGGATCCGCCCCGCCGAAGTAGGCGACCGTCGTCCCCGCGTCCTCTCCGCGCGACTTCAGCCGCGCCGCGACGCGTGCGAGGTCCTGGCCCCAGTCGAGGTTCGAGTCGTTCAGCCACGCGGCTCCGTGCGCCGGGCCGCCCGCGGCCGCGTTGAAGAACGAGAGCTCGTGCGGGTGGACCGCGAGAATCTCGGCGGCCTGGATCGCGACGCCGGCCGTCAGCACCGCAGCCGCGGCGCGGGGCGGCAGCGCGCGGAAGACGGCGAGGACCGCCGCCGCCGCGAGGAGCGGATACACCGGGAGCATGTGGCGGATCCCGATGTTGTACGACGTCGCCATGCCGGTCAGGAAGAGGTAGGCGACCGGCAGGACGAGCGCCCAGAAGACGAGCGTGAGGCGGTCGCGCTTCACCGCCGCGAGGACGACGGCCGCACCGAGGACCCCGAGGAAGCCGAGCGCCGACTTCACCGCAAAGGCGACGAAGAAATAGTTCCAGAAGCCGTCGACGGAAAGCCTTCCGCAGAGGAAGTTCACACCGCCGCCGGTCCTGTTCTGGATCGCGATTCCCGCGAGGCCGGCCGCGTAGTGGCCCGCCTGCTTCGAGATCGAGGAGATCGCCACGACGCGCTCCACCGTGGCCGGCGGCGCCTCCCGCGAGGCGAGGAAGATGCGGACGGCTCCCTCGGCGTCGCGCGCGGACATGTTCCGCATCGCCACGGCATAGCACCCGAAGAGGACGGCGGCCGACACGGCGCCCGCGAGGAGGAGGCCGACCGCGGGGAGGGCGGACGCGCGCCGTCCCTCGCGCGCGGCCGTGCGCCGCTCCCGGAAGAGTCCGACGAGCGCGAGGACCGCGACCATCGGCACGAGAAGGACGCAGGAAAACTTCGCCGCGAGGCTCGCACCGAGCGCCGCGCCCGTCCCGGCCCAGAGCGCAAGCGAGCGCTTCTCGAGCGCGAAAAGGCCGAGGGAGAGCGTCGCGAAGAAGCCGAGCGCCGCTGCGAGATCGGTGTGGACGACGCCCGCGTGCGCGACGAGATTCGGCTCCAGAGCGACGAGCGCCGCCGCGAGAAGCCCGGCGACGCTTCCGCCCCAGTGGCATACGGCGCCGCCCACGGCGAGGACGAGCACGAAGAACAGCGCGGCCACGGGCGCCCGCGCGGCGCCGAAGAGGCGCTCCGGCGTCAGCGTCGAGCTGAACGCGAACGGGCGCGGCTGCTCGGCGGTGCGCATCGAGAAGGGCTCGTCCATGCGCGGCGGGCGCGCGCCCGCCGCTCGCACCGCGAAACCCGACAGGAGCTTCACGAGCGGGGGGTGCTCGAGGTTCGCGTTGTACGTCCCGGCGATCGCGTACTCGGCGGCCGCGAGCGTGTGAAACGGCTCGTCCATCGTCGGACTGTCGCGGCGCGCGTGGTCGAAAACGAGAAAGACGCCGAGGAATCCGAGCGCGGCGGCGCCGAGCCAGAACCGGAGCGGCCCGGGGGAGTGCATCCCGCGATTGTAGGGGGCCGGCGCGGAAGGATGGCGGACGGGCTGCTACGCTCGCGCCGTGCAGACGCGCGCGCGCGGCCGCGGCCGGGACGGGTTCTTCGTGGCGCTCGTCTTCCTCGCCGCCCTGGCGCTCCGCCTCGCTTCGTTCCACGAGGCGACCACTCATGGGTGGCGCCTCCTCTCCCCCGATTGCTACGGCCACCTCCGGCGCACGGTCTCGGTCGCGCGCAACTTCCCGCGCGTCCCGGTCCGCGACCCGTACCTGAACCACCCGGACGGCGGCGTCTTCATCTGGCCGCCCGCGTTCGACCTCTTCGCCGGAGGGATCTCGCGCCTGATTTACGGCGCGGCGGCGGCCACTCAGGAGGTGACGCGTGTCGCCGCCACGCTGCCGGCGATCCTCGGCGCGCTCCAGGTGATCCCTCTCTTCCTCCTCGCGCGTCGGACGTTCGGCCGGCGCCGGGCCCGAATCGCCGCCGCGGCGTACGTCGCGATCCCGGCCGCTGTCCTGTGGGGCGAGTTCGGACACTTCGACCAGCACGTCGCCGAGGCCCTCAACCTTCTCCTGGTCCTTGCATCCGCGGCCTGGGCGGCCGCCGCGCCGCCTGCCCGTCGCGTCGCGCGCTCCGCCGTCTTCGGCGCCGCAATCGCGTTGGCGGTCCTCACGTGGCAGGGCGCCGTCTTCGTCGCGGGCCTCGGCCTCCTCTGGGCCGCCGTCGCGCTCGGCGAAGGCGCGGGCGCCGCGGCCCTCGTGGCCGCGGCCCTCGTCGCGGCGGGAGCCGCGCTCACCCTTCCGAAAGAGGCGGTCCCGTTCGCCTTCGTCTCGTTCGGCTGGTTCCAGCCGGCCCTTCTCGCGCTCGCCGCCGCGCCCCTCCTCGCGCTCTCGGCGTGGCGCGCGCCGACGCCGCGCCGCCGCCTGATGTGGGGCCTCGGCGCCGCCGCCGCGCTCGCGGCCGCGCTGCCCGGCGCGGAACGCACCCTCGGGGCGCTCCTCCGCGGCGCCCTCTACGTCTTCCGGGAACGCCCGGGGGCGGGCGCGGACGAGTTCGCCGACGGCGGCTTCCTCTCCTATCCACCCGATCTCCTCCGCCTCATCGCCGAGTCCCGGCTGCTCGTGGCGGGATGGCCGTCGTTCGAGCGCGCCGTCCGTGAAGTCTCCCCCGGCTGGCTCCTCGTGCCTTTCGCCGTCGTCGCCTGGGCGCGCTCCGCGGCGCGCCGCCCGGTGTTTCCACCCCGCGGCCGCGCGGCCGCTCGCGCCCTCGTCGCCCTCGCCGCCGCCGCCGTGTTCCTGATGGCGCTCTTTCAGCAGCGCGACGTCTACTACCTCTCGATCTTCGCGGCTCTCGCACTGGCCGAGGGCGTCGCGCGCCTCGCGCCACGCCGTCTGCACGGCCGCGCGCGGACGCTCGCACCGCTCGCCCTCGCCGTCGCGCTCGTCGTCCTGCCCGGGGCGCCGTACCTGATCCGCGCGATCCGGTACACGGCCGCGCCCGGCGACGACATCCTCAACCTCTTCGGGCGCCTCAGGGCGCTCGACCCGCCGCCCGTCGATCCCGCCGCTCTGCCTCCGCCCCCTCCGGGGTCGATCCCCGGCGTCATGGCGCCGTGGTCGGCCGGGCACTACGTGACCGCGCTCGCCGAGCGCCCCGCGGCGGCGGACCCGTTCCTGTACGGATGGCGCCGCGAGTTCCGCCTCTTCACGTCGACCGACGACGGCGAGGCGCTCGCGATCCTCCGGGGCGCCCGGTGCCGGTACCTCGTGACGGCCGACGTGACGCGCGTCCTGCCCGCCTACGCCGCCGCCGCCGGACGCGCGCCGGGACCGACGGCGGCGATGTTCGTCCGCCGCGTGCACGAGTCCGGCGCGGAGCGGCCCGTCCCCTTTCTCGTCCGCGTCCTCGATTCGCGCACGGGCTCCCTCCGGCCCGACGGCAGCTTCCAGCCGAGCTTCCGGGTTTTCCGCGTCGACTCCCCCTAGAATCAGTCGGATGCCCGTCTTCGGAAAGCGCGTCGCGGTCGTGATGCCCGCCTACAACGCGGAAAAGACGCTGCACGCGACCCTTCACGAGATCCCGAAGGAGTGGGTCGACGACGTCATCCTCGTGGACGATTGCTCGAAGGACCACACCGTCGAGGTCGCGCGCGCGATTCCCGGCGTCCACGTGGTCGTCCATGACCAGAACAAGGGCTACGGCGGGAACCAGAAGACCTGCTATGCCACGGCGCTCGCGCTCGGGGCCGACATCTGCGTGATGGTCCACCCCGACCACCAGTACGACGCGTCCGTCCTGCCCGAGCTCGTGCGCCCGATCGCCGAGGGGCTCGAAGATGCGATGTTCGGGAGCCGGATGCTCGGCGGGCGGCCCCTCGAGGGCGGCATGCCGAAATGGAAGTACCTCGCGAACATCTTCCTCACGGCGGTCGAGAACGCGACGTTTTACCTCTACCTCACGGAGTACCACTCGGGGCTGCGCGCGTATTCCCGCAAGTACCTCGAAACCGTGAATCTCTCCGCGTTCTCCGACGACTTCGTGTTCGACACGGAGATCATCGCGGCGGGGATCTGGAAGGGTATGCGCATCCGCGAGGTCCCGATCGTGACGCGCTACTTCGACGACGCCTCGCAGATCAGCTTCCGGCGCTCGTGCATCTATGGAGTGTCGATTCTCTGGGTCATGGCGCGGTACAAGATGAACAAGTGGGGCTGGCGGAAAGACCCCCTCTTCACGTGAGCGCCCGGCGCTTCGCGCCGGGGCCCGCGCTCGCGGCGGCGCTCCTTCTCACGGCCGCCGCGCTCCTGACTCACCGCGACCTCCTGACCGGCGCGTCCACGCCCGCGTACCGCGACATCGGCACGACGCAGCGTCCCGCCCGCGCCCTCGCCTCCGCGCTCGGCGCCGCGAACCTCAACCCGGCGGCGTCCTTCGGGCAGGCGTACCGCGGGAACCCGAACCTCGTCCTCGCGTACCCGTTCCCGGCCGCGCCCCGGTGGCTCGGCGTCCAGCTCCTCCTCCACCTCGCCATCGGGCTCCTCGGCGCGTATCTCTTCCTGCGCACGGAACAGCGATCGCAGGAGGCCGCGCTCGTCGGAGCCTTCGCGTGGGGCCTTTCGGGCTTCGTCCTGTCCTCCGCGGCGTTCCTGAACGCCTCGACGACGCTCGCGTGGGCGCCGTGGCTCCTTTTGGCCGTCGCGCGCGCGCGGGCCGCCGAGACGCCCCGCGCCACGGCGCGCGCCGGACTCGTCGTCGCCTTCGCAGCCTCTCTCCTCGTTCTCGGCGGCGAACCCGCCCTCGCGGCGCTCGCGCTTCTCCTCGCTCTCGCGTACGCGCTGCGCGGGCCGGGACCGGCGCGGCTGCGCGGCACAGGCGCGCTTTTCGGCGGCGGTCTCCTCGCGGCCATCCTCGTGTCGCCGTGGCTCCTCGAAGTCTGGAAGGCCTCCGTCTTCGCGTCGCGGCGTGTCCGCGGCTTCTCGTGGTCGGAGTTCGCGGCCGTCGGGTTCCACCCGCTGCGCCTCCTCGAGACGCCGTTCCCCCAGCTCTTCGGCGACCCCTCGCGCGTCGTTT
>JBDTTJ010000182.1:0-6684 GCA_039930645.1 Acidobacteriota bacterium
ATTCCTCGTGCGCGCGGGCGCGGCGGGCGCGGGGGCGGCGGCGGGCCCGGCGGCGGCCCCGGAGCCGGCCTCCTGAACGCGATCTCGGCCGACGGCGCGACCGGCGCGGACGGAGGGTTCTTCATCGACGGCCTCAAAGCGGGGCAGGCCTACGACATCTCCGCGTTCGGCGGCGGGGGAATGGGGCCGCAGAAACGCGGAGTCGTGGCGCCTGCGGCCGGCGCGGACATCGTCGTCTCGGGCACGGGGCGCATCGCGGGCTTCGCGCGGGACGCGAAGTCGGGCCAGCCGCTCCGGAATTTCTCGGTCTCTTACGAGCCCGACCGTGGCGGCGGGATGGTCATCCGCATGGTCGCGCGCGGGGCCGGCGCACAGACCGGCATCGGGCAGAAACGCGACTTCCAGACCGAGGACGGAGCCTTCACGCTCGAGGACGTGCCCGCGGGGACGTGGACCGTCGTTCTCGACGCGAAGGGCTACCAGACGGCGCGCGTCGCGAGTCTCGCCGTGGACGAGGGCGGGACGAAGGACGGCGTCGAGGTGCGTGCGACGCCGGGCACGGTTCTCAAGGGGCGCGTGTCGGACGGAAAGACCGGGCGCCCGGTCGCGAACGCGACCGTGACCTGGGAGCCGGCGGGCGCGGGCGGAGGCGGCCCGGGCGGGATGTTCGGCCGCGGCGGCCCGCTGGGCCTCGACGGCGGCGACGAGACGACGACGGACGCCGACGGCGCTTTCACCGTCGAGGGGATCGCGGCCGGACGCGTGAAAGTCACGGCGAAGAGCCCCGACTACGCGGACGGAAGCGAGGTGGCCGACGTCAAGGAAACGGGCGGGACTGTCGAGCTGAAGCTCGCCTCGGGCGGCTCGGTCGGCGGCGTCGTGGTCGCGGGCAACCAGCCCGTGCCGGGGGCGAGCGTCTCTCTCGCGGGTGCGGGGGAGGCGGGATTCGGCCGCATTCTCGGCGGCGGCCAGACGACGACGACGGATGCGGCGGGACGGTTCGTGTTCGACCATCTCGTCGCGGGGCGGTACAGCGCGTCGGCGGGCCTGAACGGCAAGTCGAGCAACCTCGGGGAGGTCGTCCTCCAGGCGGGCGAGACGCGCAACGACCTCGTCCTCTCGCTGTCGGCCGGCTCGACGATCCAGGGCGTCGTCGCCGGCCTCCCCGACGGGTGGAAGACCCAGACGACCGTGATCGCGACCGGCGTCGAGTCGTTCTTCGCGACGACGAAGGTCGGCGCGGACGGCTCGTTCCGGATCGACGGCGTCCCCGCCGGGCCCGTGACGCTGCGCGCGCAGGCGGGCGACGGCATGGGAACGTCGCGCAGCGCGACGAAGCAGGTCACCGCGTCCGACGACGTGCCGCTCCTCCAGACGGAGATCGTTTTCGACGTCGGGTTCACGCTCTCGGGCCGCGTGACCCGGGCGAGCCAGGCCCTCGCGAACGCGATGGTCCTCGCGAACCTGCAGGGCGGCGGCGGCCGGCAGGCGACCGCGCGCACGGACGAGTCGGGCGCCTACGCGCTCCAGGGCCTGCAGGAGGGCTCGTACGCGGTCTCCGCGACGGCCGACCCGCTCACCGGCGGCGGCGCGTCGATGGTGCGCCAGACGGTGTCGCTCACGGGCGACCAGAGCCTCGACCTGAACTTCCCGACGGCGAAGGTCGCGGGACTCGTCACGGACTCGGACACGAAGCAGCCGCTCGCCGACGTGACGGTCTCTCTCTCCGCGCCGCCGGCGGCGAACGGCGGGACCGGCGTCCAGCGGATGACGCAAACGGACTCGACGGGCCGGTTCCAGTTCGCGGACATCGCGCCGCAGGCCTACACGCTCAACACGTCGAAGCCGGACTACCAGTACGACAAGCGGGCGATCACGGCCGCCGACGACGGCTCGAGCGAGAACCTCGCCGTCGAGCTCGCGCGCGGGCAGGGGATCGAGATCCAGGCGCGCGACGGGCTCGCGGGCGTCCCGATGCGCAGCGTGTCCGTGCGCGTCCTCGACGGGTCGAGGGCGACGGTCTACGCCGGAACGATCTCGCTCGACTCGAACGGCGCGGGCGAGATCACGTCGCTCAAGCCGGGCGGCTACTCCCTGTTCGTGAACGCGAGCGGCTACGCGACCGTCTACATCGCGAGCGTCTCCGTTCCGTCACGGGCGCTGCCCGTCACGCTCACGCCGGGCGGGTCCGTGGACATCTCCGTCGGGCCGAAGTCGTTCGTGAACGGGATCCTGCGCGGCACGCTTCGGACCGCGGCCGGGATGCCTTATCCGTACACGCTCTTCAATACGGACGGGCGGCTCGCGATCACGGCCGACGCGACCGGGCAGACGGGCTTCCGGCGCCTCACGAACCTCGCGCCGGGCAGCTACGTCCTCGCCCTCGACGGCGGCGGAGGGACGACGTTCACGGTCAACGAAGGGGGGATCACGCCCGTCAAGCTCCCATAGAGGTCCCGGGCCTTGCGGCCGCCCCGTAGAATGGCGGGGCGGAATGAAGCTCCGGCGCGCGTCCCTCGCATGCGTCCTCGCGGCCGGCGTCGCGGCTTCGGCCGCGGCGCAGGATTCGATGCTCGCCGGCGCGAGCCCTTTCGTCTCCGACTCCGGGAAGCTGCGCCTCAAGGTCGAGATCAAGGCCGCGTTCCGGGACTCGCGCGACCTCTCCATCACGGTCCCGAACACGGGAACGCCGTTCCCGGTCGTGCTGCAGACCGTGGACCCCGGCGCGCACATGGAGGTTCCGAACCTCGGCCTCACGCTCGAGGCCGACATCACGCCGGACATCTTCGCGCGCGCGGTCGTGAACGTCCTCGATCTCTACAACCGCAACCCGACCTCGAGCGCCGATAAGGTTCAGCTCCGCGAGGCGTTCGTGCGCTTCGGGAAGAAGGTCGAAACGCTGCGCGTCGCCGACGGCACGCGCGTCTACCTGGAGCTCGGGAAGCTCCCGCGCTTCTCGAAGCAGATCGTGCGCCGTCTCGAGAGCTACGGCCTGTGGGGGACCGCCGTCGGGCGCTTCGAGGAGACGGGCGCCGAGGCCGGCGGCTCTTTCGGGCCGCACCTCTACTGGCGCGCGAGCGTCACGGGCGGCACGCCGCTCTTCTTCCGCGACCCGAACGCGCTCGCGGGCGACAACGGGACTCCGGAGAGGACGGTCGGCTCGACGACGCCGGTGGCCTACAACTCCGGCTTCCCGATCCTCTACGACACGCTCGCACCGGACGTCGGGGGTTCGGGAAAGCTCCAGCTCGGGGGCGGGGCGGGCTTCCGCTGGAACTGGGGCGAGGGCTCCCGAAGCGGCGTCGACGTCCTTGCGTGGTACTTCCAGCGCGACCTCGCGGACCGTACGAGCCTCCACGGGACGTTCTACGGCGCCGATGCGAAGATCCTCCAGGGGCCGAACGGGATCTTCCTGCCGTACGACCCCGAGAGCCCGCGCAAGCGCGAGTGGGGCGTGAACGTCGAGGCGCGCTTCGGGCCGGTCCATTTCTTCGGCCAGGCGATCAAGCAGGACATCGCGTACCTGTGGCGGCAGGGCTTCGAGGCGGAGCTCTCGTGGCGCATCCCGCTCCCCGGCCTCTTCGCCTCCGGCGACCAGTCCGTCGTGAACTGGGTCGAGCCCGAGGTGCGCATCTCGTGCATCGACAACCTCTGGGAGAACCCGGCGGGCTTCGTCGCGCCGTCGGTCAGCTGGAACTGGCGGAAGGTCGACTACGGCGTCCGCGTCGGGATCGTGCGCGGACTCGACCTCACGGCCGAGTACGCGCGCCACGACGCGACGACGCGGCGCGGATTCGTCCACCCGGATGAGTGGCTCGTGACGCTGCGCGCGGCGTTCTGAGAACGCCGCGGGGGGGGCTGGCGCCCCCCCGCGGACGCGGGTCAGTGCTTTGTCGCGGCGGCGGCCGGCGACGTGGAGGGCTTGCTGTCGCAGCGCCCCTCGAGGAAGTAGCGGATGGAGCCGCTGTTGTCCGCCTCCGACGTCTCGTTCACGTTGCCGTCCGCGTCGAGGACGACCTTGAAGCCGTGGGCGCCCGAATCCAGGTACGGCTGCGTCACGATGCTCTTGAGCTCGCTCGCCGTGAGCGCGAACGGCCCGTTGATCGCGCGCTCGTCCCCGTCCGAGTAGAGCCGGTTCTTGAAGGGGGGCGTCGCGACGCCGTTCGTCTCCTTCTCGTAGTACTCCACGTTGAACGCGCACCGCCCGTTGCTGGGCGTCGGGTGCGGGTTGATCGACTCGGCGGCCATGAGCTTGACCGAGCCGTTCCAGTCGACCCAGTGCTTCTTCGCGGGATCGCTGCCCCAGACGTATATGCCGGGGCGCGCGAACGCGACGTTCGCCTTCTTGTCCTTGGGGTCGCCGCCCGGCGGGACGCCGACGGTCGCACACTTGAACGTGTAGTCGACGGCCTTGTGGCCCTCGAAGAGCTTCACGAGGCCGCCCGGACCGTCGAAGAACAGGTTGAACCGCACGCTTTTGATCGTGCAGCCCGCGAAGCCCTGAGGGCACTGGACGGAGAAGCGGGTCTTTCCTTCGCCCTTTCCTTTCCTCGCGACCATGAACGGAACCTCGAGGCCCGTGTGCGCGGGGTTGCCGGGCTCGCCGGCCGTGTAAAAGCCGATGCGGCCGGTGGCCTGCGTCTCGAGGCTGTACGCGAAGGCGACCTCGATCGAGTTCCCGGGCCCCATCGGGGTCGAGGGCGGAACGCCGGGGAGCCCCGCCGGGGATGCGGGGGTCATGCTGAGGATCGTGACCGAGTCGGCGGCGAACGCGGGGGCCGCCGACAGGGCGAGCGCGAGGGCGAGGAACGCGGGAATCCGATGATGTCTCATGTTCTCCCTTTCTGAGCCACAACATGCGCCCGGAACGGGCCTCTGTCGATGCGGAAGGATGGCCCCGGCGCGAAGAACGGAGGTCCGGGCGCGCCACGCGGCCCACGCAAGGCCGGCTCGGTGACCCCAATCACCTTTGAAGGAATCCGGGCGCTTCAGCCCTGGATGATCCCGCGTCGGAGCGCGAAGCGGATCAGCTCCGTACGTCCGTGGACGCCGAGCTTCTCCATGACGTGCTCGCGGTGGGACATCGCGGTCTTCACGGCGATGTCGAGGAGCGCCGCGACTTCCTTGTTCGCCTTGCCCTCCGCGACGAGCTTCAGGACCTGCTTTTCGCGGTCCGTGAGGAGGTCGTACGGGTCCTCGCCGGCGCCGGAGCCCGCGGGGGCGTCGCCCGTCATCGCGTCGCGCGCGATCGCGGGGTCGAGGACGAGGCCGCCGCGGGAGACCCCGCGAATGGCCGACACGAGCTCGGTGCCCGCCGCCTTCTTGAGGATGTAGCCGGCGGCGCCGGCCTTGAGGAAGCGCGAGACGTACTCGCGGTCGTCGTACTGCGTCAGGACGAGGACGCGCGTATGCGGGCTCACCTTGCGGACCTCGAGCGCGGCCTCGAGCCCGCCGAGGCCGGGCATCGCGATGTCCATCAGGACGACGTCCGGCCCGAGCTTGCGACAGGCTTCGATCGCCTCGAGTCCGTCGGCGGCCTCGCCGACGACCTCGATGTCGTCCGCGGTCTTCAGGAGCGCGCGGAGCCCCTCGCGCAACAGCGCGTGGTCGTCGGCGATCACGACCCTAATGCGCGGCACGGGCAGGCTCCTCCTTCGGGACCGGGACGGTGAACGCGAGGTGCGTCCCCGCTCCTGGCGACGAATCGAGCGTGAGAGTACCCCCGAGGATCTCGATCCGCTCGCGCATTCCGAGCAGACCGAGGCCCTGGCCGGTTTCCGAGGGCGTCGCGACGTCGGCCGGAGTGAACCCGCGTCCGTCGTCCTCGACGTCCACGGAGAGCAGGCCCTGCTCGTACGACATCTGGATGAGGACCGTCTTCGCGCCCGAGTGGCGGGCGATGTTCGTGAGGGCCTCCTGAATTGCCCGGAACACGGGTATCTCGACCGTGGGCGCAAGGCGGTCTTCGAGGTCCTCGATTTCGAGGCGCGCCGTGATCCCAAGAGGCGTCAGATGCCGGGCGACCCACCAGCGCACGGCCGAAACGAGGCCGAGGTCGTCGAGGACGGACGGGCGCAGGTCGAAGATCACGCGGTGGAGGCCGTCGAGCGTGCGCGAGGCCAGCGCGCGTGCGTCCTCGAGCTTCGTGCTCGCCTCCTCCGGAGTGGAGGCGCGGCGGACGGTGTCGAGCCCGACGGCCAGCGCCGCGACGGTCTGGCACGTCTCGTCGTGCAGCTCGCGGGCGATCCGCCGCCGCTCGTCCTCCTGAGCGGAAAGGAGTTTCCGGACGAGATCCGCACGGCGGGCGTCGCGGTCCTTGAGCTCGGTGGTGAGCTTCTGGAGCTCCGCGGTGCGTGCCGCGACGCGGCGCTCGAGCGTCGCGTTCGCCTGCGTGACCTCGTCCATGGAGGCCGCGAGAGCGACGCGCATCGTCTCGAACGCGTGCGCGAGGCGGCCGGTCTCGTCGTCGCGGCCCGCGTCCTCGGGCGGGAGCGGGACAGGCTGCGACAGGTCGCCGGCCGCGAGGCGCTCGGCCGAATCCGTGAGTACGCGAAGCGGACGACGCACGCTCCGGGCCGCGCCCCATGCGAAGAGGCCCGCGACGACGAGGAAGAGGGGCGTCAGGAACGCGAACCAGCCCTTGAGAGCGATCTCCTCGGCGTAGGCGTCGTGGCGCGGCTGGCG
>JBDTTJ010000183.1:0-6603 GCA_039930645.1 Acidobacteriota bacterium
TCCGCAAGACGGGCGGGATCGAGCCGAAGCGCGAGGAGGTCGAGGCCCGCGTCGCGGCCATCGAAGCCCGCGTCGTGAAGGAACGGGGCGAGACGCTGGACGCGCTCCTCGCGCGCGCCGGCGCGACGCGCGACGACCTCACCGCGTTCGTGAAGCGCGGGATGGCGCTCGAGAGCTTCGTCAGGGAGAGGCTCTCGCCCGGGATCAAGACGACGGAGGCCGAGCTCCGCGCTTACTACGACGGCCCGTTCCGCGAGGAGGCCCGCGCGAAGGGCCTCGCGTCGCTGCCGGCTTACGAGGATGTGTCGGAGCAGATCCGCGAGCTCGTGCGCGAACGCAAGCTCAACGCCGAGATCGAGCGGTGGACCGAACAGCTGCGCGCCGAGACGCGCGTTCTCATTTACCGCCGCTGACGGGCGGGCGCGGCTCGGACATCCGGTAGAGGATCCGGTTCGAGAGAACGCGGCGGACGTATGTGCGCGTCTCCGGATAGCTGATCGACGCGAGGAGCGCCTCGACCGGGCGCCGCGCGCCGCCCGCCCAGAGCGCCGTCTGGCCCGCGCCCGCGTTGTAGCCCGAGGCCGCGAGCGCGTCGTCACCGTCGAAGCGCACGAGGAGGTTTTTCAGCGTGCGCGCGCCAAGGCGGAGGGAGCGCGCGGGGTCGTAGAGATCCGCGTAGGCGGGAGGGCTCTCGTTCAGCTCGCGCGCCGCGTCGCCGGCCGCCGGCAGCGTGAGCTGCATGAGGCCGCGGGCCGCGGCCGGGGACGCGGCCTCGCGGTCGAAGCGGCTCTCCTGGCGCATGACGGCGTAGAGCAGCTCTCGCGGCACGCCGCTCTGGTCGGCCGTCTCGGAGACGAGCCGGTCGAACGGACGGGGCGCGAGGCCGCGGAGGATCGAGCGGGGAGCGAGGTCGAGGAGGAAGTCAGCCGGCACGATCCGGTCGAGGGCCGCCGCGGCGTCGAGCGCCGCGGGGCCCGCGTCCGCGGCCTCGGCGAGCCGCGCCGCGACGAGGCTGCCGAGGATCGTGTCGAGGCGCGAGGCGTCGCGCACGATCGGCTCGGCCTCCTCGGGCAGGCCGAGCTGGAGGAGGCGACAGGCCGCCGCGTCGCCGCAGAGCGTCGGGAGCGCGTCGTCCGCAAGGTCGGGCGCGAGGAGCACGCTGGCGTAGAGAGGCAGGGCGTGATACGCGACCTTCAGGAGCTCGCGCGCCGCCGCGTCGCCGAGGACTGCTGGCGGGAGGAGGCCGGACTTCGCCTCCGCGGCGCGCCCCGCCCGGAGCAGGGCTTCGCCGCGCGCGCGGCCGGCGCGGAGAAAGGCCGCGCGCGGCGCCTCCGGAAGCGAAACCATTCGCTCTCTCGCGAGCTCGCCCACGGCGGTCCACGGGCGCGAGGCGAGGATGTCGGAGTAGCCCTGGAGCGCGCCCGGGACGCTCCCCGAAGCCTCCGCGACGCGACCCCGCCAGAACGGGAGCTCGCTCTTCCAGGGCTCCGGCAGCCGGCGGGCCTGCGCAAGAGCGGCGACGGGCGCGAGGGCGCGCCGCGCCCCGGCCCCGTCGCCCGTTTCCGCGTAGCGCTCGGTGAGATGGAGGAGGCCTTCGACGCGTCCGGGCTCACGGGCCAGCGTGGGGCGGAGGAGGATTTTCTCGGCTTCGGCGAGGTGGCTGCGCCGCATCTCGAGGCGCGCGCGCTGGAGGGCCGCGAGGCCGGACGGCCCGACGCGGCCGGCCTCGACGCGCTGGAACTCCCGCGCGGCCCCGTCGGGGTCGTTCAGCTTTTCGAGCGCCGCGCCGAGGTTGAAGCGCACGCGCGCGAAGAACGCCGCCGTGCCGGGAGAATCGTCCTTCTTCTTCGCGGGCGGCCTCTTGCGGGCGGGCTCCGTGTCGAGGATCGAGCGGAACGCGGCCGCGGCATCCGCGAAGCGCCCGCGCGACGCCCGCATGCGACCGAGGTCGAAGCGCGCGCCCCACCGCGCCGCCGCGTCGCCGCCCGCCTCGGCGCGGCGGTCGCCCTCGGCGAGCAGACGCTCGGCGAGGGCGAGGTCGCGCTGCGCCTTCGCGGTCTCGACGAGGAGCGGGAGCAGGCGGTTGGGAACGTCCATCGGCTCGCGGCCGCGCATCTCGCGGGCGAGGACGACAGCCGCCGCGTCGTCGCGCCTCGCCTCGCGCAGCAGGCCCTCACGGAGCGCCGCCGCACCGGCGGAATCCCCAGCCTGGTCGAGCGCCTCGGCGCGCAGCGCCGCGAGGCGGCGTTTTTCGCGCGGGGCGGCCGGCGGGTGCGCGGACACGAGCCGCTGGAGGGCGGCCGCGTCGAGGCGCGTTTCGAGGGCGTCCAGCGCGATGCGCAGCGCACGGCGCGAGACCGCGCCGCCCTTCCTCTGGAGCAGCGGAAGGAGAAGCTCCATCGCGCCGAGGCCGTCGCCCGCCTCGAAGTGCAGGGAGCCCGAGGCGAGGCGCGCGGGGACGTCGAAGAGGTCGTCGGGTGAAACGTAGCGCTCGAAGAGCGGAATCGCCGCGTCCCGGCGGCCTGTGGACGCCAACGCACGCGCGGCGAGGTAGTCGAACCGGCCGTCCGCGTAGCGCTCGGGTGCGTCGGCCTTCAGGGCGGCGAGGCGCTCGAGGACCTCGTTCCACCTGCCGGCCCGCGCCGCGGCGGCGAGCGCCTGCTCGCGCCCGGCGTCGGCCGAAGGAGGTGCGGCGGAAACCGTCGCGGCGGACGTGAGGGCGAGGCCGAGCGCGGCCGCGCGGAGGAAGCCGAGCCTCAACCGGGAGGCCAGGCGAACGAGCGCCCGCCCATGAGGTGGAAATGCAGGTGGAAGACGCTCTGGCCCGCGTCCGGCCCGTCGTTCGCGACGACGCGATAGCTCGAGAGGCCGAGCGTGCGCGCGATCTCCGCCACCGCCGCCAGACAAGCTCCGAGCGCCTCCGCGTCCGCTGCCGTCGTGCCCGAGAGGGCCGCGACGTGCACCTTCGGGATCACGAGGACGTGGGTGGGCGACTTCGGGGCGACGTCGTGGAAGGCGAGGACGCGGTCGTTCTCGAACGCGATCTTCGCGGGGATCTCGCGGCGGCCGATCCGGCAGAAAAGACACGTGGGGTCGGCAAACGTCTGGCTCACGGCGGGATTATCCGTCGATCCGCTCGACGCGCGCGCCGAGGCTCCGGAGGCGCCCGTCCATGTCCGCGTACCCGCGGTCGAGGTGGTAGATGCGCCTGACGCGCGTCTCGCCCTTCGCGACGAGGCCCGCGAGGACGAGCGCCGCGGAGGCGCGCAGGTCCGAGGCCGTCACGGGCGCGCCCTCGAGGGGCGCCGGGCCACGCACGATCGCGGTCCGGCCGTCCAGCCGGACGTCGGCCCCGAGGCGCAGGAGCTCGCCGGCGTGGAGGAAGCGGTTCTCGAAGATCGTCTCCGTGATCCGGCTGACGCCGGAGGCCTGCGTCATGAGCGCGAGGAACTGCGCCTGCAGGTCCGTCGGGAAGCCCGGATGCGGCGCGGTCGTGACGTCCGTGGCGGCGAGAGGCCGTGGCGCGCGGACACGCACCGCGTCCGGCAGGACTTCGACCTCGGCGCCCGCCCTTGCGAGCGCGTCGAGGAACGCACCGAGGTCCGCCGCCCGCGCGCCCGTCACGGTGACGTCGCCGCCCGTGATCGCGCCGGCGGCGAGGTACGTGCCGGCTTCGATGCGGTCGGGCACGACGGTGTGCGGCGTCTCGCCGGTGCCCCGGAGGCGGTCGACGCCTTCCACGGTGATCGTGGACGTTCCCGCGCCCGAGACGCGCGCGCCCATCCGGACGAGGAGGCGGGCCGTGTCCTCGACCTCGGGCTCGCGCGCGGCGTTCTCGATGACGGTCGTCCCCTTCGCGAGCGCCGCGGCGAAGAGAACGTTCTCCGTGCCGGTGACGGTCTGCGCCGGGAAACGGACGGTCGCGCCCGTCAGGCGGCCGCGGGCGGGCGAGACGCGCGAGACGTGCGCGTGGATGTAGCCCTTCTCGACCGCGACGCGCGCGCCCATCTTTTCGAGCGCCATGAGGTGGAGGTCGACGGGTCTGACGCCGATCGCGCAGCCGCCGGGGAGCGAGACGCGAGCCTCGCCGAAGCGGGCGACGAGCGGGCCGAGCACGAGGATCGACGCGCGCATCGTCCGGACGAGGTCGTACGGCGCCTCGGTCGACGTGACCCGCGAGGCGTCGAGGATCGTGCGGCCCGGCGCCGGGTGCGAGAGGGACACGCCCATGCCCGCGAGGAGGCGCTCCATCGTGCGCACGTCCGCGAGGTCCGGCACGCCGTCGAGCGCGACGGGCGCGTCCGCGAGGAGCGCGGCCGCCATTTCCGGGAGCGCCGCGTTCTTCGCGCCGCTCGCGGCGACGGAGCCTTCGAGCCGCACGGGACCCTTCAGGAGAAACGCGTCCACGGCGGAGGAGTCTAGCGGCTCGGCGTCACGTGCGGATCGCCGTCGCCGTGCGCGGGATCCCGGCCGCGTCGAGGCGGACGCGCTCGAGGCGGAATCCCGGCGCGGCTTCCACGAGAGCCGAGACGTCGTTCGCCTGGCTGTAGCCGAATTCGAAGACGAACGGCGCGCCCGGCTCGAGGAAGGCCGGAAGCGCCGCGAGGATCGCGCGCAGCGGGTCGAGCCCGTCCGCGCCGCCATAGAGCGCGAGGCCGGGCTCGTGCTCGGAGACGGTCTTCGAGAGGTGCGGCTGGTCCGTGAGCGGGACGTAGGGAGGGTTCGCGACGACGAGGTCGAAGCGGGCCGTCCGACCGAGGGCCGCGAACCAGTCGGAAGCGAGGAACCGCACACGACCCGACACGCCGTGACGCTTGGCGTTCGCGGCCGCGAGAGCGAGGGCGCCGGAGGACCGGTCGAGCGCGAGGACGCGGGCGCTCGGGCGCTCGAGCGCCAGGGACACCGCGAGGACGCCGCTTCCCGTCCCGAGGTCCGCGAGGCGCACCGCATCCGGCGCGACCCGCCGGGCTTCCTCGACGATCCCCTCGGACTCGCCGCGCGGGATCAGCGCGCGCGGGTCGACGGCGAACGTGCGGCCGAGGAACTCCCACTCGCCGAGGAGGTACTGCAGCGGTTCGCCGGCGGCCCGCCGCGTGACGAGCTCATCGAATGCGGCGGCGGCCGTCGCTTCGGCGGGCTCACGCCTGCGGGCGTGGAACCAGGAGCGCGGGCGTCCGGCGGCGCGGGCGAGCAGCTCCTCGGCCTCGAATGGCGCGTGGTCGCGGCCCGACAGCCGGGCGCGCGCGCTCGTGAGGAGGTCGGACCAGGTGGAGGCGGAGGATTCAGGTTCGGTCATCGCGTCTCGGTTCTAAACTGGAGCCATGTCCGGCCCGCGGATTCTCGTCTTTTTCGGCCTCGTGCTCGTCGCCCTTGGCCTTTTCGTCGCCCCGGCGGCCGCCGTCGCGCCGGGGGCGCTGCTCGCGGGGCTGGGCGGGATCCTGATCCTCGTCGCGTCGTTCCGGGGCGGCGCGGGGCCCGCCCGCGAGGCCGAGACGGGCGTGAGAGCTGCGTTCGGGCCGGCGCTCGACGCGCTCGAGACGCTCGCCGTCTTCACCGTCGACCGCGACGGCAAGGTCGGGTACGTGAACCGCGGGGCCATCCGCATCTTCGGGAAGCCCGCGCGCGAGCTCGAAGGCCGCCCGGCGGGAATCGTCGCGTACTCGGAGGCCGAGGACCCGGAAATCGTCGAGGCGCTGCGCGAGGTTTTCGAGTCGGGCCGGCCGACGGCCGCGCGGCGGTTGCTCCTCCACGCCGGAGGCGGCCCCCGCGTTGAGAGCGTCGTCACGCTGACGCCCGTCGTGCGCTACGGAAAGGTCGTCGAGGTTGCCGTCTTCAGGGCCGACACGAAGGGCGGCGCGCCTCTCGAGCGGCACGGCCGGCTCCTCGACTCGGTCCCCGCCGGCCTTCTCGGCGTGGACGGCGCGGGCCGCATCGACGCGGTGAACCGCCGCCTCGCGGACCTCCTCGGCCGCCGCGCGGACGCGCTCGAGGGGCTGGACGTCGCGCGGACCGAGGTCCTCCCGGAGTCGGTGCGCGCCCTGCTCCGCTCGCACGCCGTGCGCGCCGCCGGCACGACGCCGCTTTCGGCCGCCGAGGACGAGTTCGTCCTCGTCACGCCGGACGGCGCCTCGCGGCCGACCCACGTCCTCGTCTCGCCGCGCGCCGGAGGCGGGGCCGACGCCGTGTTCGTCGACGGCGCCTCGCGGCGCCGCCTCCGGACCGAGCTCGAGGCCTCGCGTCAGGCGCTCTTCGCGGCGCGCGAGGCCGCGGCGGAAGCCATCGTGACGACGACGCACGACCTGAGGGAGAAGATCGCGCGCATCGTCGAGGCCGCGCGGCGCTCGGCGGACGAGAGTTCGGCGCCCATCCAGCGGAGCGCGGCCACGGCCGAGCTGAAGGCGTCGACGGAGCAGCTGCTCGCGCGCGTCGAGGCCGACGCGGCGGAGGCGCTCACGCCCGAGGCCTTCGGGAGCGGAGGCGGGCGCCCGACGGTGCTTCTCGTGGAGGACAACGAGGAGAACCGCGAGCTTCTCGCGCACATGCTGCGCTCGCGCGGCGCCGACGTCCTCGCCGTGGGCACGGGCCGCGAGGCCGTCGAGGCGG
>JBDTTJ010000184.1:0-6591 GCA_039930645.1 Acidobacteriota bacterium
ACGGGAGCATCTCGTCGCGCAGGTAGCGGTCGTAGTCGTCGTGGCGCCGGGCGCGGTCGCGCGGGTGCGCCTTCTTGTCGTACCAGCTCTCCTCGTCCACGGAATCGACGCAGATCAGCTGGAGAAAGCCGGCGTCGACCTTGTCCGCGAGCGCGCCCGTGAGGCCGAAATCCTCGTTCTGGTAGAAGCGCCCCATCGAGGTCGGGAACATGAGGACCGGGCGTCCGCGGTCCCCGAACCAGAGGTATTCCATGGGGCGCGAGAGCGCGGAGCTTCTCCACGAGCCGTATTCGCGTTTCATGGCCGCCGAGTCTAGCGCGGCGCGTTTGCGGCCCGTCGCGCGCGTCCGCTAGGATCGCGGGCGGCGGAGAGAGGTCCACGACATGGCCAAGAAGAGAATCGGCGTTCTGTTCGGGATGGAAGACACCTTCCCGTGGGCGCTCATGAACGAGATCAACGAAATGGCCGCGAAGAGCGGCGACGACATCGAAGCGGGGCCCGTCAAGATCTCGGTCCTCGTCCAGGAGCAGTCCTTCGAGGACGCGGTGATCCTCGACCGCATCAGTCACGAGGTTCCGTTCTACCGGACGTTCCTGAAGTGCGCGGTCGCGCGCGGAGCCCAGGTCGTGAACAACCCGATCTGGTGGTGCGCCGACGACAAGTACTTCGACAACCTCGTCGCGCTCGCGGCGGGCGTCGCGGTCCCGAAGACGGTCCTCCTCCCGCACAAGCAGAACCCGCCGAACACGACCGCCACGTCCTTCCGCAACCTCGACTTCGTGGATTGGGACCGCGTGTTCGCCTACCTCGGATTCCCGATCTTCATGAAGCCTGCGAACGGGGGCGGGTGGAAGGACGTCTACAAGTGCGACACGCCCGACGACTTTTTCGCGGCGTACGACAAGACGGGGGACCTCGAGATGATGGCGCAGGAGGCCGTCGAGTTCACGGACTACTACCGCTGCTACGTCGTCGGGCGCTCGCGGGTGAAGATCATGCCGTACGCGCCGAAGGAGCCGCACGCGATGCGGTACGCCGCCGTCGTGGGCAAGCCGGTCCCGGCGGCCATGGCCGAGCGCGTGACGAACGACGCTCTCGCGCTCTGCAACGCTCTCGGGTACGACCTCAACACGGTGGAGTTCGCCGTGCGCGACGGAGTGCCTTACGCGATCGACTTCATGAACTGCGCACCCGACGCGGACCGCGCATCGGTCGGCGAGGAGAATTTCCAGTGGATCGTGAAGGCGATGGCGGAGTACCTCGTCGACCGCGCGAAGAACCCGCGACCGTTCGAGGCGACCGGCACGTGGCCGGCCCTCCTCGGCCTCGTGAAGTGAGACGGGGAGCCACGCCATGGGCGCGCCCCGCCCGTCCTTCACCCTCGGGATCGAGGAAGAGTTCCAGATCGTCGACCCGGAGACGCGCGCGCTGAAGGCCCACATCCAGGAGCTCTTCGCGGAGGGCGAGTCGCGCCTCAAGGACAAGATCAAGCGCGAGTTCCACCAGTCCGTCATCGAGGTCGGGACGGGAATCTGCCGCAACATCGCCGAGGCGCGCGCGGACGCCACGAACCTCAGGCGCGAGCTCGTGCGCCTCACCGGCGAGGCGGGGCTCGCGATCGGCGCAGCCGGGACGCACCCGTTCACGCACTGGTCCGAGGTCCCCGTGACGCCGAGCCCGCGTTACGAGCGGATCCTCTACGACCTCGGCACGGTCGCGCGCGGGAACCTCATCTTCGGCCTGCACGTCCACGTCGCGGTCGAGCACGACGAGACGCGGATCGCGCTCCAGAACGCTGCGCGCTACTTCCTTCCGCACGTCTTTGCGCTCTCGACGAACTCGCCCTTCTGGGGCGGGCGCGACACGGGCTGGAAGAGCTACCGCGCGAAGGTGTTCGACCGCTTCCCGCGCACGGGCATTCCCGACCAGTTCTACTCCTGGGCCGACTACATGAGCTACGTCGAGACCCTCGTGAAGACGAACTGCATCGACAACCCCAAGAAGATCTGGTGGGACTTGCGCCCGCACCCGTTCTTCCCGACGCTCGAGTACCGGATCTGCGACATCCCGATGCGCGTGGACGAGACGATCTGCCTCGCCGCCCTCTTCCAGGCCATCACGGTCAAGCTCTGGAAGCTTCACGACAAGAACCTTTCCTACCGCCTCTACTCGCGGGCCCTCATCAGCGAGAACAAGTACCGGGCCGCGCGCTTCGGGATCGACGGGAAACTCATCGACTTCGGCAAGAAAGAGGAGGTGCCGTTCACGGATCTCCTCGGCGAACTCCTCGAGTTCGTGGACGACGTCGTCGACGAGCTCGGCTCGCGGAAGGAAGTCGAGTACGTCCACACGATCGTGCAGAGAAGGACCGGCGCCGACCGCCAGCGCGAGGTGTTCGAGCGCACGAAGAGCCTCCCGGCCGTCGTCGACTACATCCTCGAGGAGACGCGCCACGGCCTCGACTGAGCCCCTGTTCGTGGCCGCGGACGTGACGGACGCGCTCGGCGCCCCCGCGCCCGGGGGTGCGCCGGTGGCCTTCCCGTCCGTCTCGACGGACACGCGCGCGATCTCGCCCGGCGCGCTGTTTGTCGCCCTCGAGGGGGAGCGTTTCGACGCGCACGCGTTCCTCGCGGAGGCGAAGTCGAAGGGCGCCGGCGCGGCCGTCGTCCGGAAGGGCACGCCGCCCGTTCCGGGTCTCCCTTTCTTCGAGGTGGACGACACGCTCCGGGCCCTCGGCGCGCTCGCGGCGTTCCACCGCCGGCGCTTCGCGATCCCGGTCGCCGCCGTGGCCGGGTCCAACGGCAAGACGACGACGAAGGAGATGCTCGCGTCGATCCTCCGGACGCGCGGACCGGCGCTCGCGACCGACGGCAACCTCAACAACGAAATCGGCGTGCCCCTGACGGTCTTCCGGATGTCGGCGGAGCATCGCGCGGCCGTCGTCGAGCTCGGGATGTCCGCCCCGGGCGAGCTCGCCCGGCTCACGGCGATCGCGCGGCCGGACGCGGGGGTCGTCACGCTCGTCGCGGCCGAGCACCTCGAGTTCCTGAAGGACTTCGACGGCGTGGCGGACGCGGAAGGGGAGCTCTACCGCGGGCTCCTGCCGGGCTCCTTCGCCGTCGTCAACGCGGACGATCCGCGCTGCGTGGCGCAGGCGGAGCGCGCCGCGGCCGGCGTGAAGAAGATCTGCTTTGGTCGGAGTCCTCTGGCGGACGTTCGGCTCGTCGAGGTAACGGCTCTCGGGGTCGAGGGCATGGAGATTCTCCTGGAAGGTGAAGAGTGGGAGGGGGGCGGCGGCGCGGGTCGTGTCGTTCCCGACACCAAGCTACAGCGTCGCAGGGTCGCCGTGAGGCTGGGGTTCGTGGGGGAGCACAACGCGATGAACGCGGCGGCGGCCGCGGCGACCGCCCGGGCGCTCTCTTACTCGTTCGAGGAAATCTCTTCTGGTCTTGAGTCTGCTCGGCCGTATTCGCACCGCTCGCGCGTCGTTGCGGGCATTGGCGCGATCACGATCCTCGACGACTGCTACAACGCCTCGCCGACCTCCATGGAGGCCGCGCTCGCCACGCTCGCGTCGCTCGTGGCGGGAGGAAAACGGCGGGCGGTCGCGGTCCTCGGCGACATGCTGGAGCTGGGCGCCTTCGAGGAGGAGGCGCACCGGACGCTGGGCCGCGACGCCGCCGGCGCTGGCGTCTCCATCGCGGCCTTTTTCGGCCCCCGGTCTTCTCTTACCTTCAAAGAATTCTCCTCTTCTCTTCCTTCCGATTCTTCCGCGCATTTCGCGGAGATCGAGCCGCTGCTTGCGTGGCTCCGCCCGCGACTGGCGCCGGGAGACGTCGTCCTCGTCAAGGGGAGCAGGGGCATGAAGCTCGAGCGGGTCGTCGACGCGCTCGCCGTCCGCGCCGGGACCTGATCGAACGCGGAGCGGTCGCGTCCTGTCTGTCTCAGGTCCGAATCTAGCCCGTCAGAGCCGCTCGCGCCTCGAGGACGCGGCCGCGGGCCTCTTCCGGCGTGGACGCGAGCGCCGTCAGGTGGCCCATCTTTCGTCCCGGCCGGGGCTCCTTCTTGCCGTAGAGGTGGAGGGCGACGCCCGGCACGGCGCAGGCGTTCGCCCAGCGCGGGGGGCCGCCGGCCCAGAGATCGCCGAGGAGGTTCGCCATCGCGGCGGGGCGGAGGAGCTCCGTCGAGCCGAGCGGCAGGCCGCAAACGGCGCGCAGCTGCTGCTCGAACTGGCTCGTGACGCAGGCGTCGATCGTGAGGTGCCCCGAGTTATGAGGGCGCGGCGCGATCTCGTTGACGAGGAGGCGGCCGTCGGGAGTATGGAAGAGCTCGATGCAGAGGACGCCAACGTAGGAGAGCGCTTCGAGGATCGCTCGCGTGATTTCGTGAACAAGAGTCTCTTCTGAAAGGGTAAGAGGGGCAGGGGCCCTCGTCACGTCGAGGATGTGGCGGGAGTGTTCGTTCTCGAAGACGGGAAAGAAGGCGACTTCGCCGTCGAAGCCGCGGGCGGCAATGACGGAAACCTCGCGCTGGAAGTCCACGAACGCCTCCAGCACGCACGGCACCCGGCCGAGCGCGCTCCACGCGCGTTCGGCGTCCCCGATTACCTCCGAAGAAATCTTCTCTTGTCCCTTGCCGTCGTACCCGAATGCGGCCGTCTTGAGGACGGCGGGGCCGCCGATCGCGGCGAGCGCCGCGGCGAGCTCGTCGGAAGTGCGCACGGGCGCCCAATCTGCGACCGGTACTCTTACCCTTCTAAGAAATTCTTTTTCTCTCTCTCTATTCTGGGAGACGAACAGGGCCACCGCCCCGGGCCGAATGGGAACGAGAGATTCGAGCGCGTCGAGCGCGGCGCGCGGGACGTTCTCGAACTCGAACGTGAGAACGTCGAGGCCCTTCGCGAACTCCTTGAGCCGGTCGAGGTCGTCGTAGGGCGCCGAGACCTCTACGTCCGCGACGTGGCCGGTCGGCGAGTCCTCCTCGGGCGAATACGTGTGCACGCGGTAGCCCATCGCCCGGGCCGACAACGCAAACATGCGGCCGAGCTGGCCGCTCCCGAGGACGCCGACCGTCGAGCCGGGCGGGACGATCTTCACGGCAGCCGGGACTTCAGGACCGTCTGCGTCTGCTGCGACCGGAAGGCGTTGAGTTTCCGGCGGAGCGCGGGCCGGGTGTTCGACAGGATCGCGACGGCGAGGAGGCCCGCGTTCGTCGCGCCGGCCTTTCCGATCGCGAGCGTGCCGACGGGCACGCCGGCGGGCATCTGGGCGATCGAGAGGAGGGAGTCGAGGCCCTTCAGCGCGCGGCTCTCGACGGGCACGCCGAGGACGGGCACGGCGGTCTGCGCGGCGAGCATCCCGGGCAGGTGCGCGGCGCCGCCCGCGCCCGCGACGATCACCTCGAGGCCGCGGGCCTCGGCGTCGGCCGCGTACGACGCGAGAAGCTTCGGCGTCCGGTGAGCCGAGACGACGCGCTTCTCAAACGGGACGCCGAAACGCTCCAGCGTCTCGGCGGCGTGCCGCATCGTCTCCCAGTCGGAGGTGGAGCCCATGACGACGCCGACGAGGGGGCTCGCCGTACGTCCGCCCTTCTTCATGGGCGCGATCCACCCATGAAGCTCAGGCGCTCCAGGCGCGGGCGGTCTCGGCGGCGAACTCGTCGAAGCGGCGCGGCGCGTGGCCGAGGAGCGCCGTGAGGCGCGCGACGTCCTCGGGCCCCGCTTTGAGGCCCTTCTCCTGGAAGAATGCGTACATGAGCCGGAAGTCGAATGCGGCGACGGCGGGCAGAAACGCGAGCGACGCCTTCTCCCACGCGTCGAGGTCGTCTCCGCCGTAGGCGATCTTGCGCCCGAGGACGCCGCCCCAGGTCGCGGCCGTCGCGGTCGCCGTCAGGACCTCGGGACCCACGAGGTCGACCGTCTCGTCCTTCGCCGCGTCCGTCGTGAGCGCGAGCGCGGCCGCCTCGGCGATGTCGCGCACGTCCACGCGCGAGAGGCCCGCGTCGCCGAACGGCTGCGGGTAGACGCCGTAGGAGAGCATGGCGTCCTTGTACCAGAGGTCGTTCTGGTAGAAGTTATTCGGCCGGAGGATCGTGAACGGGATCCCCGAGGCCTTGATCGCGGTCTCGATCGGAAGCTTCGCCCCGAAGTGCGGAAGATGGGGCGCCTCGTCCACGCGGTGGACAGAGAGAAACACGACCTTCTTCACGCCGCCGAGCCGGCAGCCGTTGACGGCCATGAGGCCCTCGTGACACTCGCCCGCGCCCAGGGCCGTGAGCAGGAAGACGGCGTCGCGGCCCGGGAACGCCGAGCGGATCGTGGAGGGGTCGAGGAGATCGCCCGCGACCGGCCGGGCGCCGGCCGCGAGCGGTTTCTTGACGTCGCGGGTCAGGACCGAGACGTCCGCGCCCTTTTTGAGAAGCTCCCGGACCACGTGGGATCCGACGGTGCCGGTGCCTCCGAGGACGAGGACGTTCATGTGGCGGTCTCCTAGCCCATGTGGGCGATGATGGCGTCTCCGAACTTGCTGCACGAGACTTCGGTGGCGCCTTCCATCTGGCGGGCGAAGTCGTACGTGACGGTCCTGGCCCGGA
>JBDTTJ010000185.1:0-6553 GCA_039930645.1 Acidobacteriota bacterium
CTCGGGGGCGTCGCGACGATTTTCCTGACGCACCGCGACGACGTGGCCGACCACGCGGCGATTCGCGCGCGCTTCGGCGCCGAACGCGTCATCCACGCGAAGGACGCCGCGGCCCTCGGCGAGCCGCCCGAGCGGTCGATCGACGGGACGGAGCCCGTCGCCCTCGCGGGCGACCTCCTCGCGATCCCGACGCCCGGCCACACGCGCGGCCACGCCGTGCTGCTGTGGAAAGACGTCCTCTTCACGGGCGACCATCTCGCATGGTCGACGCGGCGCGGGCACCTCGTGGCGTTCCGCGACGCGAACTGGTACTCGTGGCCCGAGACGATCCGCTCCATGCAGAAGCTCCTCGCCTTCGACTTCACGCGCGTTCTGCCCGGCCACGGCGCGACGTTCACGGCCGACTCCCCCGACGCGATGCGGCGCGAGGTCGAGAAATGCGTCGCGTGGATGAAGACGCGCTGAGAAGTCAGGCGAGCTTCAGATCCGTCTTCGCGAAGTCCGTCCCGGTGCAGAGAAGCGGCTGCCCCGCGAGCTTCGCGACCGCGTAGCTCATGCAGTCGCCGAAGTTCAGGGCGGCCCGGTGCCGCCCCTTCCCGAATCGGGCGAACGCCTCGGCCGCGGCGCGCGCGTGATCCTCCGAAAAGGAGACGACCACGGCCTCCGAGCGCGAGAGGAAGCCCTCCAGGTTTCGCGCCGCGAGCTCCCGGCCGAAACGCGAGGAGAGAACCATGAGGGATTCCACGAAGGTCGGCGCCCCGATCCCGAGCGCAGCCGCCGCGGCGACCTTCGCCTCCAGCTCGTCAGCCCCTTCCTCGTTCAGGAGGATGGCGACGACCGCCGACGAATCGAGGATCACACGCCGTGCGGGCCGTATCCGAGGATGCGCTCGCGCTCCTTTTTCGTGATCTTCTTGCCGAGGAATTTCTTCGGAATCGTGGGCCAGACCTCTTCCTCGAGGAAGCGCCGGATCCGCTCGCTCTTCTCGGCGGCGGCCCCGGAGAGAGAGAGCCGAGCGCGGCGCTCCTCGAGGGCGACGCGGATCGCCCTCGTCTTGCTCTCGCCCGCGAGCGCCGCCACCTCGGCGGCCAGCTTCTCGGCGACGGGGTCCTTGATGTTCAGCGCCATGGTGTAAATATACCAGAATGGTGTAAAGGTGTGCCCGCCCGGTTCAGCGCTCCTGCATCGCGAGGCGTGTCGTCGCGAACGACTTGAAGAGCCTCGCGCCGTCCGTGCCGCCGAGGAGCGGATCGGCCGCGCGCTCGGGGTGCGGCATGAGGCCGACGACGTTGCCTTCGACGTTGCAGATCCCCGCGACGTCGTCGAGGGACCCATTCGGATTCGCGGCTCCGCCCTGCGTCCCGTCCGCGCTCACGTAGCGGAAGACGACCTGGTCGCGCGCTTTCATCTCCGCGAAGACGCTCGGGTCCGCCGTCCAGTTCCCGTCGCCGTGCGCGATCGGCATCCTGAGGACGTCGCCCCTGTTGATCGCGAGCGTGAACGGCGTGCGCTTGGACTCGACGCGCAGCCACACGTCCCTGCAGACGAAGCGCAGGCCCGCGTTGCGGAGCATCGCGCCCGGCAGGAGGCCCGCCTCGCAGAGGATCTGGAACCCGTTGCAGATTCCGAGCACGCCCCCGCCCTGTGCGGCGAACGCGGCGACGGACTCCATCACGGGCGAGAAGCGCGCCATCGCGCCGCTCCTCAGGTAGTCGCCGTACGAGAAGCCTCCGGGCAGGATCACGAGGTCCGGGTCGTCGAGAGCGCGCTCGTCGTAGCGGACCATCCGGACGTCGGCGTCCAGGATGGTGCGCGCCGCGATCGCGGCATCTTCGTCGCAGTTGCTGCCCGGGAAGACGACGACGGCGACGCGCGGCACCCGGGCCGTCGTCACCGGGGGCCTCCGGCGGCCGCGGCCGTTTCGAGAGCGACTTCGAAGTCCTCGACGACGGGGTTCGCGAGGAGCCTGGCCGCCATCTGCGTCCCGACCTCGACGGCGTGACGCGGATCGGCCGTGTCGACCTCGATCCGGAAGAGCTTGCCGGCCCTCACGTCGGACACGGAGGTGTATCCGAGCCGGTGGAGGGCGTCGGCGATCGCCTTGCCCTGCGGGTCGAGCACTCCGCTCTTGAGCATCACCTTCACGACAACCGTCATGCCGCCTCCTCTGAGACCGTCTTCCATTCCGTCGGGACGTCGTGCCGCGCGACCGCGAGAATGGCCCCCGAGCCGATCTCGCCCAGAGCCTCTTTGAAGACGCGCTCGGCGAGAGGATAGGTGTTGTTGTGCCGCGAGACGTGGAGGGCCGTCACGCTCCGCGTCCGCGGCCCGACGAGCGCCTTCAGCGCCTCGGCCGCGGCCTCGTTGGAGAGGTGGCCCACGTCGGAAAGGATGCGGCGCTTCAGGATCGCCGGATAGGGCCCCTCGCGCAGGAGGTCCTCGTCGTGGTTCGCCTCGAGGCCCAGCGCGTCGCAGTCCCGGAGAGCCTCGAGCACCGGGCGGGACAGGTGGCCGAGATCCGTCACCATCCCCACGCGGCGGCCGGCGCCGTCCGCGAAAACGTAGCAGACGGACTCGACGCCGTCGTGTGGCGTCGACGTGACGCGCACGAAGAGATTGCCGACCACGAGGTCGCGCCCGCCGCGCACGGTCCTGACGTCCGAGAAAAGCGGCCCGGGAAATCCCGCGGCGTCCGCGGTGCCGGCGGTCGCGTAGACGGGCAGGCCGGCCTTCTTCGAGAGCGCGCGGGCTCCGTGCACGTGGTCCGAGTGCTCGTGCGTGAGGAATACGGCCGCCACGTCCTCGAGGTCGACGCCGCAGAGCGCGAGGCGCCTCTTCGTCTCGCGCGCGGAAAGCCCGGCGTCGACGAGGACGGTCGTTCCTGCGCACCGCACGACGGCGCAGTTGCCCGAGGACCCCGACCCGAGGAAGGCGATCGCGAGGCCTCGGGGATCGAGGGGTGCGGTCACGAACCCGTGCTCCCGAAGCCGCCCGCGCCGCGGGCGCTGCCCTCGAGGCCGCCGGCGCGCGTGAAGATCGCCCTCGCGACGGGCGCGACGACGAGCTGCGCGATCCGGTCGCCGCGCGCGATCGTCACGGGTTCGGCGCCGAGGTTCACGACGATGACGCCGACCTCGCCGCGGTAGTCCGCGTCGATCGTCCCGACGCCGTTCGCGAGCGCGAGGCCCTTCTTGAGCGCCAGCCCTGAACGCGCGCGGACCTGCGCTTCGAACCCGCGCGGGATTTCGAGCGTGAGGCCCGTCGGGACGAGCGCGCGCCCGCCGGGTGGGACGACGATCGGCGCGGAGACCGCGGCTCTGAGGTCCGCCCCCGCCGCGTCCGCGGAGGCATACTGAGGCGGCGCGAGATCCTCGAACTCCTCGGCGACCGTGAACCTGACCTGAACCTCCTCGCCCGGCCTCACGCGGCGGCCTCCCCGGCGAAGTCGTCCGCGAGGGCGCGCGCGAAGCGTTCGGCGCCGGCCGTCTGCGCATCGGGCAGCGGGCCCGACACGCCGAGGCCCATGCGGCCCGCGTCGCCCCAGAGCAGGGCCGCCGCCTCGGCGACGTCCTCGCCGGTCACCTTCGCGACGTCCGCGAGGTATTCCTCGGTCTCGTAAGGGCGGCCGCGAGAGAGCCACGCGCGCGCGGCCGTGTCCCGGCGCGAGGCCGTGGACTCCTGCGAAAGCGCGGCCTCCGCAGCGAACTGGTTCTTGGCGCGGGCGAGCTCCGTCCGGCTCACGCCGTCGCGGAGCAGCCGGCCGAGGACGCGCCCGGTCGTCCTGACGAGACGGCCGAGGTTCTTCGGCTGCGTCGCGGCCGTGATGACCGCGAGGCCGGCCGCGCGGTGCAGCGAAACGTGCGCACCGACGTGGTACGCGAGCCCGCGGGCCTCCCGTACGTCGCGCCACAGGCGCGACGAAACGCCTCCGCCGAGGATCTCCACGGCGATCCACGCCGCCGGCACGCGCGGATCGCCCCAGGACAGGCGGGTCGCGGACCCGACGAGAAGGTGCGACTGCCCGAGGTCCGCGCGTGGAATCGCCACGGCGCAGCGCGCGGCGCGAGGTGCGCGCAGAAGCCGGGGGGCAAGTTGCGCGCGGGCGCGGCGCGAGCGGCCCCGCTCGAGGAGCCCGACGAGGCGGTCGGGGTCGAGGGCCCCGGCCGCCACGACGAGCGTGCGCTCCGGCCGGAAGATCGTCCGGAACCGGCCGGCGAGCGTCGCGCGCGTCAGGGCCGACACGCTCTCTTTCGTCCCGAAGATCGGCGCGCCGAGATCGTGCCCGGGCCAGAGCGCCCTCACGAACGTGTCGTGCAGGAGGTCGTCCGGCACGTCGTGCGCCTCGGCGATCTCCTCGAGGATCACGGCGCGCTCGACGTCGACGTCCGCGGCCGTGAACGCGGGGGCAGACGTGAGGTCGAGAAGGAGGTCGACGGCCTCGGCCGCGCGCGCCGCCGGGACGCGCGCGTGGAAGGCGACGCATTCCTTCGTCGTATACGCGTCGCAGTCCCCGCCCAGCCGGTCCGTGATCCGCGCGATCGCCGCGCCGGACCGCCTGCGGGTCCTCTTGAAGAGGAGGTGCTCGAGGAAGTGCGTCGCGCCGCGCTCGTCGGGCGCCTCGTCCGCCGAGCCCCCGGCCACGAAGATCCCGAGGGCGAGGCTCTTCACGTCGCGCATCGGGTCCAGCCACACCGCCGTCCCGTCCGTGAGCCTCGCGACCTGCACGCCCGATTCTAGTCGGCGGAGCTTGTCCGGGGCCGGCCGCCGCCCGACAATCGCGGGCGGGGGGACCGGACTTGAATCTCGGCCGGCGTGTCTTCGCGAACGCCCTTCTTCTCGCCGTCTCCCTCGCCGCGGTTCTCGCGGCGGCCGAGGCGGGGCTGAGAGCGTTCTTTCCGCAGCCGCTCCTCGAGACCATCCGCGCCGCGGACGCGGGGGGCCCGCTCACGCGGCGCGACGCGGAGCTCGGCTGGACGCTCAAGCCCGACGTCGCGTGGCCGGTGGGCTCGGCCCCGTGGGAGAACGGCCTCACCACGAACGCGGCGGGCTTCCGCGACGCGCCTCACGCCGAGGCGAAGGCGCCGGGGGCGTACCGGATCGCGGTGCTCGGCGACTCGTTCGTGTTCGGGAGCGGCGTCGCGCAGGACGCGATCCTCACGCGGCGGCTCGCCGCGCACCTCGGGCCCGGCTTCGAGATCGTGAATCTCGGCGTCCCGGGCTACGGGACGGACCAGGAGCTGCTCACCCTGCGCCGCTGGGGCCGGAAGTTCTCCCCCGACCTCGTCCTCGTCGGGTTCTTCTGGAACGACTTCATGGAGAACGTGAGCGACCGGATCTACGGCCTGCCGAAGCCACGGTTCACGCTCGAGGGCGGCCGCCTCGTCCCGCACCCGCCCGCCGGCTTCTCGGCGCCGTCGACGTTCGCGCGGCTCGACGCGTCCCTCGGGGGCCGGTCGCACCTGTGGTCGCTCCTCCGCAACGGGCTCTCGTCGGCCGGCCGGGCCGTGGGCGGCGCCCCCGAGCAGCGCCCCGTTTCGATCGACTTCTCTCTGAAAAGCCCGCCGGCGTCGCGCGAGGCGGAGTTCGCTCTCGCGTTCGCGCTCCTCGGGGCCGTCCGCGACGAGGCTGCGTCGCTCGGCGCGCCGCTCGGCGTTTTCTCCGTGCCGCCGCGCTTCCTCGTCGAGGCAGCCGTCGGAGCCCGACTCCTGAAAGTCTACGGCCTGAGAGAAGACGCGTTCGAGGAAGACGGCTTCCGGCGCGTCCGCGAGGCGTGCGAGGCGCGCGGGATCCCGTTCGTCGACCTCATGCCCGGCTTCCGGCGCGAGGCCGCCGACGGCGCCCGGCTCTTCCTTCCGGCCGGAATCCACTGGAGCGCGGCCGGGCACGACGCCGCGGCGCGGCAGCTCGCCCCCGCCGTGCGCGCCGGACTCAAGCCCGTCAGCGCCCGATCCCCGGCCCCGGGGGTCCCGCCGGCGGCTGCGGAGCCTGGTTCATCAACGTCTGCTCGGTGAAGCGCCATTCGCTGTAGACGTCGCGGCCATTGAAGAGGCGAAACGCCTTTTTCTTCGAGAGCGAGTACACGCCTGTCACGGGCCCCGTCGCCGCCGCCGGGGGCGCGCCGAACCCGGGCGTCGGGGCGGCCGTCGGGACCGGCGTCGGCGACGCTCCGCCGGGAGGCCGCGGCGAGTTGGTTCCGGGCAGCGGCGCGCCGGTCGTCAGCGACACGAGCCCCCAGTTGAGGGAATTCGTGATGGGATCCTTCCAGAGCTTGCGGATCGTGCGCGGGCGCGTCTCGAACATCTCCTTGAGGGTGTTCGGGTAGCGCCCGTACCGGCGGCGGAAGCCACGGATGCCCTCGGCGTACTGGAAGCCCCGGAAGATGAGCTCGTCTTCCTTGTCGCGCTGGGCCTCGGTCGACGCGAGCGGCAGCACCGCGGCGATGAGAATCGCCATGATCGTCATGCCCATGACGAGCGCGACGAGCGTGTAGCCTCGGGCCCCCCTCACCGCTCCCCCGTCACCACGTGTTGTAGGCCGTCTTGTCGATCCGCGA
>JBDTTJ010000186.1:0-6526 GCA_039930645.1 Acidobacteriota bacterium
ACCTCGACGGCGACGGCAAGCTCGAGATCATCATCGGGGCGGACTACTCGATCGGCACCGGGGGCCGCCTGCACGCCTTCCGTCCGGACGGAACGGAGCTGCCGGGATTCCCGGTCGCGATGGACCAGGCGATGTCGAGCTCGCCGGCGATCGGCGACATCGACGGCGACGGAAGGCCCGAGATCGTGATCGGCACGGCGAACTACTTTCTCAATCGCCAGCACAAGCTGTACGCGTTCCATTGCGACGGCTCGCCCGTCCTCGGCTGGCCTGTGAACGTGGACGGGCAGGTGAAGAACGCACCCGCGCTCGGCGATCTCGACGGCGACGGCATCCCCGACGTCGTCGCGACGGACGACGACTCCGGCCCGAGCGCGAAGTACCACGTCTACGCGTTCAAGGGCAACGGTGCCCAGCTCTGGAAGGTGCAGCCGAAGGACTTCTTCGGCCAGACGCTCGGCGCCGGCGACCCCGTCATCGCGGACATCCTGAACGGGTCCGAGGCCGAGGTCCTCGTCCCGACGAACGGCGAGATCTGCGTGATCTCGAACGCGGGCGTCCAGCTCACGGACGACGGGACAAAGAAGACGGGCACGTTCACGTTCAACGTCGGAGGATCGGTCGGCGGCGTCGCCGTCGGTGACTTCGACGGAAACGGCACCGCGGTTTCTGTCGTCGCGATCTCCGGCGCGCCGTTTCCGACCTATCAGAACTCGCAGGTGTACGCCTGGAACACGGGGAAGGCCGTGGGGGTCCTGCCGTGGCCGCAGTTCCGGCACGACGCGAAGCACTCCGGTTTCCTCCCCGGTACGCCGAACTGCGCGCCCCGGGCCGTCGTGCCGACGAAGTTTTTTCCGCTCCCGCCCTGCCGCGTCCTCGACACGCGCCTGCCCGCGGGACCGCTCGGCGCCCCGTCTCTTCAGGCGACCGGCTCACCCGTGAATCCCCGCCGCTTCGCGGTGGGGGGCGTCTGCGGGATCCCGTCCACCGCCGTCTCGATCTCGGCGAACGTCGCTGTGACGAACGTGGGCCTGCCGGGCGAACTCGTGATCTATCCTGGCGACGCCGGCCTTTCGAACTCCAGCGCCATCAGCTTCCATCCGGGGAAAACCCGGGCCAACAACGCGATCGTTTATCTTTCTTCGACAGGGTCCATGCTCTCTGTTTACAACAATTGCAGCGCGGCGGTAGATTTCATCCTTGACGTGAACGGGTATTTCCAGTGAGATGCCGACACTACCCACTGAAACTCACTCTCAGCTAGAATCTTGGTGATTCTCGCGTTGAAAAAAAGGAGACAGTCGATGAGCAAGGTTCGGAACGCCCGTGCGCTCTTCATCGCGGCATCCATGGTGGCCGCCGGCTTCATTGCCCGGCCTGCACAGGCGCAGACCGGCCTTCAGTTCTACGCGGTCACGCCGTGCCGCGCCGCGGACACGCGGGCGGGCTTCGGCGGGATTCTGCCGGCGTCGACGCTCCGCAACTTCACGATCAAGGGCGTCTGCGGCGTGCCCGGCACCGCGAAGGCCGTCTCGATCAACGTCACGGTCGTCGCGCCAACGGCCGACGGCTTCTTCTTCGTGTGGCCGGCCGGCGGAGCGGTCCCCGGGGTTTCGTCGATCAACTTCAACGCGGGCGAACCGGCGATCGCGAACGGCGCCATCGTGCCGCTGAACACCACGACGACGCCGGACCTCTCGGGAGCGTACGGTACGGCCTTGGGCACGGGCAACGCGCACGTCGTCCTGGACGTGACCGGTTACTTCCAGTAACCGCAAGACGCCGGTTTACATCGGCTCGGCTCCAGCGTCCAATCAAGGCGAACGAACCGGCACGCCCGCGAGATCTTCTCGGCGTGCCCTGCCGTTTCTGGCTGCCGCGACGTGCGGCGCTCTCGTACTCGCCTGGCTGATCGCGTCGAGCCGGATCCCGCTCAGCGGGGACCAGTCGATCATCGCCCTCATGGGGCGCTTCATCGCGCAGGGCGGCGGCCACCCCGTCTTCTGCTGGGGCTCGACCTATGGGGGAACGTTCGAGCCGCACGTCCTCGCGGCGGCGTTCTGGGTCTTCGGCGCGACGATGCCGGTATTCCGCGGCGTCATGTGCGTCTTCTACGCCGTCCTCGCCGCCGGGTCCGTCACGTTTGCCTTCCGCTTCTTCGGTCGTCGGGCGGCGGTCGTCGCGGCGGCCTTCTTTGCCCTGCCTCCGTTCTTCCTCCCGTACAAGGTCCTCACGTCGGATGGGGCCTACGCGACGGTCAGCCTGCTTGCGCTCGCGGCCCTCTGGGCGGCGCTCTCGGCGGACGAGGCGCACGCCGCGGGACGACCGGTCACCGGAGCGGCGGCCGCCCTCGGCGGCGCGAGCGGCTTCGGGATCTGGATCACTCCCGTCACGATCCCGTTTGCGGCGGCCGTTCTCGCCTGGACCGCCGTGCGAACGCGGCGCGCGTGGAAGGGTCGGGACGCCGCCGCGTTCCTCGCCGGCTTCGCGGTGGGAAGCGCCCCTTGGTGGGTCTGGAACATTCGGCACGGCTGGGCGAGCCTCGGGGCCCCCGAGGTCGCGATGGCGGCGGCGTCGTCGCTCCCGGAGAAAGTCGCGAGCTTTCTTTCGACGTCTCTTCCCGTACTCGTTGGCGCCGCGCGCCCGAACTTCTCGGGCGATCCCCACGCGCCGTTCCCGGGTGCGCTGGTCCTCCTGCCGCTCCTCGTCCTCGCCCTCGCGTTCCCCGCGCTTCGCGCGATCCCGAAGGATGCGCGTCTGACTCTCCTCACGCTCGCACTGGCCTCGCAAGGGGCCGCAACGGTCTTGTCGGCGCGTCCGGCGGGCGCCGAGCCGCGTTACCTCGTCGCGGCATATGTCGTCGTGCCGGTTCTCCTCGGCGTGGCCGCGTCGCGGCTCGCACCCGGAGCGCTCCGCGTTCTCTGGATCGGCGGCTTTGCGGCGCTCCTCGCGGCCCATGTGTCGAGCGCGTTTCACGCACGGCGGCACCTCGAGGACGTGGACGACTCGCAGGTCACGGCACCGCTCGGCCGCCTGATCGCCGCCCTGCGCGACGCCGGGGAAACGCACGTCTGGACGAACTACTGGACCGCGTACCGCCTGAGCTTCGAGTCGGGCGGCGCAATCGAAGCGACTCCCATCCCTCTCGAGGACGGGACCCGGGACCCTCATCTCGATGCGTCCGTCCGCGCCGCCGCCGATCCTGCCGTGGTCCTGCTCCCGCCGCGAACGGCGTGTTTCGAGAGATACCTGCGTGAGGCCGAAGTTCCGGCTGAGGCCGTCCGCGTCGATGCGTTCACCATCTTTCGGCACCTCCCCGCGGGAGTCCGCGACCTGATTCGCGCCGCCGGAACGCTCCCGATGCCGCGCGCGGCCTACGACGCGAAGTGGAACGTTTCGTCCTTTCCGGATGTCGTCGCGGCAGGTTCGAGGTTCCGGACGTACGTGCGGGTGAGGAATGACGGCCCGTGCACCTGGATGAACTCAGTCCGTCTTCTCGCGGACTGGTCGGGCCCCCGGACCCTCCACGAAGCGATCCAGGCCCCGGACCGCCGCGTCTCGCCGGGAGAAACGGCGGAGGTCTCCGTGCTCCTCACGGCTCCGCCGGCTCCCGGCGCGTACCGCCTGCGCCTCGACCTCGAGCAGAAGGGCGTCGCGTCGTTCTCGGAGAAGGGCGGCCGCCCCTTCACGGCGGAATTACGTATTCGATGAGCGGGGAAGTCTGCGATGCTCCCGCACGGAGGCTTTGATCACCCGTGCGCGGCACACTCCTGACGCTTCTCGGCGATCTCACGCGCTGCACGGAGCTCCCCGAGCCGGTCTACGAGTTCGGTTCCTTCCGGGTCCCAGGACAGCGCCACCTTCCCGCCGTGCGGGACTTCTTCCCGGGCAAGAACTACGTCGGGTGCGACCTCCGCATGGGGCCGGGCGTCGACGAGGTCCAGGACCTCCACTCACTCGCGATCCCGGACGCCTCAGTCGGGACGGCTCTCCTGTTCGACACGATCGAGCACGTGCGAGCCCCGTGGAAGGCCATGGCGGAGCTCCATCGCGTCCTGAAACCCGGGGGCGTCATCATCATGACCTCCGTCTGGTATTTCCCGATCCACGCCTATCCCGACGACTACTGGCGTTTCACGTCCAGCGCGTTCCGGACCCTCTTCGAGGAGTTTGAAACCGTTTCCGTCGCGATGTGCGGGATCGAGCGGCTGCCCCACACGGTCGTCGGCGTCGCGTCGAAGGGGCCGCTGGCGTCGGGAGCGGCGGCGGCCATCGACCGCACCGTCCAGGCGTGGCGCGTGAACGGCTCGCGTACCTGGAAGGAAAGCGTCCTCGATCTCGCGCCGCCCCTGCTGCTCGTTCACGGGTATCACTGGTTCCTGCAGACGATGGACAGGGTGGACCGGCTCCTCGGCCGGGACGTGCCGCCCCGGCATCCGCACGGATCCTGACCGCGCCGGCGTCCCGGACCGTCGCGATCAATCCCGGAACGCGGGAAGAAGGCGCGCCAGAACGGGTCCCGGCAGGAGCCGCCACTTCGCCGCACGCGGTGGCCCGATGAGCGTCTCGGGCGCGTAGCCTTCGGCGCTGATCCTGATTGGCACGTCTTCGTCTCCGCGCAGAACGAGGCGGTATCGGCCCTCCACGGGACGGAAGGCAACGACGACGAGATCCTCGAAACGCAAGAGGTGTCCGGGGCACGTTCCCGCGTCGAAGCAGCTCTTCTCGGAGTCCACCCAGCAGCGCAGGCTCGCGTTCTCTACACGGCATCCACCAGGCGCCCGCGGCGTCCACCGGAAGGTACTCATCGAGAGATCCGGGGTCTCGTCGTAGAGGATGCGAACCCAGGCCCGCATGATGTAGTCCGCCTTCGTCGCGTGCCACCCGGGATCGTCCGGCATGAAGAGGATGAGGCTCGTGCCGGGCTTCACGGACGGAACGGCCTCGAGAAGGGACGCGAGCTCGCGGCGGTGATTCCTCCACGAGGAGAGGAAGTAGTCCTGCCGCTCGACGGCGCCCGCCGCGCCGAATCCAGCGAAGGCGGCCGCGAGCGCCCAGCCGAGGAGAGCGCGCCGGCTCCTCAGGAGCGCGTCGACCGCGACGCCGAGGCCGGCCGAGACGAAGACGCGCGAGAGGAGATGCGTCCGGTAGAACGTGTCCGAGAAGTGCACCGACGCAAAGGCGATGTTCGACGCGACGGCCATCGCGAGGAGGACGGCGAGCGAGGCACCCGCGCGCCACCCGGCGGGCCCTGGACGGGGACCGGCCACGGCGGACGTGACCATACGGCGCGCGCGTACGGCAAAGAGCGCGACGCAAATGGCCGCGACGAGGACCCAGAGCGCAACGGGCACGACACGCGGCGGCGGCGTGCCGAACTCGGGCCGGTCGAGGGACCACTGCCAGGGCAGGACGTTGTTCAGGAGGAGGATCAGGGCGCGAAACGCCAGCTGCGCGGGCTTCAGGTGCAGGCTCGCGGCAGCCGCGTAGCTGTCCGGGCTCCGCATGAACCGCGTGAAGGTGACGGCGTAGGGCAGCAGGGTGAGGCCGCTCGCGGCGAAGAGGACGAGCCGCCGGCGCGGAGCGCCCGGCGCGACGACGAAGAGGATCGGCGCGAGGACGAGCGCCAGCGCGGCGACGTCGATGGTGTACACGCTTACGAGCAGGCTCGCGAGGCCGCCCGCGAGGAGCCTCCAGGAGCCGCCACCGAGGAACCTCAGGGCGCCGACGAGGAAGAGGACGTATCCAAGGACGGCGAGGTCGTACTCCGCGGCGACGAGGCTCGTCGTGAGGAAGTCGCTGGACGCGCAGATCGTGAGGGCGCCCGCGGAGAACGCGGCGAGCGGGCGGCCCGGAAAGAGCGTCCTCACGAGCGCGGCCGCCGCGACGCCGATGCCGAGCCACGTCAGGAGGTGAATCACGTGCAGGGCCTGGACGGGGAACCCGGTCAGCTCGGCGAGAAGCGACGGCGCGCCGAGGAGGAGGCGCGTCGGTGACCCCATCGGATGGACCAGCGCGGGGAGGAGCCCGAAGCGCGCACGCGCGTCGTGAGCGAGCGAGAGAACGTTCGCGTCGTCCTGCCAGAAACCCCGGTCGAAGGCGAAAAGCCCTCGCACGAGGAGCGTCAGCGCGACGAAGACGAAGAGGTCCCGGCCGGCCGGGAGCGACCCCGTAACATGGGGGGGTGACGACGTCCCGCCCTGCGGCGCTCGCCCTGCTCCTGTTCGTGCTCGCGTCATGTGTGCGCGTCCGGCACGTGCCGGCCCTTCCGGACGAGGCGTTCGCGGCCCGGCTCTCGTTGCTTTCTTCGCCCGCTTCCGTCGCGCCTCTCGCGCGGTTCCGGACGCCTCTCCTCGTGGAGAACCGCAGCCCGATCGCGTGGCCGCGCACGACCTGGACGTCGGCGGGCAAGCTCCTGAACGTCTCGTACCACTGGAAGGCCGCGGACGACGCGATGGCGGTCCACGACGGCCTCAGGACTCCCATGACGAAAGCGCTCGGACCCGGAGAGAGCGCGCGCGTGTCC
>JBDTTJ010000187.1:0-6517 GCA_039930645.1 Acidobacteriota bacterium
TTGCGACGAGGTTCGGGACGCCGGAGAGGAGGAAGTCGAAGTTGTCGGTCCCGTCCACGCCCTCGAGCGTGTGCGGCACGCCCACGAGGCCCGCGACGCCGGCCAGAGCCGCGTCGGCGGGCCTCCGCAGGTCCTCGCGGCCGTTCAAGTAGAAATTCGACGTACGGCCCGAGCCGACGTCGAAGATCACGACCGCGGCGATGTTTCCCATCTCCTTCGCGTGGGCGCGCACGTACTCGGCCGAGCCCCACATGCCGAGCTCCTCGGCATTGAACGCGACGAACCGGATCGTCCGCTTCGGCTTGAGCCCCAGCTCCTTGATCCCGCGCAGGACGTCCACGAGCAGCGCCACGTTCACGCCGTTGTCGTTCGCCCCCGTCCCGAGGTCCCACGAGTCGAGGTGCGCGCCGAGGAGGACGACCTCGTCCGGCTTCTCGCTCCCCCGGATCTCGGCGACGACGTTCTGCGATTCGTAGGTCGGCCCGGTCTTGTTCACCACGTCGAGGCGCACGGTGACGTCGCCCGCCTCGGCGAGGCGCAGGAGACGCGCGGCGTGCTCGCGCGAGACCATCGCGGCCGGCAGCGGCGCCAGCTCCCGGCCGAGGCCGACCGGGTGGCGGTAGAGGAGGCCGCGCGGGCGGGTGGACTGCAGGAGGACCGCGGCCGCGCCGGCCTTCTTCGCGGCGTCGAAGATCACGCCATTGCGCATGTATTCGCCGAAGAGGTCGTCGGCCGTCTTCATCTCTCTCGACCGGACGACGGCGATCGCGCCCTTCGCCTTCGCGCCGAGGCGCGCGTAGTCCGCGTCGGTCCCCTCGCCGGCGTCCACCGCCTTCGCGGTGATCGCGCCGGGCGTGGAGGGCGCCGCGGGGCATGCCACCACGCGCAGAGAGACGCTCTCCGGAGAGACGATCGCGAGCTCCGCCGTCCCGGGCAGCCACAGGAAGGGCACGGGAAACGTCTCGGTGCGCACGGCGTCGGCGCCCGCCGCCTTGAATTTCCCGGCGGCCCACGCCACTGCCCGCGCGTTCGCCTTCGAGCCGACGGGCCTGCCGCCGATCGTGTCGCAGAGCTCGCGTGTGTCGGCGATCAGGGGCGTCGGGCCGACGGCGCGGCCGGCGAGGCGGGCGGCGTCATCGGGAGACGCGGCGAGGGCGGGAGCGGACAGGCCGAGGGCGAGGAGGGACGCGGCGAGACGGTTTCTCATGCGCCCATTCTGCCCCGCCGGGGTCGCCTCAGGCGAGAATCGCGTTCAGGCGCGCGAAGAGAAACTCGAGGGCGACGGCGTTCTCTCCGCCCTCCGGGATGATGAGGTCCGCGTAGCGCTTTGAGGGCTCGACGAACTCGAGGTGCATCGGCCGCACCGTGCTCTCGTACTGCGAGACGACGCTGTCCACCGTGCGTCCGCGCTCGGCGATGTCGCGGCGGATGCGGCGGATGAGCCGCACGTCCGAATCCGTGTCGACGAAGATCTTCACGTCGAAGAGCTTCCTGAGCTCGGGCTCCACGTAGATGAGGATCCCGTCCACGAGGATGACCTTGCGCGGTTCGACGCGCTTCGTCTCGGCCGCGCGGCGGTGGACCTTGAAATCGTAGACGGGCATCTCGACGACCATGCCCTGCTTGAGAGCCTTGAGATGCCGCACGAGCAGCTCGGTCTCGAGCGAGTCGGGGTGATCGAAGTTCTTCCCGTCGAGGATGTCCTTGGGGAGTTCGACGAAGTCGCGGTAGTACGCGTCGTGGGAGAGGAACGCGATTCGCTCCTCCCCCACCGTCTTCACGATCGCGTGCGCAACGGTCGTCTTGCCCGACCCGGTGCCTCCGGCGATCCCGATGACGAACGGCGTCACGCGGTCACTTGAACGCGTCGAGCATTTCCTTGGCGGCGGCCGCGTCGGCGCCCTTCGGCTCGAGCTTGAGGTACTCGCCGAGATGCTTCTTCATGTCCGCGATCTTGTTGAGGTTCACGTCGCACATCCCGAGAAGGTACTGCGCCTTCGCGTGGTCGGGCTTGGCCTCTACGACCTTCGCGAGAAGCGGCTCGGCTTCCTTGAACTTGCCCTTGTTGTAGAGGTCGACCGCCTGGTTGTAGATGACGTCGGGCTGGTCGGGGTTCGCCGCGATGTACTTCTTCTCGTACTCGGCGAACTTCGCCTTGTCGCCCTTGTTGCGGTACGCCTCCATGAGCATGCCGATGAGCGGCGGGTTGTCGGTCTCGAGGGAGAGCGACTTCTCGCCCATCGCGACGACGCCGTCCCAGTCTTTCCTCTTGAGCGCGATCTTCGCGGCGAGGTCGTAGCCGTTCGCCTTGTCGGGCCCGGCTTTCACGGCCTCCTGCGCCTTCGCCCACGCGCCGTCCATGTTGTCGGCCTGGTACGCCTCGACGGCGGCGTTGTAGGGGGTCACGAAGGGATCGTCGACGGCTTTGACGACGCCCGTCTCGATCGCCTGCTGCTGCGTGAGGAGCTGGACGTCGAGCACCTGGGACTCGCCGATCGGGACCTTCTTGTCCTGCTCGACGCCGATGTACCCCTGCTTCTCGAACTTGTAGTGGTACGGGATCGTCGAGTCGTTGAGAATCGTCCCCCACTTGCCGTCCTTGTCGGTCTTCATCTCGACCTTGAAATTGGTCAGGGACTTCGTCGTGATCGTGATCTTGACGTCGGCGAGCGCGACGCCCTTGCCGTCCGTCGCCCGGCCCGTGATGCGTCCCTGCTGCCCTCCGAGCGCGGCGCCCGCGGCGAGAAGCAGCGCGAGCGAAGCGCCCAGGGCGATGCGCGAAAGTTTCGTGGTCATGCGTCCTCCGAGTCCTTCCCGGGCTGTCCCTTGCATTTCGGGTGCCCGATTCTAACCGCCTGCACGGCGGAGCCTTTGCGCCAGCCGGGTGACGTTTTCGGGCCACTTTCGCACCAAACCGGGCCGGACGGGACTAGTCTTCCTGCTTCATGCGCCGCCGCCTGATCCTCGGCCTCCTCGGCGCCCTCGCCGCGGCCGCCGTCCTCTTCGCCCTCGGCTTTTTCGCCGGGAAGTCGGCCTCCCGCGGGCCGGGCGCCGCCCCCGTCGTGAACGCCGTGAAGAAGATCGCCCGGCTCGCCACCGTCCAGATGGAGATTTCGGACGTCCTCAGGGTCGAGGAGGTCAGGACGATCCTCGTCTTCGACGTGCCGAAAAACGCGACGCTGCGCCTGAGGGGCCGCGTCCTGGGCGGGTTCGACCTCGACAAGGGCTTCGACGTCTCGGCCGACGAGAAGCTGAGGATCGTGAAGGTCCGCCTCCCGGCCGCGCAGATCCTCTCCGTCGACGACCGGCTGGAATGGTTCGACGAGACGTCGGGCTTCCTCAACCCGATCACGCCCGACGACCGCACGCGCTGGACGACGTGGGCGCGCGCCGCGCTCGCGAAGTCCGCGAAGGACGCCGGCCTCTTCGACGCCGCCGCGCGCCACGCGGCGGGCCTCTTCTCGGACGGGGCCGCCGCGTTCGGCTGGACGGCCGAGGTCACGGTCGCGGGCGCGGCCGTGAAGAGTGCGCCCGCGCCGAAGCCCTGAGCCTTACATTCTCCTGACGGGCAGCGCGCCGTTGACGTCGCGCAGCGTGTTCGTCGCGATCAGGATCACGTCGATCAGCCACCAGATCCCGCAGCCGCCGAGCGTGAACAGCTTCAGGAGGCCGAGACCGACCTGGCCGAGGTAGAAGCGGTCGACGCCGAACGTCCCGAGGAAGATCGAGAGCAGGAGCGCCACGAGCCAGTCGCGCTCGCCGGGCGCGAGCGGCGCCTGCTGCGCCGGATACGGCGGGGGCGCGACGGGAGGCGCGCCCTCGGCCGGCGCGGCCGACGGAGAGGCCGCCGGCACCGCGACGAGAAGGTCGCGGAATTCGTCGCGCGTGGAGAGCGGCGCCCAGGACGCCTCGCCCGATTTGAACGAAAGGCTCGGCGCGCCGACGCGGCCCTCGGCGATCCAGGCGCGCAGAGTCGCCTCGTCGACCGGACCGTACTGACTGCCATTGGCCCCGATGACGTAGTACATCGCAGCTCCTCACCCCTAGAAACGGATTCCGGCCCCAAAGGTTCTCTGCGTGGCCGGGGGCATGCTAACCCTCTGTCTCAGCGCTTCCTTTCCTTGTCGCCTCCCCCGCTCCGGCGCTCACCGGAAGGCGGGGATGCCGGCCGGGCCTGGGGAGCCGAAGGCGGAGCCGGGCGCGCCTGCGGGGCCGCCCGCGGTGCCGGGCGGGACACACTCTGCTGGCGGATATTCGAGTCTCTGCTGCGTTCGCGCACGCGTTCGTCTCCGCGCTGGCGCGCCGCGAAATCGCGGTCCAGCTCGGGCCGCGGCGCGGGCCGCGACACGTTCGGCGACGGCTGCGTCGTCACGACGGGCTGCCGGCCGCTCCGGGGACGCGTCGTCGGTGAGGCGTTTCCAGGCCTCGCCATCGCGCCGCCGTCGCTCGGCTTCCAGCGCCCGGCCTCGCGCTGCTGCCACTGCCCTTCCTTCGTGCGGCGGTAGACCTCGCCGTTCCGGTCGCCATAGACGTTGTTCGGCCTCGACGTCGACGTTTTCGTACGCCCGAACGCGGACGGCGGACGCGCGACGTCGCGCGACTTCGCCGGGAGGCGGTTGTAGATGTTGGACTGCGCGGGAGGACGGATGTCCGTGGACGGCGGACGGAATCCGATGCCGGGGCGCACGCCGGGGAGGGGGCGCATCGCGGGGCGCATGGCGCCGGGCCGCCCGGCCGGGAGCGGCCGGTTCCACGACCCGCCGCCGTGGCCGCCCCAGTAGTGGCCCGCGATGACGGCGGGCGGACGATAGCCGCCGGGCCCGTACCAGCCCCAGCCGCCGGAACGATGCCAGCCGCCGCCCCAGCCGCCATAGGGCGCCCGGTGCCAGCCGCGCGGCTGGAACCAGCCGCCCCAGCCGAAGCTCACGCTGAAGAACGGGTAACTCCACGAAGTGCCGAAGCCCCACCCCGTCCACGGGTTGTAGTGCGCGGACAGGCCCCACGTGTACGGGCGCGGCCACCAGTACGTCGGCCCGACCCACGGCCGGTAGGTCCAGCCCGTGCCCCAGACGACGGTGCCGTGCCACGGGTAGACACCGGTGTAGCCCGGCGTGTAGCCGAAGGTGACCTCGTCCGGCGTCGCGTCGTAGATGCGGACGTACTTGACGTTGTAGACGGGCGCGCTCGGCGGGATCGCGTCGATGTCGCCTTCCGGAACCGAGTCGGCGACCGTCCACGGGCCGTCCGGCGAATCGGAGTCGAACCACACCGCGTTCTCGCACGCGTAGTAGCGGCCTCGGATCTGGAGGACCGACGTCGACGCGTTCGCGGCGTAGGACGTGGCCGAGCCGTCGATTCCGATGAACTTCGGCTCGCCGTCCCACTGGACCCGGAGCGTCGCCTCGGCGCGCTTCACCGCGGTCGTCTGCGGGATCTGTGCGTCGAGAACGGCGTCTTCGGCCTCGTCCGTGCCCGCGACCGCCCCGCGTACGTCGCCCGAATCGGATTCGGGCGCGATCTTCGCGAAGCTGTCGGGGAGCGCGTCGGGTGCGACGTACGCCCACGCGCCGCCCGGCGCGAGACTCTTGCCCTTGAACCAGCGGCCCGAGAGGAGGACGTAATAGTCCTGCTTCGGAACGTCGAGGAGGACGTCGCCCTCGGTGTTGTCCACCGAGAGAAGGTTGCCGTCCGTGCCCGCGATGGGTTTGAACGCCGGCTTGCCTTCCGTGACGACGATCTCGGTGGCCTCGGTCGCGACGACCACTCGCGGCGGGGCCGCGCCCTCCGTGCCGTCCTCGCCGGCCGCATCGGCGGCTTCCTTCTTCTGTTCGGACTGGGCCTTCGCGGCGAACTCCGCGATGTCGGCCGGCGGGCCGCCGACGGTGCGCCAGGGGCCGAGCGGGCTGGCGGCCTCGTACCACCACCTCTTTCCGCCGGAGAGGTAGTACCGCCCGCTGCGCGTGTCGTTCACGACGAGGAGAGACGTGTTCACGGCGACCTTCACGGGCGCGCCCTCGACCTCGCGGAAGACGGGCTCGCCGTCGTACGACAGGAGGACGGACGGCTCGTCGGCGAAGACGATCTTCGGCGGGTCGTGCTTGAGGCCCTCGGCGCTCTTCTTCTCGCGCTGGGCGACCTTCACGTTTTCGAGGAGGCGGTCGTAGGAGAAGACGAGGTCCCACTTCGGCACCTCGGCCTCGAGGTTGTCGGTGAATTTCTTCTCGCCCTCCGGCGTGATCGCGGGAAACCGCACGCGGTTCACCTTCATGTCCAGGACGGAGACGAGGCGGGTGTCGCGGTCCACGGTGACACGGGCGCTGAAGAAGATGACGCCGAACTTCGGCGCCGCCTCGCCCTTCTTCAGGAAGGACACGGCCGCGCGGCCGGTCGCGCGGTCGCCCTGGAAGGTCTCGGCCTGCGGCTGGTACATGACGATCGTGTTGCCCTTCGGCGTCGTGAACTCGCGAGGCCATTCGGAAACGCCGCCCTCTGCGAGGACCGGCGATGCGAGCACGAG